>CANQVD010000005.1 GCA_947627215.1 uncultured Eisenbergiella sp.
TATCCTCCTGTATCGCAGGCGGACACGCAAGGCAGATCGTATTTTCGTCTACAAAGCGTGCCCTGCCTTTTTTCACAAGACCTCTGGCCCTTTTCGGGTAGGTCGCTTCATATTCTCTGCCTGTTTCATCCATCACGGAAATTTTTTTTTCGATGGGATCCAACCCCCCTTTATATGATGATGTACGGAACTGCGTTTTTTGCGATGAGTGTCTTCTCCGTCCCGCTTCCTTCATTGTATCATCCGGTGGAAGGGGCGTCAAGAAAAACGCGCACAGGACGGCCGCCGGTTGTCCCGGACATCGCCGGAATGTTCGGGGACAGGGCGGAATATACATGAAATGGGAATCCGCTGACCGACGGCCGCATGCCGCGGCCCTGCAGCGAAGGGAAAAATTGCCGCCCTTTGCGGATGCGCAGCAGACGGAAAGCGGGCCGAATGAAAAAGATGGGAGAGATGAATATGGGAAACATGAGACAGGCGCAGAAGGCCGCGCCCGCTGTTCCGGTGACGCTGGTCAAATGCCTGCTGGCCGCATATCTTCTGACGGGGGCGGGGCTGCTTCTGCTGGCGCTGCTTCTGTATCGGCTTCAGTTGTCGGAGAATATCGTAAACATCGGCATTATCGTGATCTACGCGCTTTCGTCCCTGGCCGCGGGGTTCCTCTGCGGAAAATGTGTGAAGGACCGGCGCTTTCTCTGGGGGCTGATCTGCGGCGTTCTGTATTTCTGCGTGCTGGCGGCGCTGACGTTGGCTGTGAACCATTCCTTCCGGGACCTGAACACCCGGTTCTTCACAACCCTCATGATCTGCGCGGGCAGCGGCATGCTGGGAGGCATGATCAGCTAAGACAGGCGGACAGCGCCCATCCATACGCGCGCAGGAGCCGGAACGACCCCCGCCCCGTCCGTCCGCGCGCATTCCTTTTCCGGACGCGCTCCCGCTCGAAGAAAAACGCAGCGGTTCTAAGTTCAGCCGCGTCCTGTCGGACTTGCTTCACTAAGAACCGGCGTTTTTCTACGGTCCGGGAAAATGGAATGCGCGCGGGCGGACGGGCCGGGGTTCGTTCCGGGCTCCTGCGCGCGTATGGATGGGCGCTGCCCGCCGCGAAAAATAGAAGTTTTTGAAAAAAGTACTTTTCCTCGCTTTCTTTTTATGCTATACTGTACGAAGTTATGAAAAAGACGGCTCCCGTCGGGAGAGGATCGGAAGGAGGAGGCCAGGAAAGATGAAGCATATCAAGACATTGACAACAAGGGACCTGAAGGAATCCATGAAAAAGGGCGGCTGTATGGAGTGTCAGACATCCTGCCAGTCTGCATGCAAGACATCCTGCACAGTAGGAAATCAGAGCTGTGAAAAGGTAAAATAAGCAGACGGAAAACAGTTTATAAGCAGCGATTCCCATCGCTGCTTATTATACGTGTACCGCAGACGGCCCGCGGCGGCATGCGGCGCGGGGATAGAAAGGATATTTATTTTAGTGATACATCAGTTTCAGAATAACGGTTACAGCATCGTGATGGACGTGAACAGCGGCAGCGTTCACGTGGTGGATGATGTGGTATATCGGGCCATTCCGACGGCGGAGCGGCTCTGGCAGGCGGGCGTGCGGGACGCACAGACGCTGGCGAAGGCGCTGGCCGCAGAGGTCCCGGAGGCGGGACAGGCTGCCGAGGCGGCGGAAGCGGGACAGGCCGCAGGGCCTCAGGCCGGACTCAAAGGGGCTGTCCCAACAGAGGAGCTTCTTGGCGCGGCGGAGGAGATCCTGGAGCTGGCCGGGGCGGGCGCGCTTTTTGCGGAGGATATCTACGAGCCCTATATCGACAGCTTTGCCGACCGGCCCACCGTCGTCAAGGCGCTGTGCCTGCACATCGCCCATGACTGCAACTTGGCCTGCGCGTACTGCTTCGCCGGGGAAGGAGAATATCACGGCAGGCGGGCGCTGATGTCTTTTGAAGTAGGGAAAAAGGCGCTGGATTTCCTGGTGAAGAATTCCGGGAACCGGATCAACCTGGAGGTGGATTTTTTCGGCGGCGAACCGTTGATGAACTGGCAGGTGGTGAAGGATCTGGTGGCCTACGGACGGAGCCTGGAGCAGCCTTACCATAAGAAATTCCGATTCACGCTGACCACCAACGGCGTGCTTCTGGACGATGAGGTACAGGAATTCGTCAACCGGGAAATGAGCAATGTGGTCTTGAGCATTGACGGGCGGAAGGAGATCCACGACCGGATGCGCCCGTTCCGGGGCGGTCAGGGCAGCTACGACGCGATCGTTCCGAAATTTCAGAAGCTGGCAGAAAGCCGGAACCAGACCAATTATTATGTGCGCGGCACCTTCACCCACAACAATCCGGATTTTTCGCAGGATGTGCTGCATCTGGCGGATCTGGGCTTTAAACAGATCTCCGTGGAGCCCGTGGTGGCGGACCCGAAGGAGCCCTATGCGCTGCGGGAGGAGGATCTGCCGAAGCTGAAGGAAGAATACGACAGGCTGGCGCGGGAGCTCCTTCAGAGAAGAAAAGAAGGAAAAGGCTTCAACTTTTTCCACTTCATGATCGATTTGAGCGGCGGTCCCTGCGTGGCAAAGCGGCTTTCCGGCTGCGGATCGGGCACGGAATATCTGGCGGTGACGCCCTGGGGCGATCTGTATCCCTGCCATCAGTTCGTGGGGAATGAGGATTTCTGTCTGGGCAATGTGAACGAAGGGGTCCTGCGTCAGGATATCGTTTCCGAATTTAAGAAATGCAACGTTTATTCCAGAGAGAAGTGTCGGAGCTGCTTCGCGAGGTTCTACTGCAGCGGCGGCTGCGCGGCCAATGCCTGGAACAGCAGCGGCGATATCAACGGCGCCTACGAGCTGGGCTGCGAACTGCAGAAAAAGCGCGTGGAATGCGCGATCATGATAAAAGCGGCGCTGGCCGATGAAGAAGAATAAGGAGAATGGAAAAATGGACAAGAAAAAAGGGATTATCACACTGGTCGCCGCGGTGGCGCTCCTGATCGCCTGTACGTTTGTGGCGGTGTTCGGTGTGGATTCCGCGACCAAGACCGGTTCGGCTTCCAACATCAAGCTGGGACTTGATCTGGCGGGCGGCGTGAGCATCACGTACGAGGTGGTGGGAGACGGCAATCCCAGCGCGGAGGACATGAGCGATACGATCTTTAAGCTGCAGCAGCGCGCGGACAGCTATTCCACCGAGGCGCAGGTCTATCAGGAGGGCAGCGACCGCATCAATATCGAGATTCCCGGCGTGTCCGACGCCAACGCGATCCTGGAGGAGCTGGGCAGCCCCGGTTCCCTGATGTTCATGGATACCAACGGCGAGGTGGTGCTGACCGGCACCGATGTGGCGGACGCCCAGGCCGGATATCAGTCCGACGATCTGGGCAATCAGGAGCCTGTGGTATCCTTAAGCCTGACGGACGAGGGCACGAAGAAATTCGCGGACGCCACGAAGGCGGCTTATCCCAACCATGATGTGATCTATATCATTTACGATAACGAGGTGGTCAGCTCGCCCAGGGTGCAGGCGGAGATCACCGACGGACGTGCCGTGATCAACGGAATGGGCTCCTATGAGGAGGCGAATATTCTGGCTTCCACCATCCGGATCGGCGGCCTGTCCCTGGAGCTGTCCGAGATGCGTTCCAACGTGGTGGGCGCCCAACTGGGCAGCAATGCCATCCGGACGAGCCTGATCGCCGGCGCCATTGGTCTCGCCGTCATCGTCATTTTCATGATCGCGGTCTACTGGATCCCCGGCGTGGCCAGTTCTCTGGCGCTGTGCCTGTACACCGTCATGCTGGTGCTTTTGCTGAACGGCTTTGATATGACCCTGACGCTTCCGGGCATCGCCGGCATCATCCTTTCCATCGGTATGGCCGTGGATGCCAACGTCATCATATTCGCCCGTATCCGGGAGGAGATCGCCACCGGCAAGACGGTGCGCTCCTCCATCAAGATCGGCTTCCAGAAGGCATTTTCCGCCATCTTCGACGGCAACGTGACCACGCTGATCGCGGCAGCGGTGCTGGGCTGGATGGGGACGGGCACGATCAAGGGATTCGCGCAGACGCTGGCGCTCGGTATCGTGTTGTCCATGTTCACGGCGCTGGTGGTGACCCGCCTGATCCTGAACGCGCTGTATGCGGTCGGGTTCCAGGCTGAAAAATATTACGGCCGGGCGAAGGACAGGGCGCCCATCGATTTCCTGGGCAAAAAGGCGGTATTCTTCGCGATTTCCGGAGCGGTGATCCTGGCCGGCTTCGTATTCATGGGGATCAATAAGGCCTCCATCGGCAATCAGCTGAACTACAGCCTGGAGTTCATCGGCGGCACCTCCACCAATGTGACATTCCCGGAGAACAGAAGCATCGAGGATCTGGACGTGAACGTGGTGCCCGTGATCGAGGATATCAGCGGCGATCCCAACGTGCAGACGCAGAAGGTGCAGGGCACCAATGAGGTGATCTTCAAAACCCGCACCTTAAGCGTGGAGCAGAGAGAAGAACTGAATGAGGCGCTGGCGGAGCAGTTCGGCGTGGATGAGTCGGGCATCACGGCGGAGACCATCAGTTCCACCATCAGCTCCGAGATGCGTTCCAGCGCGGTCCTGGCGATCCTGGTTTCCACGGTGCTGATGCTGGTTTATATCTGGTTCCGGTTCAAGGATATCCGGTTCGGCGCCAGCAGCGTGCTGGCCCTGCTGCATGACGTGCTGGTGGTGCTGGCGTTTTACGCCATCGCGAAGGTGTCCGTGGGCAATACCTTTATCGCCTGTATGCTGACCATCGTCGGTTATTCCATCAACGCCACCATCGTCATCTTCGACCGTGTGCGTGAGAACCTGCAGTTGGCCGGCAGCAAGGTCGATCTGCGGCGGCTGGTGGATCAGAGCGTCACCCAGACGCTGTCCAGGAGCATTTTTACGTCCCTGACCACGTTTATCATGGTGGCGGCGCTGTATGTGCTGGGCGTGTCCAGCATCAAGGAATTCGCCCTGCCGCTGATGGTGGGCATCGTCTGCGGCGCGTATTCCTCCGTATGTCTGACCGGCGCGATGTGGTATCTGATGCGCACGAAGCTGGTGAAAAAGGAAGCGGCTGTACAGGGCGGGAAGGCGTCCGCCGGACAGGGAAAGAAAGCGTCCGGAAAAGCGGCGAAGGGATAACGCGGCACGGATATAATTTCATAAAAAGAAGTGCAGGCAGTGAAATATGGCGAAATGGTATGTGGCTGCGAAGAGGGCCGATTTTGACGGGATCGCGCGGAAGTATCATATCAGCCCGGTAACGGCGCGCATTCTCCGGAACCGGGATGTGGTGGGGGATGAGGCTATCGGGCGGTATCTGTACGGTACGGTCAGTGAGCTGTATGATCCGGCATCGCTTCCGGGAATCGAAGAAGCGGCGGCACTTTTGAAGAGAAAGATCGGGGAGGGCAGGTCCATCCGCGTCATAGGAGACTATGACGCGGACGGGATCTGTTCTTCTTATATTTTAAAGAAAGGGCTGCAGAGTCTCGGGGCGGCGGTGGATACGGCGATCCCGCACCGGGTGAGAGACGGATACGGGCTGAACGATCATCTGGTGGAGGACGCCCGCAGGGACGGGGTGGATACGATCCTGACCTGTGACAACGGCATCGCCGCGGCGGATCAGATCCGTCTGGCGAAAACGCTTGGCATGACCGTCATTGTGACGGACCACCATGAGGTCCCTTATGAGGAAGGAACGGAGGAAGAGACTGGCGGGACGGTGCGGCGGCATATTCTTCCGCCGGCAGACGTGATCGCGGATCCTAAGCTGCCCGGTTGTACCTGTCCCTTTCCGGAGATCTGCGGGGCCGTGGTGGCCTTCAAGCTGATCCAGCGGCTTTTCGCGGACTGCGGCTGTCCGGGGATTCATACGGATGCGTCCCTGCCCGCCGGGGAGCGGAATGTGCTGGACGAGCTTCTGGAGCTGGCGGCCTTTGCCACGGTATGCGATGTGATGCGCCTGCAGGATGAGAACCGGATCCTCGTCCGGCACGGGCTCGCCCTGATGCAGGACAGCGCGAATCAGGGGCTGCGCGCGCTGATGGAGGTGAACGGGATTCTGCCCGGAAGCGGCGGAAAGCGGATCGGGGCTTTTCATATCGGCTTCGTGCTGGGTCCCTGTCTGAACGCGTCCGGCCGGCTGGATACGGCGGCGCACGCGCTGGCCCTTCTGGAAAGCGAAACCAGACAGGAGGCGGTTCCCCGGGCGGCCTATCTGAAACAGCTCAATGACAGCCGCAAGGAGATGACGGAGCGTTTCGTGGAAGAAGCGGCAGGGCTCATCGAGGGCGGGCCCCTGAAGGACGATCGGGTGCTGGTGGTGTTTTTGCCGGACTGTCATGAGAGCATCGCCGGGATCATCGCGGGGCGCATCCGGGAGCGGTATTATAAGCCTGTGTTTGTGCTCACCCGGGGCGAGGATGGCGTGAAGGGAAGCGCCCGCTCCATTGAGGGCTATCACATTTATGAGGAGATGACCAGATGCCGCCGGTTTTTCACCCGTTTCGGCGGACACAGGATGGCTGCGGGGCTCTCCATGCGGGAGGAGGATATCGGGGCGTTCCGCAGGGAGATCAACGCGCTCTGCAGGCTGACGCCGGAGGATCTGCAGGAGAAGATTCATATCGACGTCCCCATGCCCGTCTCCTACGTGAGCTATTCCCTGGTGGAGGAGCTGGAGCGGCTGGAGCCCTTCGGAACGGGCAATCCCAGACCCGTTTTCGCGCAGAAGGACCTGCTGCTCCTTTCCGCCCGGGTGATGGGGCGGACGGGCAGCGCGCTGCGCTTCGCCGTGCAGGACGGCGCGGGAAGGCGGCTGGAAATGGTGTATTTCGGGGATCGGGAGGCCTTTGAAACCTGTGTGGCGCAAAAATACGGCCCGCACGCGATGGAGGCGCTGTACGAGGGGCGCGGCGGCGGACTTCGGATGAGCGTGGTTTATTATCCCGGTCTCAATACCTATCAGGGAGAGACAAGGCTGCAGATCGTCATGCAGCAGTATATGTGAAGCCGCCTCGCCTGGTCCCGGAGGCCGCCGGCCGCTTGCAATGTGCAGAGGTTTCGTATAAAATAAGCTTGTAACGGCGCCGGAGTCTGCGCGGAGAAGGAAGGAGGCGGTAAGCGTGAGGAAATACAGATGGGCATTTGTTTCGCTGATCGTCGCCCTTCTTCTGGAATGCGGGCTCTGTCAGGCCTCCTTCTGGAGCACGTGTCTGGCGCAGGGAGAGGATGTGACCGCCAGGACGGAGACGGTGTGGCGGTATGTTCCCGCGGAGGAAATGGAAACGGCAGCCGGCGGAGAGGAAAACGTCTATGAGGAGGACGGTTATCTGCGGGTGAGCGGGGGCGCTCTGCTGTTAAAGATCATGGATCTGGAGAAGGATGTGAAGCGGCTCTGGCTGGATCTGGATATTCCGGCCGGGTATCAGATCCGGGCCACCGTTTTCGCCCGGGACGAGGGCAGTTGTGAGACGTATCCGCTCGGGGCGGGCAGGGTGCTTCTGCGGGAAGTGGAACAGAACGCCCGGATGAAGATCTATCCCTACGGCAGGGTGAAAAACCTGTATCTGCGTCTGGAGACGGCGGATGCGTCCGGCGCCGCGATGCCGGGAGAGCTGGGAGATCTGGTTTGTCGGATCCGCGGGCTTTGGATCAACGGGCCCGTGCCCTTTTCCTTTCATCCGCTGCGCTTTTTCCTCTGGTTCTGTCTGGCCGCTTTTTTGACCGGGCTTTCCGCCGAACGGGCGGCCCTTCCCTTTGAGGCGGTGCTGGCGCGGGGAACCGGACGGCGCAGGCTTCTCGCCGGCGTTCTGGCGTTTGTGCTTCTCTCTCTGGCGCTGCTTTTTGTTTTTGTGCAGATCGATCCGGCCTGCAGAAAAAACCTGGGGCCGCATCACGCCCAATATCAGGAGCTGGCCCGGGCGCTGGCAGAGGGCAGGACGGATCTGGGAGAAGGAGATCCGCGCCTGATGGAGGCGGAGAACCCCTACGATACCGTTTCCCTCCAGGCGCAGCAGATCCCCTATCGGGCGGATTACGCCTGGTACGGCGGAAAATACTATGTCTATTTCGGCATCGTGCCGGAGCTGCTTCTCTATCTGCCGTATTATCTGGCGACCGGAAGGGATTTGCAGAATTATCAGGCGGTTTTTCTGTTCATGGCCGGTTTCCTGACCGCGTCCGCGGGGCTGATCTATGAACTGATGAAACGTTTTTTTCGAAAAACGCCTTTTTTTCTGTATTTCGTGGGCGTGCTCATGCTGGCGGGCGGCTATTCCCTTTTTTATCTGCTGATCCGTCCGGATCTCTATCATGTGCCCATTGCCGCGGCCTGCATGTTTACGGCGGCGGGGCTGTGGTGCTGGCTGTCGGGACTGAACCGGGAACGGGGGAAGGCGTTCCGGTATCTGGCCGGCTCCCTCTGCATGGCGCTGACGGCGGGATGCCGTCCGCAGTTCCTGCTCTTTTCCCTGCTGGCGGTACCGCTGTTCTGGGACGAGGTGTTTCATGAGAGGACGCTTTTTTCCGCAAAGGGGGCGGGGCGGACGGCGGCGCTCGGTCTGCCGTTCGTGCTGGTGGCCGCGGGACTCATGTATTATAATGCGATCCGCTTCGGTTCGCCCTTTGATTTCGGGGCGTCCTACAGTCTGACGAGCAACGATATGACCCATCGGGGATGGAATCTGGAACGCGTGCTGTACGGCTGGTGGTATTTCCTGTTCCAGCCCGCGCAGTTGGAGGGAAGCTTCCCCTGGCTTCGGAGCGCGCGCATCGATACGGATTATCTGGGAAGAATGGTATCGGAAAGCTGCTTCGGCGGGATTTTTGCCTGCAGCATGCTGACCTGGCCCCTGCTGCTCCTGCCGGGTATGCTCCGGCGGCGGGAGGGGGCGCAGGGCGCGCCTCTGGCGGGGCTGTCGCTGTTCCTGTCGGCGGTCATCTGCGCGGTGGACGCGACCGGGGCGGGGATCCTGCAGCGCTACAGCGCCGATCTTTCCTTCGGCATTTTTTTCGCGGCCGCGATCTGTCTGTTCGCCGCGGCGCGGCGGGCGATGCAGACGGGGCTGTTCCGTCCGTTCCTGGTCTGGCTGAAGGCGGCCGTCGTGCTGCATCTGGGCTTCCTTTTCCTGATCCTTGTGAATACGGACGGCAGCGTGAACCTGCTGCGGGGGAATCCGGCGCTCTATTACGGGATCGGGGCCGCGCTGCGCTGGTGAGAGCGGTCAGAGGGCCCGCCGCGGCCGTCAGAAAAGGCGGGCGAACAGAAGGGAACCGGGCGGAGGGAGGTGCCGGATGGACGGGGAACTGAAAAACGGAAGCTGCTTCCTGACAGGGGAACAGTCTTTTGCGCTGCGGGGAATCGGCGCGCTGCTGGTGATCGTTTCCCATCTGTCGCCCTGGTATGCGGAACGGGCCGGAGCGGGGACGGCCGCCTTCCTGTTTTCCCGTGCCGGCGTTTACGGGGTGGATCTGTTTTTTCTGGTTTCCGGCTACGGACTGACGAAGAGCGCGCTGGCGCGGCGTCCGGGCCCTTTGTTCTGGGAGAAACGTCTGCGGGGCACTTATCTGCCCTACCTTTTGATCGTCGGACTCGCCGCGCTGTTTTCGGGCGGCATGAAGGGCGCGGGAGACTGGTATCGGTATCTGACCGGATACGATCATTGGTTCATTCGGAACATCCTGATTTTTTACGGCGTGTTTTTTGCCGTGTACCGGTGGGGAAAGGGACGGGGCGTCAGAACCGTGCTGATGGGCGCCGCGGTTCTGGGGTATTCCTGCTGGCTCATATGGGAGGGCCGGGCGGAATTCTGGTATCTGTCCAATCCCGCGTTCTTTCTCGGAACCGCCTTGGCGGAGTGGGAGCGGGAGCTGATGCGGCCCGCCCGAAGCGGTTATGCGCTGCAGCTTTCCGGAATGGCCGCGCTGCTGGTCCTGGCGGCGGCAGCGGGCGGGGCGGGAACGTTTTCGGCGCCGGGCGGACGGAATCTTTTCTGCAAGACTGCGACAGGCGTTCTCTGGACGCTGTTCGCGGTGCAGGCGGGAGGGCTGATCGGACGCTTTTCCGGATGCCTGCGTTTTTTGGGGCGGATCTCCCTGGAGCTGTATCTGCTCCACATGTTCGTTTTTTATCAGATGCTGAACCTGTTTGCGGGATGGGGACCGGTCGTGCCGGGGGCCGTTTCGCTGGCGGTTTCCGTGCCGGCAGCCTGGATATTTCACAGGGCGTTCACGGCCCGGCGGTTTGCCGGAGCGCTGCATCAGATGCTGTTTTTCAGATCGGAAAAAGGGCCGAAAGCCGGCCGGAAATGAGGGTGGAGAATGAAAAGTCAAAGGATGAGCGGATGGAAAAGGCATGCCGCGGCGGCGTTTTTGACGATGCTGTTTTTGACGGTGCTACCTGTGCCTCTGGAAGCGCGTGCAGAGGAAGCCGGTCTTCTGTCGGCATTCGTGCAGATGCCGGGCTGCGTGCTGGAGCAGTGGAACCGGGTACGGCCCATGGCCGTTTCCAGGGGCGCGGCGGTTTATGCGCAGCCGGACCGGAAGACGGCCGTGCTGGGCAGGGTGAAGGCCGGACAGAGCGTGAACGCCTGGGGGCAGACGGATACGGGATGGTATTTCATCGTCTTCGGAGACGGGCTCGGTTTTGTGCGGTATGAAAACGCGTATTTTGTGGATACGGCCGGCATGGCGGCAGAACAGCCGGCGCAGGCGCAGCAGGCGGCGTCCGCGGCAGCGAAGGCACAGCAGGAACAGGCGCAGCAGGAGGCTCAGGAGGCTGAACAGCCTGCGGCGGCCGCACCGGTTGTGTTCATCGGGGATTCCCGGATGGTGACGCTGAAGGAGGCCGTGGAGCGCAGCCTGGGCGTCTGCCCCGTCGCTGTGGTCGCGGAAAACCGGAGCCGGTATGAATGGTTCCATGATACCGGCATCCCGCGGGCGGATAAGGTCATCGGAAAGGGCAGCCGCGTGGTGATCAACATGGGCGTCAATGATCTGCACGATGTGGACAAATATCTTGCGGATGTCAACGCCTGGGGCGCTGTCTGGACAGCGCGGGGTGCGTCCGTCTATTATGCGTCCGTCAATCCGGTCTATGCGAATCCCTATGAGATCACGGAGGAAAAGGTGGGGCGGTTCAATGAAAGCCTTTCTTCCCGGCTGATCCCGCAGATCGTATGGCTGGACAGCAATACCTGGCTGAAACAGTGCGGTGTGCATTCCACGGACGGCCTGCATTACGGGGACGATACGAATCTGCTGCTCTATCAGTTCTACATGACGATGATCGGTATGCAGTAATACGTGTGGGCTCAGGATGCAAATGAGGAGAACCGGCTGTCAATGGGCGGGGTGCGGATCGAGTTTGAAGATGTATACCGGGAGAATTATGAACTCATTTACTCTTATATTTACAGAATGACCCGCTTCAATCTGCATGAGACGGAGGACCTGACACAGAGCGTGTTCCTGGTGGCGCTGCAGAAATGGGATGACGTCAGGGTGCATCCGAATATTCCGGGATTTCTGATGCAGGTGGCGAAAAACAAGCTGATGAAGTGGTCGGTGAAGAAAGAAGCGGTGTATGTGGAGGATGCCGCGGCGCTTGACCTGCTGGCCGGGGCCGCGGGAGGGGACGAGGAATATGAACTCTCGGAGCTGTGTATGTCCGTGGAGAAGGCGCTTTCCAAAGAGCAGATGGAAATCCTTCGCAATTATTATCTGTACGGATACAGCGCAAAGGAAATGTCCGATATGCTTGGCATTCAGGAAAACTGCTTTAAAACGCGCGTTTCGAGGATGAAAAGCAAGCTGCAGAAGAGCCTGAAGATTTTGGTGATTTTTGCCGGTTTGCTGGGCGGAAGGCGCTGAGCTGCGGAGGCAGTTTGAGGATGAGCGCAGGATTTTCCGATTCGGACAGAGAAAATATGTACGCAGAAATAAGTCTTCTAACATTCTTTTGATTTGCATTTTTCTGAGCGGCATTCTTCGGGCCGCTGCGGCCCATTTTCCCTGAAAAGGTTCATGCGTTTCCGGCTGGCGGTGCGGAAATGGCGGCACTGTTTTCCGGCGGCGGCATATTATGAAAAAAACGGTTTTCTGGAGGAGCTATGGGCGATTGCCTGAAAGAGTCTGACTGGCCGCGCAGCTTTCCGCCGCAGCACCAGTGGCGCCAGCCAGGCATCGAAAACGAAATGAGTCCGCTGCCCATTTTTGAGGATTTCTGCGAACCGGGCGGCCGCAGGCTGGCGGATAAGACCGCACTGATCACCGGCGGCGACAGCGGGATCGGCAGGGCTGTGGCGCTGGCGTTTGCGAAGGAGGGCGCAGATCTTGCGATTTCCTATCTGAATGAGGAGGAGGATGCCCGCCGGACCGGACAGTGCGTGGAGGCGCTGGGGAGAAAATGCGTCCTGCTGCCGGGCGATATCCGCAGCGAGAGCGTCTGCCGGCAGATCGCGGAGACCGCGGCGTCCCGGCTGGGCGGGCTGGATATTCTGGTCAACAATGCCGGCGTGCAGTTCCCGCAGAACGGCATTGAGGACATCTCGGACGAACAGTTGAAAACCACGTTCTGTGTCAACCTCTTCCCGATGTTCTATTTTGTGAAGGCCGCGCTGCCTCATTTCCGGCCGGGCGCGAGCATCATCAACACCGCATCCGTCACAGCCTACGAAGGGAAAAAGGATCTGATCGATTATTCCGCAAGCAAAGGGGCGATCGTATCCTTTACCCGTTCCCTCGCGCTTTCCCTGGCGGAGCGGGGGATCCGCGTCAACGCCGTGGCGCCGGGACCGGTCTGGACGCCTCTGATCGCCGCGTCCTTTTCCGCCCGGGAGGTCGAAAAATTCGGACAGGACGTTCCCATGGGACGCGCCGGACAGCCCGTCGAGCTGGCGGGGGCCTATGTTTATCTGGCCTCCGGGGATGCCTCCTATGTCACCGGACAGGTGATCCACGTCAACGGCGGCACCATCACCGGCAGTTGACCGGCATATCCCGTGTGCGGAACCGCCCTCGCCTCATGGGAAAGCACAGGAAAGGATCTTTAAAAAATACTTCCCCTCCCACCGAAACGGTGGTATAATGTTCGCGAAAGCAATGAGCAGTGCGCCTCACGACACCGGGACGCGCACTTCGTGCCTGCACGAAAGTGCACGCCCCGGCGTCGTGAGGCATAGGGCGAAGCCCGCGAGTGAGAGCGAAGCTCGAACGCGCGCACTGCGGCGAACCGCCGACGGCAGCGTGCCGGCAGGTCAGGCAGGGCGACGCCCGCAGAAGCCATTGCAAAAACGGATGAGGAGTGTGATCGGTTATGGAAAAGAAGAACCTTGACTGGGCAAACCTGGGGTTCAGTTATATGCCCACGGATTACCGCTATGTGTCGGATTATCAGAACGGCGCGTGGAACGAGGGCGGCCTGACGAAGGATGCCACCGTCAATATCAGCGAGTGCGCCGGGATCCTGCACTACTGCCAGGAAGTGTTTGAAGGCCTGAAGGCCTATACGACGGAGGACGGTCATATCGTGACGTTCCGCCCGGATCTGAACGCGCGGCGCATGATGGACAGCGCGAAGCGCCTGGAGATGCCTCCCTTCCCCGCGGACCGTTTTGTGAAGGCGGTGGAAGAGGTGGTGAAGGCCAACGCAGCGTGGGTCCCTCCCTACGGCAGCGGCGCGACCCTTTATATCCGCCCTTATATGTTCGCCAGCTCTCCGGTGATCGGCGTGAAGCCTGCCGAGGAGTATCAGTTTCGCATGTTCGTGACGCCGGTGGGCCCTTATTTCAAGGGCGGCGTGAAGCCCCTGACGATCTGCGTCAGCGATTTTGACCGGGCGGCGCCCCACGGGACAGGCCATATCAAGGCCGGCCTGAACTATGCCATGAGCCTGCACGCGTATGTCAGCGCCCATGAAAACGGGTTCGATGAGAATATGTTCCTCGATCCCGCCACGCGCACCTGTGTGGAGGAGACCGGCGGGGCCAATTTCCTGTTCGTGGACCGGGACGGCGGTATCGTGATCCCCAAGTCGGACAGCATTCTGCCTTCCATCACCAGGCGTTCCCTGGCTGTGGTGGCGAAGGATATCCTGGGCCTGCAGGTGACAGAGCGCCCGGTGAAGCTGGCCGAGCTGGAGAATTTCGTCGAGTGCGGCGTCTGCGGTACGGCAGCGGTCATCTGTCCGGTGGGCAAGGTGGTGGACCACGGCAGAGAGATCTGCTTCGCCAGCGGGATGGAGAAGATGGGTCCCGTCACCCAGAAGCTGTACGACACGCTGACCGGGATTCAGATGGGCAGAGCGGAAGGACCGGAAGGCTGGATCCATACCATTCTTTGATCGTGAAAATGAGACGGCATCCATTTCCTTTTGATGAAACAAAAGAAAAGGTCCCGGCAAAACGCCGGGATGGAGCGGGACAGACAGCCCGGCGCGGCGCGGCACGGTTTTGCGCGCGCTGCGCCGGGCGTTTGGCCTGCCTTTTTGTATGGACGTTTCTCGCCGTGCCTACGCTCCTTTCCCTGAACGGCTGCGCGGATGAGACGAAAGTGGTGCTGACCACCGGCATGAAGGAGGACGAGGTATTCCGGATCGCGGAGGCGTCCTGTACGCTGCCGGAGGCCATGGTGTATCTGACGAACCTCCAGAATCAGTACGAGGCGGTTTACGGGGAACAGATCTGGGATGTGAAGGGCAGCAGGGAATCGCTGGAGGAGGGCATCAAGGAGCAGGTGCTGGGAGAACTGGCGCAGGTGAAATCCATGATGCTGCTGGCCGGACAGAGGGGCGTCGTCCTGGACGAAACGGAGCAGCAGCGGGCGCAGGCGGCGGCAGACGAATATTTCGCTTCCCTGAACGAGACGGAGAAGGCGCTGCTGGGCGTGGAGCGCGCGACCATCCTGCAGATGTATCAGGAATATGCGCTGGCGGCGAAGGTGTACCGGCAGATCGTGGAGGACGTGAATCCCGAGATCAGCGACGACGAGGCGCGCACGATCACGGTGCAGATGATCCGCATGTCGGAAAAGAACGCCGCCGAAGCGGTCCGGCAGCAGGCGGAGGAAGGCGCGGATTTTGAGACGCTGGCGCAGGAAAACAGCGAGGATCCCGAGATCACCTGTTCCTTCGGAAAAGGGGAGAAGGAGGCGGCCATTGAAAAGGCCGCGTTCAATCTGGGCAAGGACGAGATCAGCGGCGTCATCGCCGGGACCGACGGCTTTTATATCATCCGGTGCGTCAGCACCTTTGACGAGGCGCAGACCCTGCTCAATAAGGAAAAGATCGCGGACGAACGGCGGAACGAGGCGTTTAACCGGGAATACGATACGTTCGTGGATTCTCTGGTGCGCCAGTTGAACGAAGAGCTGTGGGATTCCGTGACGCTGATCCGCGACGACGCGGTGACGACATCCGGTTTTTTCGCCGTATACGAGCGCTATTTTGACGGCCTGTAACGCCCTGCGGCCGCTGTTTTGAAGGCCCATGACCGGTTCGGCTTTTGTCCTTTCAGGGTCAGCTATATTTTTATAAAAAATTTAGAATTGAAAAAATCCAGCGTTCATGCGGGTTTACGGCCATTTGTTAGCACTCAGTCAAAATGAGTGCTAATTTTTTGTTGACATTTTGGACGGAGAGGGATAAACTGTTTTCTGGAAAGAAAGGAACGGATGCGTTCCGGTGAAAGGAAGGAGCCGAAGGGGTTCGGCATCCCAGTCTGCAAGAAGAAAGGATCGTGATTTTTATGGCCGAGAAGCGCGGCAGCTTATCCATCAACAGCGAAAATATTTTTCCCATCATCAAGAAGTGGTTGTATTCCGACCACGATATTTTTTACAGAGAGCTGATCTCCAACGGCTGCGACGCCATCACCAAGCTGAAGAAGCTGGACATGATGGGGGAGTACAGCCTGCCGGAGGACTATAAGGCGAAGGTGGAGGTGATCGTCAATCCGGAGGAGAAGACGCTGAAGTTCATCGACAACGGGATCGGCATGACCGCGGAGGAAGTGGAGGAGTACATCAATCAGATCGCTTTTTCCGGCGCCACCGATTTCATCAGCAAGTATAAAGACAAGGCGAACGACGATCAGATCATCGGACATTTCGGCCTGGGCTTTTATTCCGCGTTCATGGTGGCGGACGAGGTGCATATCGACAGCCTTTCCTGGCAGCCCGGCGCGAAAGCCGTGCACTGGGAATGTGACGGCGGCACGGAATTCGCCATGGACGAGGGGGACAGGACGCAGGTGGGTACCTGTGTTACCCTGTATCTGAATGAGGACTGCCTGCAGTTCTGCAACGAGTACAAGGCGAAAGAGGTCATTAAGAAATACTGCTCCTTCATGCCCACCGAGATCTATGTTTCCCGGGAGAACACGCCCGATACCGAGACGATCTTGGCCAGCGAGAAGCTGGACACCGACACGGTGGTGGAGACGGTGAAAAAGGAAAAGGACGACGATCCCGATAAGATCAAGATCGTGAAGCGGCCGGAGCTGATCAACGACACCCATCCGCTCTGGGGGAAGAATCCCAGCGAATGCACGAAGGAGGAGTATATCGAATTCTACCGCAAGGTGTTCCTGGATTACAAGGAGCCTCTGTTCTGGATCCATCTGAACATGGACTATCCGTTCAACCTCAAGGGAATTCTGTATTTCCCCAAGATCAACATGGAATACGAGTCCATCGAGGGCACCATCAAGCTGTACAACAACCAGGTGTTCATCGCGGACAATATCAAGGAGGTCATCCCGGAGTTCCTGCTTTTGCTCAAGGGCGTCATCGACTGCCCGGACCTGCCGCTGAACGTGTCCAGAAGCGCGCTGCAGAACGACGGTTTTGTGAAAAAGATTTCCGACTACATCACCAAGAAGGTGGCGGACAAGCTGTCCGGCATGTGCAAGACCCAGAAGGACGAGTATGAGAAATACTGGGACGATATCGCGCCCTTCATCAAATTCGGCTGCCTGAAGGATGAAAAGTTCTGCCAGAAGATGACGGATTATATTCTCTTCAAGAACCTGGACGGCAAATATCTGACTCTGCCTGAGTGCCTGGAGGTCAACAAGATCGATCCCGACGAAGCCGATGAGGCCGCGGTGGATGAGAACGGCGAAAAGGTGGAGGCCGAAGTGGTGGACGAGGCGAAGGACGAGTCCGCGGCGGACGGCGACGAGAAGGACGAAAAGAAGGAAAAAACCATCTATTACGTCACCGACGAGAAGCAGCAGAGTCAGTATATCAACATGTTCAGGGCGGCAAAGCTGGACGCGGTCATTCTGCCGGAGCGCATTGACCAGCCCTTCATTTCTCAACTGGAGGCGAAGAATGAGGGCATCCATTTCGCCCGCATCGATGCGGAGCTGACCGACGCTTTCAGGGCCAGGACCGGCAAGAAAGCACAGGAAGAGCTGAAGGCCCAGACGGAGAAGCTTGAGAAGCTGGTGCGCAAGGCTCTGAAGAACGATAAACTCAAGGTTTCTGTGGAGAAGCTGAAAAATAAAAAGGTCGCTTCCGTGCTGACGGTTTCCGAGGAAACCAGAAGAATGCAGGACATGATGAAGATGTACGGCGGCGGCATGGACATGGGGGCGTTCGGCTCCGAGGGCGAGACGCTGGTGCTGAATGCGGCCCATCCGCTGGTATCCTATATCACGGCGCATGAGAACGGCGGTGATACGAAGATGATCTGCGAGCAGCTCTATGATCTGGCGAGGCTTTCCAACGCGCCTCTCGCGCCGGAGGCCATGACCCGTTTCATCGCTCGTTCCAATGACATCATGCTCTTGCTTGCGAAGAACGCCGGCCGTGCTTCCGCGGCGGAGGAAGAGGCGGCAGAGGAGGATGCGGCGGAGGAAGCTGCGGCGTCGGGAAAGACGGAGCCGGAGAATGCCGGATCGGAGAGCGCGGCGCCTGTGTCTGAGGACGAAGCGCGGTAAGCGGGATCCGGGTATGTGAATGTCAGGCGGCGGTACGATCCCTGCGGAAAATCGGAACCCTTCGGGCGCGAAGCGGCGCGCGGCTCCGGTTTTTTGCAGAGGGGATCGCACCGCCGCTTTGCTTTTGCGACCGAAAGCATGGCATCCGGAAAGCGGCTTTCCCTTCGGCATCCGGACAGCACTGTTCCTTTCGGCGCCCGGGAAGCGCTGGCTTTCCGGGGGGGGGGATGTGAGGCGCGCCGTTCCTTTGCGGAGCGTCGGGGCCGTCCGTTTATGTTCCCGGCTCCGACGCTCTGGATACCGCCACATAGATGTTGGAAATTTTATACCAGGTGGGGTAATCTGCGATGCCGGAGGCGGGCAGGTTGAAGATCCGCTGGAAGGCGCGCACCGCCGCCGCGGTCTGTTCGCCGTAGATCCCGTCCGCCGTGATCCGGGGGATCGCGGGATAGTTCTGGGCGATGCGGTTGAGCTGCTCCTGCAGTTGGCGCACCTTGGTCCCGGAGGAGCCGACGGCGAGGTCGTAGCCGGGCCAGGAAGCGGGAACGCCGCTGATGGCGGAGGCGGAGTTGATGAACATGTCGTTCCCGTAATAATACCGGATGATCTCGATGGCAGAATAGCCCTGGTCTCCCAGATATTTGGAGCCCCACTGGGACAGACCCTGACAGGTCACCCGGTTCCCGTCGCAGTAACCGGTGAAGATGGGCTGACGCACGCCGGGGCGGGAGAGATAATTGGCGAAAACGGAATCCACCAGCCGGTCGATATCGGAATAGGTGTTGCGCCCGTAGACGAATTTCTGGTCATAGGCGGTGGAGGAGGTGATCGTGAAGGGATAGCCCTTCGCCCGGTACCATTCCGTATAGACCCGGTTCAGGGTGAAGGACTGAATGACCAGGATGTTGGCGTAGATCGTGCTTTCCGGCCAGGTGGCGTAGATCTCCGAGGAGGCCACGTTTTTGATATAATCCCGGTAACGGACATAGTAGTCCGGCGCGTCCGCGTCGTCCGGTGCGCCGTCGTGCACCACGATATATTCCGGGATCACCACGCGGCTTAGGATCACCTCGCCGCTGTCCGTTTCTTCCTTGATTTCCGCTTCCGGGATTCTGGACGGATATTCGCCGTACAGGGTATGCTCCGGAATCGCGATCTCCTCCTCCGCGTCCGGCGGCGCGGTCTCCAGGGGATGCATGGAAACGGGCTGAAGGCTTTCTTCTCCCGGCAGGATTTCGGAGCCGCTGATGCGGACCGGCTCATAGCCGGGAGCGGTGACCTCGATGATATAGCTGGAATAGGGCCGGGGGCGGCCAGGTTCCTGCGAATACGACGGGTCAGGCGCCGGAAGCTGGATCGGAGGCGTCTGGCCGGAGGCGTCGGTGGAGAGCTGTTCTAAGATCGTGTCCGGCGTTTCGCCGGCTGAAATGGTGACGGTCGCTCCGCTGACCGGGAAAAAACCGACGGAGGAGGTGACGTTCACCTGCAGCGTGCCCGTATAGGGGGTGTCGGCCAGTTGGGCGGCATGAATCGATTTGGACATAAAAACCTCACGCATGACGGCGGCCCTTTCGGTGGAGCCGCGTTTTTACCAGTATATGCGTCCCCGGCCGCCCGCGTGCGTTTCCGGCATGCTTCCGGCGGCGTCCGGGCCCGGGACAGAGAAGGCATTCAGACTCTTGAAAAACGCCGGTTCTTAGCGAAGTGAGCCCGTCGGGGCGAAACTGAGCTTAGAATCCGCTACGTTTTTCATGAAGCGGGAGCGTGTCTGAATCCTCTCTGTCCCGGGCCCGGACGCCGCCGGAAGCATGCCGGAAACGCACACGGGCGGCCGGGAGATTGTGCGCAAAGGTTGCATATCGGGGAAAAATAATGTATGATGAGAGGAGAAAAAGGGAAGGAAGAGCGCCCATGGGGAGTGGGCCGGCCGGGGGAAGGAGCGATCAAAATGCGGGAACTGAGAGAGCATATCAGGACGGAAGGGTATGTGCCCATCACGGGACAGCTCGTTTTTTCCGTGAAACAGGAAGAACTGACGCTGGCCCCCGGCGAGAAGGCAGCGGGCTCCTTTGCGGTCACGGCCGGGGGAAGCGCGCCGGCGGAGGGCTTTGTGCGGACGGACGACGAGCGGATGCAGTGTCCGACAGCGTACTTTGGCGGGCGCGAGGAACAGATCGAGTATCGCTTCGACGCGGGCGGGATGCAGAGCGGTGAAACGCGCAGCGGGCGTTTTTTTATCGTATCCAATTATGGGGAATACGAGCTGCCCTGGCGGGTGAGCGTGCAGGAGAAACCGGCGGCGAGCTCCCTGGGGGAGATCTCCGATCTGTTTCAGTTCACGAATCTGGCACGGGCCAACTGGGATGAGGCGGTGCGGCTGTTTTATTCGGAGCGGTTCCCGGGTATCATCGGGGAGCGGGAGGAAGAACTGCAGCAGTTGTACCGGGGGCTTTCGGCGCATCGGGGCAATGAGGTCAATATGGAGGAATTCCTCATCGCCATCCGCAAAAAGCAGCCCATTTCCTTTTCTGTGGGCCGCAGGGAGATCGCCGTGACCGAGGCGGCGGGGCAGATCAGTGAGGAACTGGTCATCCAGAAGATCGGCTGGGGACCGGTGAAGATCGCGGTGCACACCCGGGGCGATTTCCTGGCGGTGGAGAAGACCCGGATCCTGGAGGAGGATTTTCTGGGCAATCAGTACCGTCTGTCGGTTTTTCTGGACGAAGAAAAGCTCCACGGCGGGGAAAACTTCGGCTGTGTGACGCTGGAATGGTGCCATGGGAGGCTGGAGGTGCCGGTGCGCGCAAGACGCCGCGGCGCGGCGGCGGAGGCGGACAGGCGGCACGCAGGGCTGCGGGAGGAGAAAAAGCGGCTCGTGACGCTGTACCAGGAGTTCCGGATGAAAAAGACGGACGCGCAGACCTGGAAGGCGGAGGCGAGAAAGTGTGTGGACAGGCTGATCCGGCTCTCCCCGGAGAAAAGCATTGCGCCCAAGCTTTTTCATGCCCAGCTTCTGATGACGGAGGATAAGGCGGACGAGGCGGGATGGGTGCTCATGCGCCTGCACGATCGGGTGAAGGACGCGCCCCCGGCCGTATATTGCTATTATCTGTATCTGACTACGCTCTATAACCGGGAGGAATCCTATGTGCGCAAGACCACGCTGCGGATTGAGGAGATCTTTTCCCGGAACGGGCAGGACTGGCGGATCGCGTGGCTGATCCTCTTTCTGTCCCGGCAGCTTTCCCGGAGCGCGGCCCGGAAATGGGAGTTCCTGCAGGTACAGTTTCAGGCCGGGTGCATCAGTCCGGTCCTGTATCTGGAGGCGCTGCAGCTTCTGAACGCCGACCCGGTGCTGCTGGAACGGCTTGACGGCGCTGCCAGGCGCATTTTGCTGTACGGGGCGAAAAACGGTATTCTTTCCCGCGACCTGATGGGGCATGTGATCTATCTGGCCGGGAAGGAAAAGCATTATGACGCCGTGCTGTTCGATATCCTGAAGCGGTACTGGGAGGCGACGAAGGACGACGAGGCGCTGCAGGCGATCTGTACGCTGCTCATCAAGGGCGGCAGGGTGGACCGCGGCTCCAATCCCTGGTATCTGCGGGGCGTGGAGAAGAAGCTGCGCATCACGCGGCTGTACGAGCATTATATGATGAGCCTGGATCTGGATCAGGAGGCACAGATCCCCCGGAGCGTGCAGATTTATTTCGCCTATCAGAGCAATCTGGACCACGAATACGCGGCGTATCTGTACGCCTATATGGAAAGGCACCGGGAAGAGGATCCGGAGCTTTATATCGCGTATCGCCCGCAGATGGAGCAGTTCGTGCTGGACCAGCTTGGCAGAGGCAGGATGAACCGCCATCTGGCCGAGCTGTACCGCGCGCTGCTGCCGGGGCCGCTGTTCACGCCGCAGAACGTTCGGGCGATGGCGGCGCTGGTCTGCATGTCCGAGGTCATCTGTCCCGGGGAGACGGGGAAGCTGGTCGTCCTGTCCTCCCGCCAGAGCGGCGAAAAGACGGTCCCTCTGCGCCGGGGAAGGGCCTGTGTGGAGCTGTGCGGGGCAGGGGACATGCTGTTTTTTGAGGATGATTCCCTGCATCGGCGTCCGGCGGACGCTTCGGTGCGGCGCAGGCCGCTGTTCGACCGCGGCGCCTTTTTTGCCTCTCTTGCGCCCTTTGCCGCGGATGTGCTGTCCTATCACCTGGCAGCGGTACAGGACGTACAGATCGCCGTGAGTGCGGCCACGGCGGACAGCTATCTGCAGATCGCCCGTGCGGACGGCGTGCGGAAGGACTGGCAGGGGGCTGTGCGCATGGCGCTGGTCCGGTTCTTTTTCGAGGAGGACAGGACGGAGGAGCTGGATGCCGTGCTGGATCTGCTGGAGCCGGAGGGGCTTTCGCCCGATGAGAGAACGGAGGCCGTGCGGTATCTGGTGCTGGAGGGCTTCTATGAAAAGGCTTACCGCTGGCTGGAGGGAGCGGATGCGGACCGGCAGGATGCCAGGACTCTGCTGCGCATGTGCAGCAGGCTGTTGGAGCAGGGGCAGTTTGAACAGGATGCGCGCATGACCGCGCTCTGTTTCCGGGCGGCGCTGAAGGGCAAATATGACGGGCATATGCTGCGCCAGCTCGCGGAGCACTACGAGGGCAGCGTCGGAGAACTGGAGGCGGTCAGGGCCGCGGCGGAAGGCTTCGGCCTGAATACCTTTTCCCTGTGTGAACGGATCCTGGAGCAGATGCTTTTCTGCGGACAGGATGTGACGGAGCGGATGGAGCTGCTGCGCCAGTATGCGGCCGAGGGCGGCCGGAGCGAGACACGGATCGCCTTCCTGCACCGGTGCGCTTACAGCTATGTGATCGGGGAGCAGCCCATCCACGGATACGCGATCCAGGAAATGATCCGGCTTTTGCGGGAGAACGAGCCGGTTACCGAGCTTTGCCGGATCGCCTGTCTGACCTATTACGCGGCGAACCGGGACGCGGCGGACGCGCAGACGGCGAAGCTCTTAGGGGAGCTGGGGACGGAGCTGCTGAAGGCGAACCGGCTGCATCCCGTGCTTCGGGAGTTCCCCGATCTGATCCCCGGCGCGAAGCTTTTGCTGGACAAGACCTTTGTGGTATATCGGGGCGATCCGGAAAAGGGCGCGGTGCTCAATTACCGGATCCTGCGGCAGGGCGACGCGGAGGCGGAATATGAAAGCGTGTCCATGCGGCATATCTGTTCCGGAATTTTCACGGCGGGCTTTATTCTGTTTCCCGGGGAGAATCTGCAGTATTATGTGACGGAGCCGGACAGTCCCGCGGCGATTCTGGACAGCGGGCTGTTAAAAGCGGAGGATGCGCCGCATGCCCCGCATGGCCGGTACGGGCTGCTGTCGGCCGCCACCGCGGAGTATCTGGAGGACTGTCAGAGCAGAAATGCCAGCCGGCAGAATCTGGAGCTGCTGAAGCGTTATCTGTATACGGATTTCTGTGAAAAGGAACTGTTTCGGGCGCGTACGTGACCGCGCCGGGGCGGGCGCCGCGGCTGGCGCGGCGCATCGCCGGGACAGGCGGCGCGGCGGTATCGTGAGCCGCGGAAGGAACGCTGCTGCCGCCGGGACGGCGGCGAAAAGGAGAGAGGGGATCGGGCTATGAGGTTTTCGGACCGCGCACAGGCGTCGGAAAAACGGAATGCGGAAGGGGCCGTGGCCGGCTATGATCTGGGGGAGAGCATCGCGCAGATCAGCTACTGCCTGCCCGGAGAGACGAAGCCGGAAACGGTCAGCCAGGTGGCGGGCGGCGAGGACTATCTGATCCCGGCCTGTCTGGCCAGGCGCACCGACCGGGAGCTGTGGCTGTACGGAAAAGAGGCGAAGGAAGCGGCCGGCCGGGGAGAGGCGGTGCTGGTGGACCGGCTTCTGGAACGGGCCGCGCTGGGAGAGCAGCTTGAGGTCGATGGAAAAACCTATGATCCCGTGGCGCTTCTTGCCCTGTTTCTGCGGCGGACCTTTTCGTTCCTGACGCCCATCGTGCATCCGGACCGGCTGGAGTCTCTGGTCTTCACGGTGGAAAACGTCACAAAGCCGGTGATCGACGCGCTCACGGGCGCCGTTTCCATCCTGGAGCTGAAAACGAAGCACGTTTATATCATCGGCAGGGCGGAGAGCTTTTTTTATTACAATATCAATCAGCCGGAGGAGCTGATGCGGAGGGACGTGCTGGCGTGCGATTTTGAAGCCCGCCTGAAAACGCTGCTGTTTTCCGTCAACCGCCGCACGACGCCCATTGCGGCCTTTGCGGAGGAAAAGGATCTGGACGGGATAAGGCCGGTGCAGCCTGTGGGCGACGCGGTGGCGGACGGCCGGAGCTATATGCAGTTGGATCATGCCTTCGCCGCCGCCATGAAGGAGCTTTTGGACGGCAGACAGGTTTCCACCATCTATCTGCTGGGCAGGGGCTTTGCGGGAGAGTGGTATCAGGAGACGCTTCCGGTGCTCTGTGAGGGGCGCAGAGTGTTTTTGGGCAATAATCTTTACAGCAAGGGCGCCTGTTATGCCGCCAGGCAGCGGCTCTCTCCGGACAATACGGTGAAGGGCTACGCCTTTCTGGGGCAGGATATGCTTAAGGCCAATGTGGGCATGCACGTGTCCCGCCGGGGAGAGGACGCGTATCTGGCGCTTCTGGACGCGGGGGTCAACTGGTACGACGCCGGAAAGGAATGCGAATTCCTGCTGGAGGAGGAGAACGTTTTCACCCTGCGGATCACGCCGCTGGACGGCAGGGATGTACGGGAGGTCCGGGTGACGCTGAGCGGTCTGCCGGAGCGGCCGGCCCGCGCGTCCCGCATCCATATGAAAATGGAAATGACGGACGCGGGGACGGTGCATGTGAGCCTGGAGGATCTGGGCTTCGGAGAGTTTTTCCCCGCGACACACAGATTCTGGGAAGAAAGCTTTTCTCTGTAGCGGATGCGTGACGGGAGTGTGCGAGGATGGGACGGGTTTATCTTTGTCTTGGAAAACAGGCGGAAGTGCCTTATTATTTTGAACGCGCCAGGATCCATGTCTGGAACGTGGAGGAGCTCTGTTACTTTGTGCGGGAAAACGCCTGGGTGCTGGAGCCGTCGCTTCTGGGCAGAGAGCTGGCGGAATGGGTGGGAAAGCAGTGCGCCCTGGAGGAGCTGTCGGCAAAGCTTGCCGCGGCGCAGCGGGAGGAGGATCCGGTCATCGCCTTTGTCCGGACGCTGTTTTCCTATACCGGCTACTGTCCTGTACAGGAGGCGGAGCAGATCGAGAAGATCCTCGGCATCAACGAAAAGGCCAGCGAGCTGGAACGCGCGGCGGCCCGGGGCGATTATTACCTGCAGAGCGGAAAGTATGTGATGGCGCTGCGGGAGTATGAGGAGCTGCTGGAGGGCCTTACCGGAATGGATCCCGCTTTCCTGGGCAGGATATACCACAACTGCGGCGTGGCCCGCGCCAGACTGTTTCTGTTCGGGGAGGCGGCGGAAGCGTTTGAAAAGGCGTGGCGGCTGACCCGGGACAGGGAAAGCGCCGCGCAGTATCTGATTGCGCTTCGGATGTCGCTCGGGGAGCAGGGATATGTGAATTTCGTGGCGGAGCGGCCGGATCTGTACGCGGAGTCCCTGCAGTTGGAGGAGCGCATCAAAAGCTGCGACGCGGCCTGGGAGGCGTCGGAGGCGTGCGCGTTTTTGCAGAAGGTCATGCAGACCGGAGAAGAAGGGGAGGCCGGTCTGGGACGCCGGATGGCGGGCGAAAAAATAGAGGAGCTTCACCGCGCCTACCGCGCCTGCGTGGAGAGCTGACCGGCGCGCCGGAGAGCGGCGCTTCAGGGGAGAGAGGCGTGCGTGCGCGGATCGGGACGGATCCGTTTCTGCAAAATGTGGAGGTATGCGGCCGGGGGCGTACCAGATATTGTATGTCTGCGCGAAAAATGCCGGCCGGGCGCGCCTTTTCGCCGCCGCTTTTCCCAGTGCGGCGCGGGAAATGCGGAATTTATATGGGCAATCCGGAGATTCCTGCCGCGTTTCCAATTATTTTCTATTTACATCTTGATATTTCAGGATAAATTAGGTAAAATAACTGTGATGATAAAATTTTGTCAAGCTTTTTGCCCTGACGCAGAAGGCGGCAAAACATTATAAAACATTTTTAGGAGGATACGAAAATGGCAGTAAAAGTAGCTATCAATGGTTTTGGCCGTATCGGCCGTCTGGCTTTCAGGCAGATGTTCGGAGCGGAAGGCTTCGAGATCGTTGCCATCAACGATCTGACCTCCCCCAAGATGCTGGCTCACCTGCTGAAATATGATTCCACGCAGGGCAGATATGCGCTGGCTGATACGGTCACGGCAGGCGAGGATTCCATCACGGTCAACGGCACCGAGATCAAGATCTACGCGGAAGCCAAAGCCGCTGATCTTCCCTGGGGCAAGCTGGGTGTTGACGTTGTTCTGGAGTGCACCGGCTTCTATACCTCCAAGGCGAAGGCACAGGCGCATATCGATGCGGGCGCGAAGCATGTCATCATTTCCGCCCCGGCCGGCAACGACCTTCCGACCATCGTTTACAATGTAAACCATGAGTCCCTTACCAATGAAGACACCATCATTTCCGCGGCTTCCTGCACCACCAACTGCCTGGCTCCCATGGCGAAGGCTCTGAATGACAGCTTCCCGATCCAGTCCGGCATCATGTGCACGATCCACGCTTACACCGGCGATCAGATGACGCTGGACGGCCCTCAGAGAAAGGGCGATCTGAGAAGATCCCGCGCCGCTGCGGTGAACATCGTTCCCAACAGCACCGGCGCCGCCAAGGCGATCGGCCTGGTTATCCCTGAGCTGAACGGCAAGCTGATCGGTTCCGCACAGCGCGTTCCGACCCCTACCGGCTCCACCACGATCCTGACCGCTGTTGTAAAGGGCAATCCTACCAAGGAGTCCATCAACGCGGCGATGAAGGCTGCTTCCAACGAGTCCTATGGCTACAACGAGGACGAGATTGTTTCCAGCGATATCATCGGCATGACCTACGGCTCTCTGTTCGATGCGACCCAGACCATGGTTCTTCCCATCAACGACGAGCTCTCCGAGGTTCAGGTCGTTTCCTGGTACGACAATGAGAACTCCTATACCAGCCAGATGGTCCGCACCATCAAGCACTTCGGCAAGCTGCTGGGCGCCTGATAAAAGGACTGACGGGCAGGAAACCGTTCGAGCGAACGGAATCTCAATTTTAAGGAAAGAAAAGGCTTAGGCTCAACAGGGGTCCGGTCCATGGGACCGGGCCCCGATTCATGTAAGAAAGGAGGTCCTTATCATGGGCCTGAATAAAAAATCCGTTGACGATATCAACGTCAAAGGCAAAAGAGTGCTGGTGAGATGCGACTTCAACGTGCCGTTGAAGGAGGGCGTCATCACCGATGAAACCCGTATCGTGGCGGCGCTGCCTACGATCAAAAAGCTGATCGCGGACGGCGGCAAGGTGATCCTTTGCTCCCATCTGGGCAAGGTGAAGAACGGCCCCAACGAGGGCGAATCCCTGGCTCCCGTGGCGGTGCGCCTGTCCGAGAAGCTGGGCAGGGAAGTGAAATTCGTCGCTGATTATAACGTGACCGGCGAAGCGGCCACCGCGGCGGTAGCGGCGATGAAAGAGGGAGATGTGGTGCTCCTGCAGAACACCCGTTTCCGCGGTAAGGAAGAGACGAAGAACGGCGAGGAGTTCTCCAAGGAATTGGCAGATCTGGCCGATGTCTATGTCTGCGATGCCTTCGGTTCCTCCCACAGGGCGCATGCGTCCGTGGCAGGCGTGACCAAATATATCACCGAAAAGGGCGGCGACAATGCGGTCGGCTATCTGATGGAGAAGGAGATTCAGTTCCTGGGCAACGCGGTGGAGAACCCGGTTCGTCCTTTCGTGGCGATCCTGGGCGGCGCGAAGGTCGCGGATAAGCTCAACGTGATCTCCAATCTGCTGGAGAAGTGCGATACCCTTATCATCGGCGGCGGCATGGCGTTCACCTTCCTGAAGGCGCAGGGCCTTGAGGTCGGCAATTCCCTGGTGGACGATACCAAGCTGGATTACTGCAAAGAGATGATGGAGAAGGCGGCGGCCCTGGGCAAGACCCTGCTGCTTCCCGTGGACACCACCATCGCGGCGTCCTTCCCGGATCCCATCGACGGCCCCGTCGAGATTTCCTATGTGGACGCGGACAAGATCCCGGCCGATATGGAAGGCCTGGACATCGGTCCCAAGACCCAGAAGCTGTTCGCTGACGCCGTGAAGTCCGCGAAGACCGTCGTCTGGAACGGCCCGATGGGCGTATTCGAGAATCCCACCCTGGCGGCGGGCACCATTGCCGTCGCAAAGGCCCTGGCGGAGACGGACGCCACCACGATCATCGGCGGCGGCGATTCCGCGGCTGCTGTCAATCAGTTGGGCTTTGCGGATAAGATGACCCACATTTCCACCGGCGGCGGCGCTTCTCTCGAGTTCCTGGAGGGCAAGGAGCTTCCCGGCGTGGCTGCGGCGGATGACAAATAAGGAGACGACGATGGCGAGAAGAAAAATCATAGCCGGCAACTGGAAGATGAACATGACTCCCAGCCAGGCGGTAGAGCTGTGCAATACGTTAAAGGACCTGGTGGTAACCGATGAGGCGGACGTGGTTTACTGCGTGCCGGCCATCGATATCATCCCCGTGGTGGAAGCGGTGAAGGGCACCAATGTGGAAGTGGGCGCTGAGAATATGTATTTTGAAGACAAGGGCGCCTATACCGGAGAGATCTGCGCGTCCATGCTGGTGGATGCGGGCGTGAAATACGTCATCATCGGCCATTCAGAGCGCCGCGATTACTTCAGGGAGTGCGACTGCCTGCTGAACAAGAAGGTGAAGAAGGCGCTGGAGGCCGGCCTGACCCCGATCCTGTGCTGCGGCGAGAGCCTGGAGCAGAGAGAGATGGGCGTCACCATGGACTGGATCCGTCTGCAGATCAAATCCGATCTGGTGGGCGTGACGGCCGATCAGGTGAAGGGCATGGTCATCGCCTATGAGCCCATCTGGGCCATCGGCACCGGCAAGACCGCGACCACGCAGCAGGCGCAGGAGGTCTGCAAGGGCATCCGTGACTGCATCGCGGAGATCTATGACACCGATACGGCGGAAGCGGTTCGCATCCAGTACGGCGGTTCCGTCAACGCGGGCAACGCGGCGGAGCTGTTCGCACAGCCCGATATCGACGGCGGCCTGGTGGGCGGCGCGTCCCTGAAGGCGGATTTCGGCAAGATCGTGAACTACAAATAAAAAACCGCGAACCGTTTTTGAGGAGCGGACAGAGAAAGTACGGATCAGGGCTGCACGAACAACGTGCAGCCCTGTTTTTGAAACGCTTCGATCTTCTGATCCAGCAGGGCTTCCGGGACGCCCAGCCAGGCGGCGAGGCAGGTCTTGCAGAAGAAAGAGGTGCTGCCCCGATTCACGAATTTTCTGTGGGCGCCGATGTCGAGGGCGGTCAGTTCCCGGCCGCAGCGCTGACAGACGCTCACAGATCCGACACCTTCGCGCGGAACACGGCGCAGTCAAAGGGCTCCAGGTCCCAGGCCATGCTGGCGTTGCGCACATGGGCGGGCTTCCCGGTCCAGATGTCGGTCATGACAAGGGTCTTGCCGGTGGAGCAGGGCAGCCCCAGCTCATCCAGGTTGAAGCGGGCCGTATTCTTGTGATCGCACAGATTGAAGAGGCCGATGGCGATGTCCCCGCCCGACAGATGTCTGGCGTAGAGCAGCAGATCCTCGTGGTTCCATATGCCGTGCAGGCGGAACGGCTGACGGCAGGCGGGATCCTGGTCGATGGCGATGATGTCCCGGTTCGTGAGAGTGGAGAGGGCGGCCGGGGTCATATCGCGGATATCGCAGCCGATCATCAGCGGGGAGGCCAGGAAGGCCCAGAGGGAGAAGTGCGTCCGGTACTGGATGTCGCTGCAGCCCGCCAGCCCCACGTTTCCCTTGCCGTACATGCCCACCACCAGCATGTCCATATCGTTGAAGCAGCCCAGCCCCTGATACGGGAACAGCCTTTCCTGCTGCTTCGCCAGATTTTTGATGGATTCCCAGGTGTCGAAGATGTCGCCGGTGGAGCGCCACATGGAAGAAGAAGTGGTCTTGACCCATTCGTGCGTCTCATCGGAGCCCCAGGAGCAGGCGGAGAAAAGGATATCCCTGCCGCAGTTCTCCAGGGCCAGCCCCATGCGGCGGTACAGGTATTCGCCGGGGATGAGAGGGCTGTGGTAGCAGTAGTCATATTTCAGGAAGTCCACACCCCATTCGGCAAAAGTGGCGGCGTCGATGAACTCGTGCTCGAAGCTGCCCGGATAACCGGCGCAGGTCATATTTCCGGCGCAGGAGTACATGCCGAACTTCAGTCCCCTGGAGTGGACATAATCGGCCACCGCCTTCATGCCGTGCGGGAATTTGGCCGGATCCGGCACCAGACGCCCGTCGGCGCCGCGTTCCCGCAGCGACCAGCAGTCGTCGATCACCAGGTATTCGTAGCCGCAGGCGGGCAGCCCGCTTTGGACCATGCGGTCCGCCGTTTCAAAGATCAGCGCTTCGCTGATGTTTTCCCCGAAGGTGTTCCAGGAGTTCCAGCCCATGGGCGGCGTGAGTTTTAACATTGCAGTCAGTCTCCTTTCGATAAAATAGTTTCCGTTTGACAGCGATTCTGATTTCCGATGATCAGCGTTTTCATGTGAACGGTCCCTTCTCTGTTCCTTATGGACAAAGTATATCAGCTTTTGCCGGTTCCCGCCAGCCCCAAAAAGGGCCGCGCACGGATTTTCTTTTGATATACCTTATAAAAATAGTATATTATAAAATAAAATACCTTGACAGATGAGGTATATCGTGTTATAAAGAAGAAAGAAAAGACAGGAAAGGAGGAAGGAACTTGTCTATTTCAGCGGATACCCTGCGGGGTTATACGGATACGATCATTTTGACCCGGCTCATGCGGGGGGACAGTTACGGTTATGAGATCAACAGGCAGGTACAGAGCCGCACCGGCGGGGCGTACGGGTTTAAAGAGGCCACGCTGTATACGGCGTTCCGGCGTCTGGAACAGAGCGGTCTGATCACCTCTTACTGGGGTGAGGACGGACCGGGGGCCAGGAGGCGCTATTACACGATCACGGAGGCCGGGAAGAAGCTGTGGGAAGAACGCAGCCGGGAGTGGCAGGAGACGCGTGCCCTGTTGGATGCGCTGCTCACATTGGAGGTGGAGCATGAATCGGATTGAGACAAAGATTGTGATCATGGTTTCGGGACGTCTGGCGGAGGTGCCGGACAGCGATGAGAAGATGGATCTGATCGAGGAGCTGAGCGAGAATCTCTATCAGCGGTATCTGGATCTGACCGCGGACGGGCTCGGCGAGGAGGAAGCGCTGGCGCAGACGATGGAGAGCCTGGGCGATGTGGAGGAGCTGCTGGCGTATCTGCGGGAGGTGCAGGACCAGCGGGAGGAAACGGACTCCTCCTTCCGGAAGGAAGAAGAGAAAAAGGGAGAAAAGGAAGAGCGCGGACACGGGTTTTCCTTCCGTCGGGACTGGGAGAATGAGCTGGGAGGCCTCGGGGAGAAGATCAGCTCAGCCGTCAGCGCGGCGATGGATATGACCGCGGACGCCATGGACAGCACCTGGGATTTTGTGCGGGATGTTTCCCGGCAGGTGAAGGACGCTTCCAGACAGGTGAAAGAGCGCTATGCCGAAGGCCGGGGAGCGGCCGGCGGAGAACCGGCACAGGCCGGAGCGGCTGGTGAAACCGCCGGTCAGGCGGAGGAAGGCGCGCAGGCCGGAGCGGCTGGACAGTCCGGCGAGACGGCGCAGGCCGAAATGGCCGGCGGAGCGGAAGATGGCACGGCCGGTGAGACCGCCGGACAGCCGGAGGAAGGCGCACAGGCCAAAGCGGCCGGACAGCCGGAGAACGCCGGTCAGGCCGGGGCAGCGTCCGGCACGGACAGGGAGTCGGGCGCCCAGAGGGCACTTTCCTTTCAGGCGCAGGAGATCCGTTCGCTGGAATGCCGTCTGGGCAACGGCGATATCCTCATCCATATCGCGCCGGAGGGCTCGGAGGAGATCACGCTGATCGGAGATACCGCGGAGCTGGAAACCGTTTTGCGGGACGGAACCCTGCGGATTCGTCCGGGAAGGACGGCCAGCGCATCGCTGCTGTTCCGGTGGGGAATGCGGGAGTCGGATGTGGAACTGACGATCCCGGCAAAAAAGTGGGAAAGGCTGGCGCTTTCCACCGCCAACGGAGATGTGGAGGTGGATGGAGCGCTGATGTGCGGAGAGCTTTCCGTGCAGTCCAGAAACGGTGATTTTCATATGAATACCGCGGTCTGCGAGCGGATCCGGATTCAGTTGAACAACGGAGATGTGGCTGTTGCCGCTGCTACCGGGGATTTCCAGGCGGAAACCAGAAGCGGCGATATCGCGGTGGGCGGGAACCTGAATACCTGTCTGCTGCGGACTGCCAGCGGCGACGTGAGCTTTCGCGGCAGCGTGGCGGAGACAGGCGGACTGGCCGCATACAGCATTAGCGGGGACATCGATCTGCAGACGGACTTTTTGCCGGAAAAGGTCAGGCTTTCCTCCACGTCGGGAGACTGCAGACTCCGGATTCCGCAGGGCATCGGCTTCCGGCTGTTTACCCGGACGGTCAGCGGGGATTTTGAATCCAATCTGCCGCTGGAGAGTGCCGGTGAAAAGGGGGCGGGAAAGATTTATCTGGACGGCGGCAGCCGGGAGATCACGATCAGCACCGTCAGCGGCGATATTAGCTTATATGCGAAGGATGCGGCCCGGGATTGAGGCGGGGACGCCGTGACGTCCCGTCAGGCATAAAACGCGCGAAAGGCGCATAGGTTGTACCAGTGTACAGGCTTCCGGTATGACCCATGCGTCTTTTTTGCGCGTTCGCGATCGCGCGGGTATGCCGGTGGAAGGGGGACGGAATGGACAGGATCGGTATGCTGTTTCCGGAGTCCCTGCGGGAACCGTGGAAAGGCGTTCGGATCTCGCGGGACGATCTGCGGGAGATCCGGCTGCGCGCGCAACAGCCGGTCCTGCTCCTCATGCGGGACGGGGAGTGGTATCCGGATGCCGTCGGGGGAGGGCTGAGCCGCGGCAGCGGGAATGCGCCCCGGCCGACAAAAAGGGATCTGGACCGGATCGTGGCGCACCTCAGCCGGTATTCCCTTTATGCCTGCGAGGAGGAAATGCGGCGGGGGTATCTCAGCGCCGCGGGCGGCATCCGGGTCGGAATCGCCGGCGAGGTGATCCCGGGACCGGACGGAACGGTCCGGAACATCCGGAATGTGGGGAGCCTGAATCTGCGCGTGGCCCATGAGCGAAAGGGCGCTGCCGGACGGCTCCTGTCCTGGCTGTATGAGGACGGGCGCCTGTGCAGCACGCTGATCCTTTCCCCGCCGGGCTGCGGGAAGACCACGCTGCTTCGCGATATCATCCGTCTGGCCTCCGACGGGAACCGTCTGGCGCCCGGGGTGACGGTGGGCGTGGTGGATGAGCGTTCCGAGCTGGCGGGCTGCTTTCAGGGGGTCCCGGCATTCGATCTGGGGAGCCGGACGGATGTGCTGGACGACTGTCCGAAGGCGCCCGGCATGATGATGCTGCTGCGGGCCATGTCGCCGGGGGCCATTGCCGTGGACGAACTGGGAGGCGGCGAGGATATCCGGGCGGTCCTTCAGGCGGTCCACTGCGGCTGCAGCGTGCTCGCGACGCTGCACGCGGATTCCTGGGAATCGCTTTCCCGGAAGGCCGCGCTGGAGCCTCTGCGGCGGGAAAGGGTGTTTGAACGTATCCTTCTGCTGAAAAAGGAGAGCGGACGCTTTTTTGCTGCCCAGATCCGGAACGGGGAGGGCGTGCTGATGGAGGAAAACGTGCCATGCTGAAAGCGCTGGGACTGTGTCTGGTGGCGGCGGGGGCGGCCGGAACGGGGCTGAGCGTCTGCGCGGAGCGCGGGCAGCGTGTCCTGCAGTTGGCCCGGCTGAGCGGCCTGTTTACGGAGATCGCCGGGGAGATCGCCTACAGCAGGGCGGGCCTGTCGGAGATCCTGACGGCGCTCGGTGAAAAGATGAGGGACGCCGGAGATGCCGTGCTTGGGACCGCGCTGGAGGAGATCGGAGCGGGGCTGGAGACGGGCGGAGAGCTGTGCGCGCTCTGGCAGGAAAAAATGGGGGACTACGCGGCCCGCGGAGCGCTGCGCGGCCGGGAGCGGAAGCTTCTGCTGTCCTTTCCGGGATCGGTCAGCTTTCCGGATACGGAGCGGCAGAGAACGGCGGTGGAGTTTTTTGCGGCGGAGCTGAACCGGGAGATGGAGGCGGCGCGGGCGCGGGAGGCGGAGGAAAACCGGATGACAATGGCGGTCTGTCTGGCAGGCGGAGCGCTGGCGGGACTGCTGCTGTTATAAATGGAAGGAAAGGCATGGGCGGATATGGAGATCGGTCTTATTTTTAAAATCGCGGCGGTGGGGATCCTGGTGACGATCCTGAGTCAGGTGCTCAAGCACAGCGGAAGGGAGGAGCACGCATTCCTGCTTTCCCTGGCGGCCCTGATCCTGGTGCTGAGCTGGGTGGTGCCCTACATCTACGATCTGTTCCTGTCGGTCCAGACGCTGTTTTCCCTGTGAAGTGAGGTGCCTATGGAGTTTGTCAGGATCGGTCTGCTGGCGGTGGTGGGGATCGCGCTGGGGATTCAGTTCAAAGGCCAGAAACAGGAATACGGCCTGTATCTGGGGCTGGCGCTCTGCCTGCTGATCTTCTCCTGCACGGCCGCGTATCTGGAACAGGTGAAAACCCAGATGGAGCGCATTTTTGGATATGTATCATCGGGAAAGCAGTATTTTTTTCTGTTGTTTAAGGTGGCGGGGATCACCTGGGTGTGCGAGTTCGTGGCCGGGATCTGCCGGGACAGCGGCTTTTCGGCGGTGGCCGCCCAGGTGGAGCTGTTCGGGAAGATCGCGGTCCTTTTCGCGGGGATGCCGGTCTTTCTGGCGCTGGCGGAAACCGTTGCCGGGTTCGCGGGGTAAACAGGGATGGAGCATTATCTGGAACAACTGCAGATGGATGCGCTCCTGTCTGAGCTGGAGCGGCTGTTTCCGGCGTTTTCCTGGGATCCGGAGGATGTCTTTTCGAAGATCCTGAGCGGCGACGTGAAGGGCGCGCTGTCCTCCGTCCTCAGAGCGGCCGCGGAAAACGCGGCGGCCCAGGCGGAGGGGCTGCGGGGCCTGCTGTCCTTCCTTCTGCTCGTGGGGCTGCTTTCCGTGCTGGTCTCCGTTTTTGTGGAAAGCTTTGAAAATCATCAGATCGCCCGGATCGCCCATTCGGTCTTTTTTCTGATGCTCATGACCGTGCTGATGAAGGTTCTTGCCCAGTGCTGCCGGATCGCGGGAGAAACGCTTTCCTTTCTCACCCAGTTTTCCCGTCTGGTCTTTCCTGCCCTCTGTCTGGCCGTCGTTCCGGCGGCGGGGAGCGTCACCGCCCTGGGGTATTATGAACTGGCGCTCTGGATCATCTATCTTTCGGAGGCCTTTCTGCTCCGGATCTGTCTGCCCGTCCTTTCCGCCCTGATGCTGCTGGTTCTGATGAACGGCGTGTGGGAGGAGGGAAAGCTGACGCCGCTGGCGGAGCTGCTGGAAAAAGGGGTGAAATGGGCGTCGGGCCTGATTCTGACCGCGGTGGCGGGGCTCGGCTTTTTGCAGTCCATGGTCGCGCCGGTGCTGGACGGGCTGAAGCGCGGGGCGCTGCAGAAGGCCATATCCGCCATCCCGGCGCTGGGAGATCTGGCGGAGGGCGCCGCGGAGCTGGTGCTGGGGTCCGCGGTGCTGCTGAAAAACAGTCTGGGCGTTTTCCTGATGCTGGGTCTGCTTCTGCTCGTCGCCGCCCCGCTTCTGAAGCTGTTTCTTTACGGCGCGGTGCTCCGGTGCGGCGGCGCGCTCATCGGGATCATAGCGGACAGGCGGATCTGTGACTGTGTGAACCGGACGGCGGACGCGGTCTTTCTGACCCTTCGGCTGGTGGGGACGGGAGCGGCCTGCTTTATCATTCTGACCGCCGTCATGACCTGTATGGCCGGGAGGTGAGAGCGGATGGAACGGATGCTGGCCTGTCTGCGGGAACTGGCGGTTTTTATGCTCGCGGCGCAGATGATCGTGCATTTCCTGCCCGGAAAGCAGTATGAAAAGTACGGGAAGCTGATCGCGGGCGCCGCGGTGCTGGCGAAGCTCAGCGCCTTTCTTCTGAATACGCCGGAGCTGCCCGGCGCGGCGGGAGATGTCGGAACGGGGCTTTTGCGCCCCTGGACGGATGAGAGCGGCGGACGCGCGGCCGGGGACGAGGCGGCATTTTTCTCAGAACGGCTGGAGCGGATGGAGGAAGAGCGGGAGAAGGCGGCGGAGGACGGCTTGCTTTTGTCCGTGGAGGAAAGGCTGGCCCGCCCGGCGGCCAGGGCCGGGGTGACGGTCCGGGATGTCCGGTTCCTGGACGGCATTCTGGTGATCGAGGTCGCCGAGGAGGAGAAGGATGCGGAGAGCGCCGCGGCCGGAGGGATCGGACCGGTGCGGGTGGAGAGCGTGACGGTGGGACGGGACAGCGCGGCGGGCGCGGAATCCTCCGGCGGGGCATGGCCCCCGGATTCCTCCGGCGGCGCGCGGGGAGCGGGGACATCCGGCGGGGGCGTGACGGCGGAGGCGGCGGGACGGCGCGGAACCCTCCGGCAGGATCTGGCAGCCGCGTTTTCCGCCGCGCTGGGGATGGACGAAGAGGATCTGGAGGTGATCGAGCTTGAGCAGGCTGCGGGACTGGTGCAGAAAACGGATGACGAAGGATAATATGATGATCCTGGCGCTGACCGGCGTCCTTCTGATGATCATCGCGCTGCCTGCGGAGCGCCGGAACGCATCCGCCGGCGGCACGGCGTCCGGGAAAGAGACGGAGTCCGGGCAATGGGACAGCAAAACGAATAGTCTTTTGTCAGAGGAGGAGGAAAGGCTGAAGCAGGAGGAGGCTCTGGCCGGGCGTCTGGCGGATTTCCTTTCCTGCATGGACGGTGTGGGCCGGGCGAAGGTGATGCTCACCTTTGCCGCCTCGGAGGAGCTGGTGGTGGAGAAGGATGTCCCCGCCAGCCGTTCCCGGACGCAGGAGCAGGATGCGGCGGGCGGCAGCCGCAGCGTGGAGAGCGAATCGCTGGAGGAGGATACGGTCTATACGGCGGACGGCGCGGGCGGTCAGATCCCGTACGTGAAGAAGGTTCTGGCGGCGCGGGTGGAGGGTGTGACCGTGCTGGCGCAGGGGGCGGATTCCTGGGAGGTGAGGAAGGATATAACCGATGTGATCGAGTCATTATTCGGCGTGGAGGCACATAAGATAAAAGTAGCAAAGATGGGGACCGTATCGCAGTGAGCGGTTTTCAGAGCGAAAATCTGAAGAAAGCAGAGGGAGCAGAAATTGAAAAATGTGTTGAAGCGCAATCAGATCATGATTACGGCCCTCGCCATTATGATAGCTGTGGCGGGCTACCTGAATTTTGCGGGGACGAAGATTTCCGAAGAGGAAATGGTGAGTGCGGGCGCGCAGCTATCGGAGGAGGATATGTCGTCGCTGCTGGATCTGTCGGATGAGGATATCGCGGCGGAGATCCCGGGGCTGGAGGACGACGGGGAAGGCATCGTGGCGGAGAATTATCTGGACGTGGATATGCAGGTGGCGGACCAGGCGAACATATCCGTGGTCTCGGAATATATGGACGAGGGAGAGGCCGAGGCTGCGGGAGAGGATACGGTTTTTGTCCCCGAAGCGGAGGTACAGGACGGGGAGACGCCGGGAGAAGCCGTATACACCAGCTCCGGCGCCATGTCCTCGCTTTCCGGCGCAAGGCTTTTAAAGGAGCAGACCAGGGCCCGCAATAAGGAAACGCTGCTGGAGATCATCAACAATGCCAACATCAGCGAGCTCCAGAAGCAGGAGGCGGTGGACGACATGATCGCCATGACCGATATCGCGGAGCGGGAGACCTCCGCGGAGATCCTGCTGGAGGCCAAGGGGTTTGCCTCCGCCGTCGTGACTATCACGGACGACTTTGCGGACGTGGTCGTGGGGAATACGACCCTGACGGATATGCAGTGCGCGCAGATCGAGGATATCGTCGCCAGAAAGACCGGAGTGAACGCGGAAAATATCGTGATCAATCCGCTCCTGGCCGACTGAGGAGCGGCCGCGCTCCGGCTGGTTTCAGGCCTGCGGAGTCCGGCCGGCCTGAAAAAAGACGTGCCAAAACGGGCGGAATGTGTTACACTGGTTACGGCGGCGGGGTGATGCCGCCCGAAGGACAGAGGATGCCCGGACAGGGAAGGAGATATGCGGTTTGAAAAGGGTTTTTTTGATCGTGCTGGACAGCGTGGGAATCGGAGAAATGCCGGATGCGGCGGAGTATGGGGATGCGGGCGTGAATACGCTGAAGGCGGCGGCCTCAAGCCCTTATTTCCATGTACCCAATCTGGAGCGGATGGGACTGTTCCATCTGGACGGCGTGGACTGGCACGAAAGACAGAAGGATTTTACGGGGCGGATCGCGCGCATGAAAGAGGCGTCCCGGGGGAAAGATACGACCATCGGCCACTGGGAGATCGCGGGACTGTATTCACCCAGGCCGCTCCCCACATATCCGGCCGGTTTTCCGAAGGAGGTGCTGGAGCGTTTTTCGGAGCTGACGGGCAGGGGCGTCCTGTGCAACCTCCCCTATTCCGGAACGGAGGTCATCCGGGATTACGGCGATGAGCATGTGCGGACAGGCAAATATATCGTCTATACCTCGGCGGACAGCGTGTTCCAGATCGCGGCGCATGAGAATGTGGTCCCGCTGGAGGAATTATACAGAAGCTGCGGAATCGCGCGGAGGATTCTGACCGGGGAGCACAGTGTCGGACGGGTTATCGCGCGCCCGTTCGCGGGGGAGAGCGGGAGCTATTTCCGGACCGCGGGCAGGCACGATTATTCGCTGCTGCCGCCCGGGACCACGATGCTGGATCAGCTTTCGGAGGCGGGAAAGGATGTGATCGGCGTCGGGAAGATCCGGGATATCTTCGCCGGAAAGGGGATCACGGAATATGTGACCACCGTCGGCAATGCGGACGGGATCGAGAAGACGCTGGAATATATGAAGCGGGATTTTGACGGCTTGTGCTTTGTGAATCTCGTGGACTATGACATGCTCTACGGGCACAGGCGGGATGTGGACGGGTACGCGAAGGCGCTCACCTACTTTGACGGGAAGCTTCCGGCGCTTCTGTCCCTGCTGCGGGAGGAGGACGTGCTAATGATCACGGCGGACCACGGCTGCGATCCTTCCTATCAGAAGACCACGGACCATACGAGAGAATATACGCCGTTTCTGATGGCGGGGCCGGGGGTGAAGCCCGCGAATCTGGGGACCAGGGATACTTTCGCGGATATCGCCGCGACGGTTCTGGATCTGTTCGGAATCCGGCCGTGTTTTGCGGGCTCTTCCATGCTTTCTCCGACGTGACCGTCTCTTTTCCGCGGGAAGACCGTTGACAGAATGAAGAACGGCTGGCAAAATGGAAAAGACTGCGCGGGATGCGCCGGGCCGGATACGGCGGCCGCGGCCGCCCTGCGCGCATACGGAATCGGAGGAAAGGGATTTGAGAAGCCTGAAGGAAGAAATTGACAGAAGAAGAACATTCGCCATCATCTCGCATCCGGACGCGGGCAAGACGACCCTGACGGAGAAGCTGCTGCTTTACGGCGGGGCCATCAATCTGGCCGGATCGGTCAAGGGAAAGGCGACGGCCAGACACGCGGTGTCTGACTGGATGGAAATTGAAAAGCAGAGGGGGATTTCCGTCACCTCCTCCGTGCTGCAGTTTGAATATGACGGATATTGCATCAATATTCTGGACACGCCCGGGCACCAGGATTTTTCGGAGGACACGTACCGGACGCTGATGGCGGCGGATTCCGCGGTCATGGTCATCGACGGCGGCAAGGGTGTGGAGGCGCAGACCCGCAAGCTGTTCAAGGTGTGCGTGATGCGCCGGATTCCGATCTTCACCTTCATCAACAAGATGGACCGGGATGCCAACGATACGTTCGATCTGCTGGACGAGATCGAGAAGGAGCTGGGCATCGCCACCTGTCCGATGAACTGGCCCATCGGCTCCGGGAAGAGCTTCAAGGGTGTTTACGACAGGCAGAAGCGCTGTGTGATCACCTATTCCGATACGGAAAAGGGGACCAGAGAGGGCGAGGCGCAGGAGATTCCGCTTTCGGAGCTGGACAGGCTCACCGGCTTTGTGGGAGAGGACCTCAGGGAAAAGCTGATCGGAGAGATCGAGCTTCTGGATGGGGCCAGCGCCGAATTCGATCTGGACAAGGTGCGCCGCGGCGTGCTGACGCCCGTGTTTTTCGGCTCCGCGCTGACCAATTTCGGCGTGGAGGATTTTCTGCAGCAGTTTCTGCGGATGACCACCGCGCCGCTGCCCAGGAAATCGGACGCCGGTACCGTGGATCCGGTGGAGCAGCCCTTTTCCGCCTTTGTGTTCAAGATTCAGGCGAACATGAACAGGGCGCATCGGGACAGGGTGGCTTTTATGCGGATCTGTTCCGGCAGATTCGACGCGGATATGGAGGTGCGCCATGTTCAGGGGAACCGGGTCATGCGCCTCTCCCAGCCCCAGCAGCTCATGGCGAATGACAGGAAGATTCTGTCCGAGGCCTATGCGGGGGACATCATCGGCGTCTTCGATCCGGGCGTGTTTTCTATCGGCGACACACTCTGTATGCCGAAGGAATCCTTTGCCTACGAGGGGATCCCCACCTTTGCGCCGGAGCATTTCGCCAGGGTACGGCAGATGGATACCATGAAGCGCAAGCAGTTTGTCAAGGGGATCACGCAGATCGCCCAGGAGGGAGCGATCCAGATTTTTCAGGAATTCAACACCGGCATGGAGGAGATCATCGTCGGTGTGGTGGGCGTATTGCAGTTCGACGTGCTGAAATTCCGCCTGGAGAACGAATACAATGTGGATATCCGGCTGGAGCCGCTGCCCTATGAGCATATCCGCTGGATCGAGAATCAGGATGAGGTGGATCTGACCAGACTGGTGGGCACCTCGGATATGAAGAAGGTGCGGGATCTGAAGGGCAGCCCGCTTCTGCTGTTTGTCAATCCCTGGAGCGTGGGCATGGTGCTGGAGCGCAACAAGGGGCTGGTGCTGTCCGAATTTGGCCGGAACTGAGAACAGAGCGGTGTTTTTGCCGCGGCATGAGAGAAAAGGGACGAAGGCATATGAGAAGAGGGGGACGCCGGATATTCCTGATCTGTCTGTGTCTGTATCTTCTGGCGGCCGGATGCGGCCGCCGGGAGCAGGACGGCGGCGCCGGGAAGAGCGCACAGGAGCGGCCGGACCGGACGGCGGCGTCCGGAGAGAATGTGCCGGACGCGGCGCGGGCGGGAACGGAACCGTCCGGGGCAGATATGCTGCCTCAGGCGGAGGCGAAACAGGAGTCTGTCGGTGCGGGAGACATGCCGTACGCAGCGGGAAGCGGACTTTCCGGAGCGGACATATCCGGCGGAGCGTTGGCAGAGAACGGGCCCTCCGGGGAGGGCATGCCGGACGCGGCGCAGGCGAAGAACGGGACATCCGAAGCGGAGGACGAGGCATCCGGGACGGAAAAGGAAGCGCCCGGCGCGGAAAAGGGCGCGGACCGCGGGCAGGCTTCTTTGGCGGAAGAGGAGATGCCGGCGGAAAGCATTGAGGAGCTGGAGACCATGCTTCTGGAGGGCAGGTTTTATTACAACTATTCCCTGCTTTCCGAACAGGAGGAGAAAAGGCTCTATCTGGAGATTCTCTGTTCGCTCCGGCGGCTGGATGAGCGCACGCGGCTGACCGCTGCGGATCCCGGTCTGGTGGAGGAAATGTTCGGCCGCGTGATGGCGGACCACCCGGAGATCTTTTATGTGGACGGCTTCACATGTACCACCTATTCGCTGGAGGGAGAGATCGTGCGCGCGGCCTTCGGCGGTTCCTACACGATGGATATCGGACAGATCGGGGAGACGCGGCAGAGGCTGGAGAATGCCGCAGCCCTCTGGCTGTCCGGCGTGCCTGTTCAAAAGGGCGACTATGAATCCGTGAAATATCTGTACGATTATCTGGTCACCCATACGGAATATGATCTGGAGAGCCCCGATAATCAGAATATCTGTTCCGTCCTGCTGAACGGAAGATCCGTCTGCCAGGGCTATGCCAGGACGCTGCAGTATCTGTGCCAGCGGCTGGGGATTCCGGCGCTCCTCGTGACCGGAGAGCTCAACGGCGAGGGACATGCCTGGGATCTGCTGATGCTGGACGGCGAATGGTACTATGTGGATCCGACCTGGGGAGACGCCTCTTACCGGCGGGAGGAGAGGACATCTTCGGGCGGAGAGCTTTTTCCCGCCGTGAATTACGATTATTTCTGTGTGACCACGGCGCAGTTGGAGCAGACCCATACGCCCGCCGAAGGACAGATGCTGCCGGTCTGCCGCGCGGTGGAGGATCAGTATTACCGGCGGGAGGGGCTGTATCTCGAGGCCGCGGACGGGGCGGTGATCGCGGCGATCTTCGCGCGGGCCGCGGCGCAGGGGCAGCAGACCGTGATGTTCCAATGCGCCACGGATCAGATCTATCAGGAGGTCTACCGGCTGCTCATCACCGAGCAGGGGGTGTTCGGGCTCCTTCCCGCGCAGAGCCGTACGGCGGCCTATACGCATTCCCGGGAGCAGCGGACCTTCTGCTTCTGGCTGTAGGAGAGCGCCCGGGGCGAAGGGGCGGAGCGCGGGTTCCCCGGAGGATCCCGGAAAAAAGGGCTGTGCAAACGCGGCGCAGTTTGCTATAATAGAGCAGAAAGCGAGGAGGTGTCAAGATGGAAAAGGAAACCGGTACGAATACCTATGTGCTGCAGGAGGATGAGAATATCGGCAGCGTGCGGATCGCGGACGAGGTGGTGGCCATGATCGCGTCGCTGGCGGCGACGGAGGTGGACGGCGTATCCTCCATGGCGGGAAATATCACCAATGAGCTGATGAGCAAGGTGGGCATGAAGAATCTCACCAGAGGCGTCCGCGTGGACGTTCAGGGCTCCAATGTGAAGGTGGAGCTGGCGATCCTGATGGAATACGGGTATCATATTCCGGGGACGAGCCAGAAGGTGCAGGAACGCGTGAAAAACGCGATCGAGAACATGACGGGCCTGAACGTGACGGATGTGAACATCCGGATCGCCGGCGTGAACATGAATCCCGGGAAATGAGATCTGGCGCCGCAAAAGGGGCCAGTGCGCCGTCCGGCCGTGAGGGAGGGCAGATGAACAGAAGAGAACTGAGGGAACAGGTTTTCAAGCTGCTGTTCCGTGTGGAATTTAACGCAAAGGAAGAAATGCCCGGACAGTGCGCGCTGTTTTTCGAGGAGGCGGAAAGCGCGGTCTCCGAAAAGGACCGGGCTTATATTCAGGGAAAGTATGAAAGGATATCCGCCCTGCTGGGCCGGATCGACGACATGATCAACCGGACGGCGGTTGGCTGGAGCACGGACCGGATGGGCAAGGTGGATCTGACCATTCTGCGCCTTGCCGTCTACGAGATCCGGTTTGACGAGGATGTTCCCACCGGGGTGGCCATCAATGAGGCGGTGGAGCTCGCCAAGAAATTCGGACAGGACGGCTCCTCCGGATTCGTGAACGGCGTTCTGGCGAAGTTCGCCTGACATGCGGCTGGATGCGTATGAAGAACGTTTATACGGTGGGTCAGGTAAACGCCTATATCAAAAACATGTTTACCCAGGACTTCCTGCTGCAGTCCCTGATGGTGAAGGGGGAAGTGAGCAACTGCAAATATCATTCCTCCGGCCATATTTATTTCACGCTGAAGGATGAAAAAGGGACGATCCCCTGCGTCATGTTCGTCCGGGACAGAAACGGGCTGCAGTTTCGGCTGCAGGAGGGGCAGCAGGTGGTCGTTACGGGGCGCGTCGATGTGTTCGAGCGCGACGGGAAATATCAGCTCTATGCCAGACAGATCGTGCAGGACGGGGCGGGCTTTCTTTATGAGCGGTTTGAACAGCTTAAGCGCAGCATGCGCGAGCAGGGGATGTTCGCGCCGGAATACAAGCGGCCGATCCCCGGGTATATCCGGACGCTGGGGGTGGTGACCGCGCCGACGGGAGCGGCCGTGCGGGATATCATCAACATCGCCACCCGCAGGAATCCCTATATTCAGATCATTCTTTATCCGGCCGTCGTGCAGGGACAGCAGGCGGCGGAAAGCATCGTAAACGGGATCCGCGCGCTGGAGAGGCTGGGCGTGGATGTCATGATCGTGGGCCGGGGCGGCGGTACGATTGAAGACCTGTGGGCCTTCAATGAGGAGATCGTAGCGCAGGCCATTTTCGATTGCAGCGTCCCGGTGATCTCCGCGGTAGGACACGAGACGGATACCACCATCGCGGATTTTGTGGCGGATCTGCGGGCCCCTACGCCGTCCGCGGGGGCGGAGCTTGCGGTCTTTGATTACGGTCAGTTCCGGGAGCGGATGACGGAGCTGTCCGCCGGGCTGAATGCCCGGATGCGCCGGAAGCTGGACTGGGAGCGGATGCGCCTGCAGAAGGCCGGCGTGAAGCTGCAGTACCTGAGTCCTGCCGGCCGGATCCGGGAGAGGCGCGGCGAACTGACCAAGCGGGAGGAACGGCTGAAGGAGCGGATGGGACGCAGATTGACGGCCGAACAGAATCGCCTGCGGCTGGCGGCGGAGCGCCTGCGGGGGCTGTCCCCGGCGGAAAAGCTGAGTCAGGGCTTTTCCCATGTGGCGGATGCGGCGGGGCATACGGTGACGGATGTGCGCGGGGTGGAACCGGGCGATCTTCTGACCATCCATGTGAAAGACGGGCGGATTCTGGCGGAAGTGAAGAAAAAGGAAGAATGGCAATGGAAGAAGAACGGATGACCCTGGACGAGGCGTTCCGGAAGCTGGACGAGGTGACGAAGGCGCTGGAGGACGAGCACATTTCGCTGGAGGATTCCTTTCAGCTCTATCAGAAAGGAATGCAGCTTTTAAAATACTGTAACGACGGCATCGACACGGTGGAGAAAAAGGTGCTGGTGATCAACGGGGAGGGAAAGCTGGATGAATTTTGAGGAAACGCTGGCGGAGCGGAGCGCGGAGGCGGAGCGGATCCTTGCGGAATATCTGCCGGAGGCGAAAGGATATGCCGGGACGGTTCTGGAGGCCATGCGCTACAGCGCCATGTCGGGCGGCAAACGGCTGCGCCCCGTGCTTCTGTATGAGAGCTACCGGCTGTTCGGCGGAAAGGGCGCGCCGGTGGAGCCCTTCATGGCAGCGCTGGAGATGATACACAACTACTCCCTGGTGCACGACGATCTGCCCGCCATGGACAATGACGAATACCGGCGGGGGAGAAGGACCACCTGGAGCGTATACGGGGACGGGATGGCGGTGCTGGCCGGGGATGGTCTGCTTAACTGCGCCTTTGAGACGGCGGCAGGCGCCTTTGATCTGATCGGGAAAGCGGAGGAGGGCACGGCGCTTTCTCCGGAGGAGACGGCGGCGCAGTTTTGTGCCGTGGCAAGGGCTCTGCAGGTGCTGGCTCAAAAGGCCGGCGTTTTCGGCATGATCGGCGGTCAGTGCGCGGATCTGGAGGCGGAGCGCCTTTCGCCGGAGGAAGTGACAGAGGACAGGCTCCTCTATATCCACCGGAACAAGACCGCGGCGCTGATCGAGGCGGCCATGATGATCGGGGCGATCCTGGCGGGAGCGGACGGGGAAGCGGTGTCGCGCATGGAGCGGGCCGCGCGGAATGTGGGCATCGCTTTTCAGATCCGGGACGATATCCTGGATGTGGTCAGCACCACCGAGACGCTGGGCAAGCCGGTGGGCAGCGATGAAAAGAACAACAAGGTCACGTATGTGCGCCTGAACGGGCTGGAAGGATCCGGGGCGGAGGTGGACAGGCTCTCCAGGGAGGCGCTGGGGATCCTGCGTTCCTTCGAACCCCGCAATCTTTTTCTGGAGACGCTTGTGGAGAGCCTGATCGCCCGTGAGAAATAAGAGGAGGCAGCCATGCTTCTGGATCAGATACAACAGACGAATGATATCAAGAAAATAGCGCCGAAGGATTATCCGCAGCTCGCCGGGGAGATCCGGCAGTTCCTGATCGAGAAGATCAGCCGGACGGGAGGGCATCTGGGGTCCAACCTGGGCGCGGTGGAGCTGACCATGGCGCTGCATCTGGCGCTGAACCTTCCGGAGGACAAGATCGTGTGGGATGTGGGGCACCAGTCCTATACGCACAAGCTTCTGACCGGCCGGCGGGAGGGCTTCGATACCCTGCGCAAATACGGCGGCATGAGCGGCTTCCCCAAACGCAAGGAGAGCGACTGCGACTGCTTTGACACGGGGCACAGCTCCACCTCGCTTTCCGCCGGACTGGGCCTGGTGCGGGCCAGGGATATCGTGAAGGGCACCAATACCATCGTATCCGTCATCGGGGACGGCGCGCTCACCGGCGGCATGGCCTATGAGGCGCTGAACAACGCGGCCAGGATGGAAAGCAATTTCATCATCATCCTCAACGATAACAATATGTCCATTTCCGAGAACGTGGGCGGCGTTTCCAAATATCTGAACAACATCCGCACCTCCAACGCCTATCTGGATGTGAAGGACAGCATTTACAACGCGATCCGCAAGACGAAGTACGGGGACGGCGTGGTCACCGGCGTCCGCCGGGCCAAAAACAGCCTGAAACAACTGGTGATCCCCGGCATGTGGTTCGAGGATATCGGAATCACCTATCTGGGGCCGGTGGACGGACATGACGTGAAGGGACTGGTGCGCGTCATCAGGGAGGCGAAACGGCGCAAGAACTGCGTGCTGATCCATGTGATGACCCAGAAGGGGAAGGGGTACGGACCGGCGGAGAAGCATCCGGCCCGTTTTCACGGAGCGGAGCCCTTTGACGTGACCACCGGCGTGCCTCTGAAAAAGAAGACGAAGGCGAATTATACGGACGTGTTTTCCACCGTCATGGTGAAGCTGGGGGCCAGGCACGAGGACGTGGTGGCGATCACGGCGGCCATGGCGGACGGCACCGGGCTGAAGCGGTTCCGCAGCATGTATCCCGACCGCTTTTTCGATGTGGGGATCGCGGAGGAGCATGCGGTGACCTTTGCGGCCGGTCTGGCCGTGGGAGGCCTGCATCCCGTGGTGGCGATCTATTCCTCCTTCCTGCAGAGGGCCTACGATCAGATCCTCCATGATGTGTGCCTGCAGAACCTGCCCGTGATTCTGGCGATCGACCGGGCCGGTCTGGTAGGAAGCGACGGAGAGACACACCAGGGTATTTTCGACCTGTCCTATCTTTCTTCGATTCCCAATATGCATATTCTGGCGCCCAAGAACAAGTGGGAGCTCTCCGATATGATGAAGTTCGCCTACGATTTCAAGGGGCCGGTGGCGATCCGCTATCCCAGAGGGGAGGCCTATGACGGGCTGGCGCAGATGCGGGCTCCCATTGAGATGGGAAAGAGCGAGATGCTTTTCGAGGAGAGCGGCATCGCCATATTCGCCCTGGGAAGCATGGTGGCGACCGCGCTGGGCGTCCGGGAACGGCTGAAGGAGCAGGGACATGCCTGCACGCTGGTGAATGCCCGGTTCGCCAAGCCCTTCGACGCGGAAATGATCCGGCGCCTGTCAGGGAATCACGGGCTGATCGTGACGATGGAAGAGAATGTGGCCAGCGGCGGTCTGGGCGAAAAGGTGCGCGCGCTGGCGGATGAGGAACGCCTTCCGGTCCGCATTCTTTCCATTCACATTCCGGACGAGTATGTGGAGCACGGCAATGTGGAAATCCTCAAGAGGGAGATCGGCATAGACGAGGAATCCATTCTGGAAAAGATCGGCAGGGAGCTGGCATGAAGGAACGGCTGGACGTGCTGCTGGTGAAGCGCGGGCTGGCGTCTTCCCGGGAAAAGGCGAAGTCGGCGGTGAAGGCGGGGGCTGTTTATGCGGAAGGGAAAAAAGCGGACCGGGCCGGAGCGCTGTATGAGGCGGATACGGCGTACATCGAGGTGCGAAGCGCGCCTCTGCGGTACGTGAGCCGGGGCGGCCTGAAGCTGGAAAAGGCGCTGGAATGCTTTCAGATCTCCCTTACGGGCTGTGTCTGTCTGGACATCGGCGCTTCCACAGGAGGTTTTACGGACTGTATGCTGCAAAACGGGGCCGCGCGGGTCTATGCGGTGGATGTGGGACACGGACAGTTGGCCGGCGGGCTCCGGGAGGATCCCCGCGTCATCAGCATGGAGGGAGTCAATTTCCGGTATATGACCGGGGAAGAGATTTCGGAAAGGATCGGCTTCGCCTCCGCGGACGTTTCCTTTATTTCCCTGACCCGGATCCTGGGTCCCGCCCGGACGTTTCTCGAGCCCGGGGGCAGAATGGTCTGTCTGGTGAAGCCCCAGTTTGAGGCCGGACGGGGATATGTGGGCAAAAAGGGCGTGGTGAGGGATCCCGCCGTCCACAGACGGGTCCTGGAGGAGGTCTGCGATTTCGCGGAGCGGCTGGGATTTTGCGTGCTGGGACTGACCTTTTCTCCCGTCAGGGGCGCGGAAGGGAATACGGAGTATCTGCTCTGCCTGGAAAAAAAGGGATCGGAGGAGGAAGACGGCGATCCGGCAGCCGCAAAACGGGAGGGGACGGGCATCCTGCCGGCTTCGGAGCGGGAGGAAGAGCAGGTGGGTACAGGTGCGGCCTGTTCGGGTTTTGCCCGCAAGATGGAACGAAAGGCGCTGATCGGGCGGACTGTGGAGGAGGCGTACAGGGCGCTGAAGCAGGGGGTCGCCGGAGAACCGATATGAAGCATTTTCTGATCGTAACCAACAAATCAAAGGATCCGCAGTTCGTCTGGACAGAGAAAATCCGTGGCTATCTGGAGCGGTCCGGCAGCAACTGCAGCGTATATGCCGGGGAGATTTCGAAGGAGCGCTGGGAGAGCATCCTGCGGACAAAACGGGAGCACGCTGACGCCATTCTGGTGCTGGGCGGCGACGGCACGATGATCAATACGGCCCGGGATACAGCGGATGCGCATATTCCGGCCCTGGGTATCCGGCTGGGCACGCTGGGATATCTGACGGAGGTGGAGTGCGGCAATCTGGAACCCGCGCTGGACAGGCTGCTGGCGGACGACTATGCCGTGGAGGAGCGGATGATGCTCGCCGGCCAGGTGCTGCGGGAGGGACGCCTGCTGGCGGACGCCTGCGCCCTCAACGATATCACGATTACCCGGAACGGCCGTCTGCAGATGCTCTATTTCCTGATCTATGTCAACGACATTCTTCTGCGGGAATATTATGCGGACGGCATCGTTCTCGCCACGCCCACCGGTTCCACCGGTTACAATATGTCTGCGGGCGGTCCGATCGTGGAGCCCGGGGCCAGGCTGATCCTGCTCACGCCGATCTGCGCCCATACCCTGCAGACGAGAAGCGTGGTTCTGCGGCCGGAGGATGAGATCGTGATCCGGATCCGGGAGCGGGAGGGGAGAGAGAATCAGCCGGTGGAGGTCTGTTTTGACGGCGGACAGAATCTGGCACTTTTGCCCGGCGACGGAGTCCGCATCACGAAGAGCGAAAAGAGCGCGTCCCTGATCCGGCTGAGCGAGGCGAGCTTTCTGGACGTGCTGCACCGGAAGCTCAGCGACTGATAAGGGGCGTTAAGCCTGCCCGGCGATATGGCGGCTGCCTGTCCGGCGGCGGGAGGAGTATGAGGCGAAGATGAAACAGAGCAGACATCAGAAAATCGCGGAGCTGGTATCCGGCATGGAGATCGAAACGCAGGAGGAGCTGGCGGCGCTTCTCAAGGAAGCGGGATTTTCCGTGACCCAGGCCACGGTATCGCGGGATATCCGTCAGATGCAGCTTTCCAAGGTCCCGTCGGAGAACGGGAAGCAGAAGTACGCGCTTCTTCGGCAGGAGGAAACGCCCTCCGGCAAATATATCCGGGTGCTCCGGGAGGGCTTTGTGTCCATGGATATGGCACAGAATATTCTCGTGATGCGGACGGTATCCGGTATGGCGATGGCCGTAGCCACCGCCATCGACGCGCTGAAGCTTCGGGAGGTAGTGGGCTGTATCGCCGGGGACGACACGATCATGATCGCCGTGCGCTCCGTGGAGGAGACGAGGAGCCTGATGGCCAAATTCCGGGAGCTGCTGCGCGGGTGAGGGGCCGCTTTTCGGGAAACCCCGCCTTGCCGGCGCGGGGCTGGCGCGGGTGTGCCGGCAGAGATAGGAGAAATACGTGTTAGTCAGTTTACATGTGAAAAATCTGGCGCTGATCCGGGAAATGGAAGTGTTTTTCGGACCGGGACTCAACATCCTGACGGGGGAGACCGGCGCGGGGAAATCCGTGGTTCTGGGATCGGTGGCTCTGGCGCTGGGGGCGAAGGCGGACCGGGATATGATACGGACCGGCGCGGACTATGCGCTGGTGGAGCTGACCTTTTCGGTGTCGGAGGAGGAAAGGGCCGCCGTCGAGGCGCTGGAGATCCCCGTGGAGGACGGGACGGTGGTGCTTCAGCGGCGGATCATGCCGGCGCGGAGCCTGTCCCGTGTCAACGGGGAAACGGTGAGCGCCCGGGTCTTAAAGGAGCTGGCCGGAATCCTGATCGATATTCACGGACAGCATGACAGCCAGATGCTCCTGCAGACCAGAAGGCATCTGGAGATTCTGGACGACTACGGCGGCGGGCGGCTCGCGGAGGAGAAAAAGCGGGTCAGGAAGGCCTACGGGGCCTACAGCGCCCTGGCAAAGGAAATCGGGGAGAATGAACTGGACGAGCCCTCGCGCCGCAGGGAGCTGTCGCTGGCGCGGTTCGAGGCAGAGGAGATCGCGGCCGCAGAGCTGACGGCCGGAGAGGATGAACGGCTGGAAAAGGACTACCGCCGGATGGTGAACGGCCGGCGGATCGCGGAGAGCCTGAACGCGGTCCATGCCCTGACCGGCTATGACAGCGGCACGGGCGCGGGCGAGTCCACAGGGCGGGCCCTGCGGGAGCTGGCGGGCATCCTTTCCTATGATGAAAAGCTGGAAGATTTTTACAGCCAGTTGAACGATGCGGACGCACTGCTCAATGACTTCAACCGGAGCGTTTCGGAATATCTTTCCGAAATGGAATTTGACGGTCCCGCGTTTGAAAGGACGGAAGAACGGTTAAACTGTATTAATCGTTTCAAAGAAAAATACGGCCGGACGATCCCGGAAATCCTCGCCTATGGGAAACGGCGGGAAGAGGAGATCCTGCGGCTGGAAAATCAGGACGCGTGGCTGGAGGAAAAGCGCGCCGCGCTGGAACGGGCGAAAAAGGAAATGCGCCTGGCAGCGGCGGAGCTGACCCGGCTTCGGCAGGGCGCGGCGGACAGCCTGACAAAGGAGCTGAAGGAAGCGCTTTCGGACCTGAATTTTCTGCATGTGGAGTTCGCGGTGTCCCTGACGCAAAGAGAGAACTGTTCGGCGGACGGGACGGACGATGCCGTTTTCCTGATCTCAACCAATCCGGGAGAACCGATGAAGCCGCTTTCGGCCATCGCCAGCGGCGGTGAGCTCTCCCGCATCATGCTGGCCCTGAAGACGGTCACGGCGAAGCAGGAAAAGGGAAAGACGTTCATTTTCGATGAGATTGACGCCGGGATCAGCGGGAAAACGGCGTGGAAGGTTTCCGGAAAGCTGGGGCTTCTGGCCAGAACCCACCAGATTATCTGCATCACGCACCTGTCGCAGATCGCGGCGATGGCGGATACCCATTTTTACATTGAAAAAAATGCGGTGGAGGACAAAACGGCCACTTCCATCCGGGAACTGTCCGAGGAGGAACGTTTACAGGAACTGGCAAGACTGTCGGGCGCGGCGCAGATCACGGAAAGCGTGCTGCAGAACGCCAGAGAGATGAAGGAATTGGCAGAGAAAAATAAATAGAAGGGAACATACTAAAGAGGACACTGTGCCGGGCGCAGATGTCCTCTTTTTATGCGCGTATAAAAGCGGAAGGCCTGCGGGTCCTTCGCTGACAGGAATGGGAAGAAAGGAGTGGGAAAGTGGGAAAAAGAACGGCGATCATCAAAAAAATACTGTTATATTTCTGGATGTTCCTTCTGTTTGCGGTGCTTCCGGCGTGCTGGTTCATTAATACATGGAAAAAAGTCCCGGCTTCCATCCGGATCAAGGCGGGTGTGGAGCAAAGGCTTTCCCTGAACGTGCCGGTTTGGGGCGACGTCCGGCCGGGAACGGGAGAGGCGGCTGAGGCGGTTCCGGCCATCGGCATGGAGACTGACAGCGAAGGGACCGCGGCTCTTTCCATCGATTTCAGCCGGCCCGTGACCCTTCTGGCCAGCCAGACCCGCTCCTATACGATGGATGCCAGACTGTTCGGCGTGCTCCCCTTCAAGACGGTGGAGATGCAGGTCATTCCGGATGAAAGGCTGATCCCGGCGGGGATCCCCATCGGCATTTATGTGAAAACGGACGGCCTGCTCATCATTTCACAGGGGGATTTTGAGGGGGCGGATCACAGCAGAAAGGAACCGGCCAGACATTTGCTGGCGGCGGGAGATTACATCCTGAAGGCGGACGGAGAGGAGATCCGTTCAAAGTCGCAGTTTTTGGAGCAGGTGGCGGATACTTATGGGAATGAAATGGTGCTCACCATCCGCAGGGGCGGCGAGGTTTTCGACGTCAGGGTGAAGCCGGAGCAAAACGCGGAAGGGGAATATAAGCTGGGGATCTGGGTCCGGGACAACGCGCAGGGTGTGGGGACCATGACCTATCTGGAGGAGGACGGCACCTTCGGCGCGCTGGGACACGGGATCAACGATACGGACACTACCCTTTTAATGAACGTGCAAAGCGGCAGTCTGTACCGGACGGAGATCATCGCGGTAAAAAAGGGAGAGGGCGGGAGCCCGGGAGAACTGACGGGGATCATTGACTATAACCCGGAGAACAGGATCGGAACAATAGAGGTCAATTCCGCGGGCGGTATATTCGGCCGGCTCGATGAGGATGCGGCGGGACTTCTGACCGGTCAGGCGCTTCCCATCGGGCTGAAGCAGGACGTGCGGACGGGGGCCGCGCAGATCCTCTGCTGTGTGGATCAGGATCTGACGCCGCAGCTCTATGATGTGAATATCCGGGCGGTACATCTGGACCATGACAACGTGAACCGGGGACTGGAGCTGACGGTGACGGATCCCAGGCTTTTGGAGCGCACGGGCGGGATCGTGCAGGGCATGAGCGGCTCGCCCATCCTGCAGGACGGAAAGCTCATCGGGGCCGTAACCCATGTGCTGGTCAACGATCCGAAGAGAGGGTACGGAATCTTTATCGAGAACATGCTGGAGCAGTGAACGGTGATCGGAACATTCTTCAGAAAAACCGATAAACCTATTGACAAGGTAGGTTTATAGAGATATAATTTCCGTGAAACAGAGAAAAACATGTGGGAGCGTATGGAGATGAGTACGGAAAAATACGTTTATATGGATCAGGCGGCCACGACGCGGATCAGCGACCGGGCGCTGCGCGCGATGATGCCGTGTTTCACGGAAGATTTCGGAAATCCGTCCAGCCTGCACGGCGCAGGACGGGATGCGGAGGCCGCGGTGGAACAGGCGCGGGCGCGGATCGCCGCCTGTTTCCACGCGGAGCCGTCCGAGATCTTTTTCACCTCCGGCGGCAGTGAGGCGGATAACTGGGCGATCCGGCAGGCCGCGGCGCTGGGAGCGAAAAAGGGGAAACGGCATCTGATCTCCTCTGCGTTTGAGCATCACGCCGTGCTGCACACGCTGGAGGCGCTGGAGAAGGACGGATTTGAGGTGACCCTGCTCCCGGTCCATGAGAACGGACTGGTGAGGCCGGAGGAGCTGGAAGCGGCCCTTCGGGAGGATACGGCACTGGTGACCGTCATGTATGTGAACAATGAGGTGGGAACCGTTCAGCCGGTGGAAGAGCTGGGACGGATCTGCCGGGAAAAGGGCGTGCTGTTCCATACGGACACGGTACAGGCCGCCGGGCATCTGCCCATCGATGTGAAGGCGCAGAATATCGATATGATGTCGCTTTCCGCGCATAAGTTCCACGGCCCCAAGGGGGTGGGCGCACTCTATGTGCGAAAGGGCATCGCTCTGGGGAACCTGATCTACGGCGGCGGACAGGAACGGGGCAGGCGCGCCGGGACGGAGAACGTTCCCGCCATCGCGGGAATGGCGGCCGCGCTGGAGGAGAGCCTGGAGGACCGGGAGGCGAAAAATGCCCGGACACGCGCCATGCAGCGCAGGCTGATGGACGCCATTCTGCAGATTCCCTGCACCCGTCTGAACGGGGATCGGGACAGGCGCGTTCCCGGGAACCTGAATTTCTGCTTTGAAGGGATCGAAGGAGAGTCGCTGCTTCTGTATCTGGATCTGGAAGGAATCTGCGCATCCTCGGGCTCTGCCTGTACCTCGGGATCGCTGGAGCCCAGCCATGTCCTGCTGGCGCTGGGTCTTCCGGCGGAGGTGGCCCACGGTTCCCTGCGCCTGAGCTTTGACGAGACGAACAGCGAAGCGGATGCGGACCGCGTTCTGGAGAAGCTGCCGGGCGTGGTGGAGCGCCTGCGTTCCATGTCCCCGGTCTGGAAGGAGCAGCACGCCGATCAGCAGAGCTTCGGAGAAAAACGGGAATGAGCCGCCCGGTGAAGGGACCGCGGCAGGAAAGGAGAGAAAGACCATGGCAATGACATACAGTGAAAAGGTGAGAGATCATTTCGCGCACCCCCGCAACGTGGGCACGATAGAGGACGCGGACGGCGTCGGGGAGGTGGGCAACGCGGTCTGCGGCGATATCATGAAAATGTATCTGAAGATCGACGACGGCATCATCACGGACGCGAAGTTCAACACCTTCGGATGCGGGGCGGCCATCGCGACCAGTTCCATGGCAACGGAAATGATCCGGGGCAAGCGCATCGAGGAGGCCGAAAAGCTGACGAACAAGGCTGTGGTGGAGGCGCTGGACGGTCTTCCGCCCGTGAAGCTCCACTGTTCCGTGCTGGCGGAGGAGGCCGTGAGGGCGGCCCTGGAGGATTACCGGAGCCGGAACGGAAACAGATCCGGGACATGACCGGAATCGGCCGCGAATAATCGGAAAAGTCGTAGATTTTTCTGATAAAAATGCAAATTTTCACAATATTCTGCGTCCGCATTATGAGCAATAATTAACAAAATTGTTCCGGAAGGGAAATTTTCATTAGAAAAACCCTCGTTTTTGGGTTATAATAAAAATGCAGCAGGCAGTCATCGCATATGGCTGCCATGTTTTTCCCAAGAAAGACGAGGTATTTATGTTTCAGAAAGGAGATCTGGTAACCTACGGCTGTAAGGGCGTCTGTGTGATCAAGGATGTGACGACGCTGAACATGGCCGGAATTCCCAAGGACAGACTGTATTATGAAATGCAGCTTCTTCATGACGCCGGGAGCAAGATCTTTACGCCGGTGGAGCATGAAGCCAGCAGGAGCGTGATGCGTCCCGTCCTTTCCGGGGAGGAAGCGGAACGGCTTCTGGGCCGGCTGGAATCCCTGAAAGCGGAATGGATTCCGGACGACCGCGCACGGGAAGCGTATTATCGGGAAGCGATCAACCACAGCGACGCGGAAGGAATGCTCGCTATTATCCGTTCCCTGCACCTGCGCAGGAAGGAGCGGATGGCGCAGGGGCGCAAGCTGACCGCGATGGATTCCAAATATCTGCGGATGGCGGAGGACAATCTTTACACGGAAATATCGCTGGCGCTGCAGATCCCGCTGAATGAGGCGGCGCAGCAGATCGGCAGTCAGATCGCGAGACTGGATGAGACGATCAAAACGGTTTAGGGAAGTTCGGTCGGATGGGAAACGGTTCGGGCGGAATGCGGTCCGGACAGACACGGTCCGGGGAATGCAGCCCGGACATATACGGCAGCAGATCATTGATTCTGTATAAAAGGGGCGAAGGGAAGCCGTCAGACATTCCCTTCGCCCTCTTTTACGTATTTTTTTACGGCGTCAAAGCTTTCCGGGCTGATGACGTGTTCGATCCTGCAGGCATCCCGCTCCGCAATGTGGGGATCCACGCCGAGGCGGACGAGCCAGTGTGTCAGAAATTCATGGCGTTCGTAAATGGTGTCCGCGATCTGCTTTCCGGATTCCGTCAGATAGATGAAGCCCTCCCGGGTGACCCGGATGTGATTTTTCTCCCGCAGGTTCTTCATGGCGACGCTGACGCTGGATTTTTTAAAGCCAAGCTCCTCCGCGATGTCCACCGAGCGGACGACCGGATGGCTTTTGCTCAGAATCAGAATGGTTTCCAGATAGTTTTCGGCGGATTCATTGACATTCATGCTCCGTGTCCTCCTTTTTTCGAGACATCAGAAAGACCGCCGGGCGTTCTTCCTTCCTTTCAGTGTACCACAAATCCACAAATGCTTCAACAAAAATACGGGTTCCGGTCCTGCAAATACAGATTCTGGTCCTCCAGATATTTCATGAAGCACAGCCAGTCCGCGGGGGTGAGGTCGTGTCCGCCGGCCCGCAGGTGGTGTCCGATCCATCCGCGGGGAAAGGTCTCGCCGGGCAGCGGGAAGCGGTCGGGATGGACGAAGCCGGGGAAGGCGTTTTGGCGGAAATATCCGTCCGCGGCGGCGCAGGAGAGGTATTCGTTCGCGGGATCCGCCCAGGGATCGTCCTGCGCGCTGGCCACATATACCCGGTGCGGCGCATTGGCCGCCAGGAGAAAATGCTGGTCGAAGGGCAGGTCCTCTTCACCGGCGCCGGACGCGGCGAACTGTTCACAGAACCACCAGGGGAAGGCCTGTCGGATCCGCTGGAGGGTCTCGCAGCGGTTCCCCCGAAACAGCGCCGCGCCGGAGGTTCCGGAATCGTTGGCGAATACACAAAAGAACCGCTCGTCCAGGGCGCCCGCCAGCAGGACGGTCTTTCCCAGGCGGGAGTGTCCGACCAGGGAGAGGCGGGCGGGATCCGCGAAAGGCAGCGTCAGAGCGTAATCGGCCACACGGCTGGCGGCCCAGGCCCAGAGGCCCAGCTTCCCGCACTGCCGGCTATCGGTCCTGCCCTCCGGAAAGATCAGACCGGCCAGGCCGGCAGAGAAGTCCCCATCGTCCGGGGTGATATCCGTATAGCAGAAATACAGAAGCCCGTATCCGCGGCCGACGATCTTTCGCAGGGGGAGCGTATCGGGGAGCGCGGCCCCGAAGCCGATCAGGAGAAAGCAGGGGACGGGTTTTTCAATCTTTGCGGGGAAAACGGAGATGACAGGGAAGGAAAAGTCTCCGTTCGTCATGCGGCAGGTCAGCCGTATGTGTTTCAGGATCGCTTCTCCGCCGCATAAGTCCGCCTCCGCGCCGATTGCATCCGCCCCGGTCTCCTCTCCGTGTACGGAGAGCGGCGGCTCGGGAGGAAAGCCGTATTCCTGCGTCAGCAGCAGTTCCAAAAGCTCCGGTTTTGACATCCCATCGGGCATCGGCAGCCCTTCCGGCAGTTTCAGTTCCATGTTCGCTCCTTTCTGCTGTCCGTATGGACAGGGCATCATGAAATATCGTCCAGTATCATCCTGACGGTTTCTTCCTGCGACAGATCCTCACGGATCGTCTTTTCCTTTATATAGCCGATATAGTCCTTTTCGTTCCACCATCTGCGCATTTCCGCTTCGCCGAAGGAAAATCGGTTTTCCCTTGAGGCATGCCGTTTCAGAGTCTCTTCGAACGGCAGATCATAGTAGTAGGCGTAAATCTCATCCCCAAACAGCCCGATAGCAGTCCGGAACAGGGGCGCATACCATTTCGCGTTCAGGATCCCCTCGAGAATGACGGTTTCACAGTGTTCATATCCATAATGCAGCAGAGTGATGAGAAGCTGCAGTGCGGCCGTATCGTATCCGTCATGCGCCCACAGCATTTCTCTGCGGACCGTATCCTGCGGGATCAGGAGCGTGTTTCGTCCGATCTGTTTTTGCAGGCTCCTGGCGACGGTGGATTTGCCGCTGCCGGAATTTCCTCTTATCATAATCAGTTTACCCATGTGCGTTCTCCGTTTGTTCGGAAAAAACCGAGGTCTGTCCGCCGCATTCGGCGGCTGTTCTGAGGAAAATGCGGGGAACGATTTTCCTGTATTGAGTATAGCAAAAAGGGGCAGGGTTTTCAACCGGGTCGGGGATTTGTGATTGTAAATGCGCCGGAATCATGCTATCATGAGCGCAAACGGGAAGGTTTCCCGGCAAGTCGGATTCGGAAGGAGGCGCAGAACGGATGAGCGGTGAAACCGCTGCGCTGCGGTTACAGAAAGGAAGGCCGGAGAGCGATGCCGGACGTCTGCCGAAGGAACTGCGGGTCTATGATCTGCTGGACCGGCTGGGGATCGGATATGAACGGGTCGATCACGCGCCGGCGACGACCATGGAGGTCTGCCGAAAGATCGATGAGATTCTGGGCGCGACCATCTGTAAAAATCTGTTTCTCTGCAACCGGCAGAAAACGCAGTACTATCTGCTGATGATTCCGGACTGGAAGAAGTTCAAAACAAAGGAACTGTCCGCGCAGATCGGAAGCGCGAGGCTGTCCTTCGCGGACGCGGAGGCGATGGAGCGGTATCTGGATATCACGCCCGGCTCGGTCAGCGTGATGGGCCTGATGAACGATACGGAAGGGCAGGTCCGCCTGCTGGTGGATGAGGATGTGCTGAAGGGAGCGTATCTGGGCTGTCATCCCTGTGTCAATACGTCCAGCCTCCGGCTGCGGACGCAGGACGTGTTCGCGTGTTTTGTGCCCTATACCGGGCATGGCGTCACGACGGTGCATCTGACGGGAGAGGACTGACAGGCGGAGGATTTTATATGGTCAAAAAATGCGACGGCATCACCGGGCGGAAAACGGAGGCGGCACAGATGGGCGTGTCCTGTGAGCCGAAAGGGCTGTCTTCCGGAGGGTACCCGTATCAGGCGGCGGCCTACGTGCGCCCCGGGACGCTGCCGGATCGAAAGAGTCTGCATCTGGCGCTGCGAAAGGGAGACGGCGGCTGGAAGTCCCTGAATTTCGGCATCGGTGTCCTGTTCGCGGAGGCAGACTATGCGGGCGCGCATCCGGCGGGCGTGACGCGGGTGCTGGAGGATCCCGTTCTGTACCGGCGGGCGGACGGAAGGATCGGCGCGGCGGCACGCTGCTGCGGGATTCGGCGGACGCAGGACGGCGCGTGGGAGCGGGACGCGGGACCCGGTGCGGAACCGCAGGAAAGCGGGAGCAAAACGGAAGAAAACAGGAGCAAAACGGAAGAAAACGGGAATGAGATGCGCTTCTGGGCGACGGAAGATCTGGTCTCCTGGCAGCCTGCGGGGCAGGAGGATGCAGCCCCGTCAGCGGGAGCATCCGATCCGTTCTGCACGGCCCGCCGGACGCTTCTCATCGACGGCGAACCGGTTTCGGCCAGCATTCTCTGCCTGACGGAGGAAGAGGCGGATGCGCTGGAGAAAAAGCTGGGAGAAGTGCGCAATGTTTCCGTGGACCCGGTGGAGGTGCATATTCCCGCGGGGGAGGTTCTGACGGATCTTCCGCCCATGAAGGCGCATTACAGCGACGGTTCCTCGGAAGAGATTCCCGTGGAATGGGATTGGGAAGAACTGGCGGCCATCCCGTTTGACCGGGAGGGCGTCTATGAAGTCACCGGAAGGGCAGCGGTGAAAGAATACGCCGCGCCCCTGATCGGGGGGCTGGCGGATCCCGCGATCCTGTATTGGAAAGGTCTGTACTGGCTGACGGGCACCAATGAACATACCGGCGGACGGGACCTGTATCTGCGGTGCGCGGGAACTGTTGAAGGCCTGGCGGAGGCGGAGCCGCGGCTGATCTTTCGGGCGGCTGAAGCCGGGGATCACAGCGGCTGCAACTGGGCACCGGAGCTGCATGTGATCGGCGGACGGCTGTGCTGTCTTTTCGCTTCCAGTCTGAACGGACAGTGGGATCATGTGCAGTCCCGGATCATGTATTGCGGCGGGAGCCCTCTGGAGCGGGAGAGCTGGTCGGAGCCGGTGCGCATCCGGAATGCGGACGGCTCCTGGCTGATGGAGGATGCGGACGGCATCACGCTGGACATGACGTATTTTGAAGCGGCGGGCCGGAGCTATTATTGCTGGGCGCAGCGGGAGATCCGAAGAGGGGGATCCGGCGGGCAGGAACCCGAAGTCCGGATGATCGGAAGCTCCGATCTGATGATCGCGCCCGTGGACCCTTCCGCGCCGGAGCGGCTGGCCGGGGAGGCGGTGCGTCTTTGCAGGCCCGGATATGCCTGGGACCGGCAGGACACGGAGGTGGACGAGGGCCCTCATGTGCTGAAGCACGGAGGGATGCTGTACCTGACCTTTTCCGGGGACGCGGTGAGCGGCCGTTACTGTATGGGGCTGCTGACGGCCCAGGAGGATGCGGATCTGCTGGATCCCGCTTCCTGGACGCGGACCGGGTATCCCGTGCTGGGCAGGGAGCATGTGCCGGGAGAGCCGGGACCCGGACACAATTCCTTTACGAAGGACGAATACGGGAGGGACGTGCTGATCTATCACGCCTGGCCGGAGGGCGGGCTGCGCAGCTTTTACGCCCGGACGGTCCATTACGGCGCGGACGGGACTCCGCTTTTCTATCTGACGCCGGAGCGGTTTCTGCAGAAGCGGTTCCGACAGGTGAAGGCCAGGGTGACGGTGGAAAAACCGGCGTATCTGTTCGTGCATTTCCGGGAAAAGACCACGCCCGACGGGGAGCAGGTGCATTTCGGCCTGAGCCGGGACGGCTTTTTATGGGAGAGCGTCAACGGCGGCGCTCCGCTGCTCTGGGCCTATTACGGGGATAAGGGCGTACGGGATTTTACGGCCGTCAGATGTGAGCATACCGGAAAATTCCATATTTTTGCCACGGACCTGAGCCTGTCCTACGGGATGCGGGGACAGTACCGTCATTCCTGGGAGCAGATCGGCAGGAACGGGAGCCGGTATCTGGCCGTGTGGGAGTCGTCCGATCTGGTGCACTGGAGCGAGGAGGCGCTGCTTCCTTTTGGCGGGACCGAGTTCGGCTGCCGCTGGGCGCCGGATATCCTGCACGATCCGGCGAACGGGGACTATCTGCTGCATTGGTCCTCCCCGCATGTGTCGGACGGTTATCGGGATAAGGCCATTTATTACAGCCGCACCCGGGATTTCCGCCATTTTACCGAACCGGCCCTTCTGTACCGCAAGGCGGACAGCGGCGTGATCGATTCCGCGCTGTATGCGGAGGACGGCAGATATTATCTGTTCGTGAAAAGTGAAAAAAATCCCTGCGGCGTGATCCTGCTGTCGGCGGACCGGGCGGAAGGCCCCTATGAAATGGTGGAGGGTTTCTGGGAGAGCATGGCGCTGGAGAATGCCGGAGCCTATGAAGCGCCCACCGCGGTGCGGCTGGCGGACGGCCGCTGGTGCCTGTTCCTGGATTATTTCGGCGTGAAGGGAAAGGGACAGGGCTATGTGCCCTTTGTGGCAGACCGGCTGGCAGGCGGCCGGTTCGTGCGGGCAGACGAGGCGTTTTCCTTCCCCTACGGGTTCAAGCACGGCACGATCCTGAAGATCACACAGGCCGAGTACGAGCGGATCCGGGAATTTGACTGGACGGAGCCGCCGGACCTCAGGTAGGATAGATTTGAACGAAAGGAGACAGAAACATGGATCAGCGCGATTTTTCAAAGCCGCTTTCTCTGCGGCAGATACAGGTGACGGACGGGTTTTGGAAGAAGGAAATGGAACTGGTGCGAAAAGAGGTGCTCCCCTATCAGTGGGCAGCTCTGAACGACCGGGTGGAGGGCGCGGCGCCCAGCTATTGCATGCACAATTTCCGGGCGGCAGGCAGGCTCAACCGGGAGAAGAGGGAGCAGGGAGCGGCCTTTGCGGAGCCGGTCTACACCTACCGCGGGTTTGAGGCGCTGCCGGAGGATCCGAAAAATCCGGATCCCGACCGGTTTTACGGTTTCGTTTTTCAGGATACGGATTTTTCCAAATGGATCGAGGCGGTGGGCTATTCCCTGACCCAGCATCCGGACGCGGCGCTGGAAAAGGTGGCGGATGCGGCCATCGATCTGGTCTGCGAGGCCCAGCAGGAGGACGGCTATCTGGACACCTATTATATCATCAACGGTCGGGATAAGACCTTTTCCAATCTGCGGGACCACCACGAGCTGTATTGCTTCGGCCATCTGGCGGAGGGGGCCGCGGCCTATTATCAGGCCACCGGCAAGGATAAGTTGCTGAAGGCGGCCCTGCGGTTCGCGGACTATATCGACTCCCGTTTCGGTCCGGAGGAGGAAAAGATGAAGGGCTATCCCGGCCACGAGATCGCGGAAATGGCGCTGGTGCGGCTGCATGAGGTGACGGGAGAGCGGAAATATCTGGAGCTGAGCCGGTTTTTCGTGGAGGAGCGGGGAAAACGTCCCTATTATTTCGATAAGGAACACCCGGAAGCGGTGGAGAAGGGAAAAGAGGAAGAACAGCGCTATGCCTATCAGCAGGCCCATCTGCCGGTGCGTCTGCAGCATGAGGCCGTGGGGCATGCGGTGCGGGCCGTCTATCTGTATTCCGGCATGGCGGACGTGGCCCGGCTCACCGGGGATGAGAGTCTGTATGCGGCCTGCCGCGGGCTGTGGGACAGCATCGTAAAGGAAAAAATGTACATTACCGGCGGTGTGGGCGGCACAGCGGTGGGCGAGGCCTTTTCCTACCCGTACGATTTGCCCAACGATACGGCCTATGCGGAGACCTGCGCTTCCATCGGGCTGGTGTTTTTTGCCAGGAGAATGCTGCAGATCGCGCCGGATTCCCGGTACGCGGACGTGATGGAACGGGCGCTCTACAACGGCGTGCTCAGCGGCATGGCCCTGGACGGAAAGAGCTTTTTCTATGTGAATCCGCTGCAGTCCGATCCCACGGCATGCCGGAGGGACGAACGTAAGTCCCATGTGAAGCCGGTGCGGCAGAAGTGGTTTGGCTGCGCCTGCTGTCCGCCCAACCTGGCCAGGCTGGTGGAATCCGTCGGGGAATATGCCTATACGGAGAGCGATGACACGCTGTATGTGCATCTGTATGTGGGCGGCGTGATGACCAAGCAGGTGGGGGAAAAACAGGTGGACGTCCGCATTGTTTCCCAGTTCCCCTGGGAGGGCGGCGTTCTGATCCAGGTGAGGGCCGACGGCGCGAAGGATTTTCGGCTGGCCCTGCGCATCCCGGACTGGTGCGGCCACTATGTGCTCAACGGCGTTGGTGCGAAGGAAGGGGAAGAAAAGGACGGCTATCTCTATATTCAGAAGGATTGGGGAGAAGAGGATGTTATTTCCCTGTATTTTCCCATGGAGGTCAGGCTGATGGAGGCGAATCCGCTGGTGCGGGAGGACATCGGAAAGGCGGCAGTGTGCCGGGGCCCTGTGGTCTATTGCCTGGAGGAGGCGGACAACGGGAAAAACCTGCATCTTCTGTCCCTTCTGCCGGATGCCCGCGCGGAGGTGACGGACGGGACCGTCTGCACGGAGCCGGTGAAGCGGATCTCGCTGCCCGGCCTTAGGCGCCTTCTGCCCGCGGAGGGCGGAGGCCTGTACCGCGCCTGGCAGCCGCCGCAGACGGAGCCGGTGACGCTGCAGTTCGTTCCCTATTATACCTGGGCCAACCGGGGAGAGAACGAGATGCAGGTCTGGACGGACGCGGCGCGGTGAGGCGCGCTGCGGCCCTTCACTCCGGCCACAGCACCCGGCGCATGTCCTCCGGCAGCGGCGCGCGAAATTCCATGGGCTGACCGGTGATGGGATGCGCGAAGGCCAGTCTGGCAGCGTGCAGCGCCTGGCGGCCGATGAATTCTATGTCGGGATTGTAAAGGGAGTCTCCGATCAGGGGAAACCCAAGATATTTCATATGAATGCGGATCTGATGGGTGCGGCCTGTCTCCAGATGCAGGGAGAGCAGGCTGTGCCCGTTTCGTTCTTCCAGGACCCGGTAGTGGGTGACGGCGGACTCCCCGTGCTCGAAGTCGATGGTGCGCTCGATGAGGGAGCCCTCCTTCCGGCCCAGCGGCGCGGTGATCGTGCCGGCGGGCGGCGTCACGGATCCCCGGACGATGCCTAAATATTCCCGCTCGATCTCCCGGCGTTTCACCATGACGGAGAGGATGCTGCCGCTGACCATATGCTTGGCGATGATGGTCAGGCCGGAGGTGTTGTGATCCAGCCGGTTGATGCAGCGAAAGACGAAGGGACAGTTCTGACGCGCAAAATAGCCCGCCGCCGCGTTGCCCAGAGAGTGCGTGTAGTTGCCCATGGAAGGGTGGATGGGCAGATCCGCAGGCTTATTGACGATCAACAGATCCTCGTCCTCATACAGGATGTCCAGCGGCATATCCACGGGCGGGATCTTCGCGGAGGATTCCATTTCCCGGATGTGTACGGTCAGCACATCCCCCGCGGAGACGGAGCGGACCATATAGGCGGGAGTGCCGTTCAGCAGAATGCTTTCGGGCATCTTTTTTAAATCCGTGATGTTGGCGGAGGAATATCCGTGACGTTTCAGAAACTGTGAAATGGTGATGCCGGAATGCTCCGGTCCCACTTGATAAGTCAGTGTGCGTTCCATTTGGCCTCCGGTTTTTTTGTATAAAAAGGTGAAAGCCCGCCGGTGAGACGGGCTTTCGGGCTGATATACGGCGTTTCGGATGTGCATGTCACAGGGTTCCTGTTTTACTCAGACTTGACCTCTTTCCACATCTCGTTGTAGAGCTCGTCGCCCTCATCCCCCAGATAGGTGAAGGTTTCCAGGCTGTACTGGCTCAGATCCGGGAAGGCAATGGGGGAGTTCTTGATATCCTCGTCCTCGATCAGCTCTCTGGCGGCCTCGTTGGGCGTGGAGTAGGTGATGTATTCAAAATTCAGGAGCGCGATGTCGGGGCGGCACATGTAGTCGATGAACTTTTCGGCGTTTTCCAGGTTGGGCGCATTTTTGGGCACCACCCAGGAGTCGATCCAGACGTTGGTGCCCTCCTTGGGGATCACATACTCCAGATCGGGATTTTCCCGCTGGGTGTAGATGGCCTCGCCGGAGTAGATCACGCCCAGGGCGGCCTCATTGCCGATCATCTTGTCACGCACCTGGTCGATGACGTAGGCCTGTACCAGCGGTTTCTGCTCGATCAGCAGATCTCTGGCCGCGGCCAGCTCATCGGGATCCAGCGTGTTCATGGAGCTGCCGTTTAAGCGCAGCGCCACCATGAAGGCATCACGGACGGAATCCTGCATCAGGATATTGTCGGCGTATTTTTCATCCCAGAGGATGGACCAGCTATCCACCACATCGTCCACCATGGTCTTGTTGTAAAGAATGCCCACGGTGCCCCAGCAGTAGGGGACGGAATACTTGTTGCCGGGATCGAACTGTTCGGACTGCTCCCAGTACTGCTGGCCGATGTTGGCTTTCGCGTTGGGGATGTGATCGAAGTTCAGCTCCTGCAGAAGATCGTTGTCGATCATTTTCTGGATCATATAGTCGGAAGGGCAGATCACGTCATACTTGGACGCGCCGGCCTCTACACGGGGATACATGATCTCATTGGTTTCAAATTCGTCATAGATCACGGTAATGCCGGTCTCTTCCTCGAACATGTCGAGCACATCCGGGTCGATATATTCGCCCCAGTTGTAGACGATCACTTCACCGCCGTCCGCATCCGCGGAAGCGCCGGAACCGTTCGCGCCCTCCGCGCCGGCGGAGGCGCCGTCCGATCCGCAGCCGCCCAGAAGACCGGCAAGCAGCGCGGCGGAAAGGATCAGACCGGCAGATTTGCTGAAAAGAGTGGATACGAGATGTTTTTTCATAATGAACCTCCGTTCTGCCCTGAGGATTGTTTCTCCTTTGACTTGGGCGTATAGTTGACCAGGATCAGGAGGATCAGGACGGTGACGAAGATCAGCGTCGAGAGCGCGTACATCTCGGGCTTGATCCCCTTCCGGACCTCCGTATATATTTTCGTGGAGAGGGTATCCACGCCGGGTCCCTTGGTGAAGTGGGTGATGATGAAGTCGTCCAGCGACATCGTGAAGGCCATCAGAAAGCCGGACAGGATGCCGGGGAGCAGATCGGGAAACACCACCCGGAAAAACGCCTGGACGCGGGAAGCGCCCAGATCCAGCGCCGCCTCATAGACGCTGGGGTTGAGCCGCTTCATCCGCGGCATCACGCTTAAGATCACATACGGGATGTTGAAGGTGATGTGGGAGAGCAGGATCGTGCCGAGGCCGAATTTCACCCGCAGCGTGATGAACAAAAGCATCAGGGAGATGCCGGTGACGATCTCAGCGTTGAGCATCGGGATATTGGTGACGCTCATGAAGACCGCCCGGCTGCGCCGTCTCATGGCGCTGATGGACAGGGTGGCGACGGTGCCGATGAGGGTCGCGGCCACCGCGGAGACCACCGCGATCAGCAGAGTGTTGTAGAGCGCCTGCATGATGCTGCGGTTGGAGAAAAGCTCCGCATACCATTTGCCGGTGAAGCCGCCCCATTTGGCCCGGGTGCGGCTGTTGTTGAAGGAGAGCACCATCAGCGTGACGATGGGAGCGTACATGAAGATGAAGATCAGGCCGATATAGACCTTCTGCGCGCACTGCTTGATCATAGGGCCGTTCCCTCCCCGTTCTTATCGAAAATGCCGGTCAGGACCATATTGAGGATGATGAAGATCATCAGCACGATGGACAGGCCGCTGCCCAGGTTCCAGTTGCTGGCCTGGGTGAACTCCTGCTCGATGACATTGCCGATGAGCAGGATCTTGCTGCCGCCCAGCAGGTTGCTGATGACGAAGGTGGTCAGCGCCGGGACGAACACCATGGTGATGCCGCTGATGACGCCGGGAATGCTCAGCGGGAAGATGACACGCAGAAAGGTCTGCGTCCCGTTGGCGCCCAGGTCGTAGGCAGCGTTCACCACGTTGGGGTCGATCTTGGTCAGCGAGTTGTACAGGGGCAGCACCATGAAGGGCAGGAAGTTGTAGACCATGCCCAGGATGATGGCCGCCGGGGTGTTGATGATATTTAACGTCGGCAGGTGCAGAAACGTCAGCACGGAATTGATGACGCCGGTCTTTTCCAGGAGTGTCTGCCAGGCCAGGGTGCGCAGCAGGAAGTTCATCCACATGGGGAGGATGAAGATCAGCACGATGAAGCTCTGCTGGCTCACGCTGCGCTTCGCCAGGATCATGGCCAGCGGATAGGCCAGGAGCAGGCACAGCGCGGTGCTGATCAGAGAGAGCAGCAGCGCCAGCCACAGCGCCTTGGAATGCTGGGCCGTGGTGATGGCGATGACGTTTTCCAGCGTGAAGGCGCCGGTCTTGTCCGTCAGCCCGTAGTAAAAGATCATCAAAAGCGGGATGATGATGAAAGCCAGCGCCCAGACCAGGTAGGGCGCGGTCATCAGCGTCTGATTGAAATAGACGATGCCGGGCGTTTCCGCCGGTTTTTTGTTCGTACCTTTATGCATCGAGCGCTACAGCCTCCTCGTCCTCCGAAGAGGGCTTGTTCATGATCTGAATATCGAAGGGATCCACCCGGATGCCCACCTTCGTGCCCACCGGGAACATGTCGGTGGAGTGGACCAGCCATTCAAAGCCGTTGGCGGTGACCTCCATTTCGTAGTGGACGCCCTTGAAGATCAGATGGGTGACCACGCCGTCCAGCGTGCCCTCGCCGGGCTTCACCAGGTCCACGTCCTCCGGCCGGATCACCACGTCCACGGGCTGATCGGTGCCGAAGCCCTTATCCACGCAGGCGAAGCGTGCCCCCAGGATCTCCACCAGCTCGTCGCGGATCATGGTGGAGGCGATGATGTTGGAATCGCCGATGAAGTCGGCCACAAAGGCGTTCTCCGGCTCATTGTAGATCTTTTCCGGCGTGCCGATCTGCTGGATATAGCCCTGGTTCATGACCACGATGGTGTCGGACATGGTCAGCGCCTCCTCCTGATCGTGGGTCACATAGATGAATGTGATGCCCAGCTCGTTTTTCAGGCGGATCAGCTCGTACTGCATATCCTGGCGAAGCTTCAGATCCAGCGCGCCCAGCGGTTCGTCCAGAAGCAGGAGCTTCGGCTCGTTGACGATGGCCCGGGCGATGGCGACACGCTGCTGCTGGCCGCCGCTTAAAGAGTCGGGCATGCGGTTCTCGAAGCCATCCAGGTTGACCAGCTTCAGGGCATATTTGATCTTGTCGTTGATATAGGCTTTGGTCTTTCCCCGGATCTTCAGGCCGAAGGCGATGTTCTCCGCGATGGTCATATGGGGAAAAAGCGCGTATTTCTGGAAGACGGTGTTCAGCTGCCGCTTGTTGGGCGGAAGGTTGGTGATGTCCTGCCCGTTGAAAAGGACGACGCCCTGATCGGGCTTTTCGAAGCCGCCGATGATGCGCAGCGTGGTGGTCTTGCCGCAGCCGCTGGGGCCCAAAAGCGTCAGGAATTCGTTCTCCCGGATATAGAGGTTCATATCGTCCAGGACGGTATTATCGCCGTAGCTCTTGGTGATGTGGGAAAGATCGATCAGTCTGGTGCTCATTTGTAAAAACCCGTGCAGTGTGTGACACTGTCCTTCCTGATAATGATGGCGGGGCGTACAGATCCTGGGCCGATTTGCCGCCGTTCATTTGGCCGCCCGTTTGCCCCGCAGAGTCCGTCAGAAGCTGGGAGGGCTGGTGACCCAGATCAGGCTGGCTCCCGCTTTGGGGCCTGCCGTGACATAGTGGGTGGACCTGGGTGTGAAATAAAAGGACTCTCCTTTTTTGACCTTCCAGGTCTTCTTGCCTACATGGATCGTGATGCTGCCGGAGAGCACGTAGCCGAATTCCTCGCCCTCATGCGGATTGTCGGGATACGTGCTGCCGCCGGGCTGCAGCGTGACGCGGATCGGCTCCATGATGTTTTTCTGGGCGTTGGGGATGATCCATTCCGTGGTGTTCCGATATTCTTCGTCCACCTTTTCAAAGTAGTCATTCTCGCCGAAGACCACCTGCTCGTCATCCTCTTCACTGAAGAATTCCTTCAGATCCGTGCCCAGTGCCTGCAGGATATCCATCAGCGTGGCGATGGAAGGGGAGGTCAGATCCCGTTCCAACTGGGATATGAATCCCTTTGACAGCTCCGTCCGGTCTGCCAGCTCCTCCTGCGTCAGGTTCCTGCCGATCCGCAGTTCCTTTACCTTTGCTCCGATATTCATGCTGAAATGTCCTTTGCGCGGTTCCTCCTGTACGGAAAGAAAACCGCCGCCCCTGAAAAACAGAAATTTTAAACAAAAAGTTTAATAAAACTAAACAAACGCACTGCCCTTTATTATAGCGGCTTTTCCGTGTATGTCAATGGGAAAAATAAAAATATGTAAAATATGTAAAATTTCGTTCCGGCTTCCCCGGCATCCGAAGCCGGGGTTGCGCCGGGAAAAAAGAAATGATATGATAGGGGCAGGGATTTTTCCCGGAAGGAAGGTGCGGTTTTATGGCGTTGAACGAGCAGAAATACGTGGCCTATGTTTCCACATATACGATGGGGCATTCCCATGGGATTTCCATTTATGATGTGGATATGGAGAACGGCAGGTTCTCCTTAAAGGACAGGGTGGAGATCACCAATTCCTCCTACCTGTCGATTTCTCACAACCGGAAGCGGCTCTATTCCATCACCGATTTCGGCGTGGAATCCTATGAGATCCTGCCGGATGGCGGCCTTCGGACCATCAATCTGGCGGGCATCAACGGGATGCGGGGCCATTACCTGTCCACCGATTATGAGGATAAATTCCTTTTCGTGGCGGGCTGGCATGACGGCAAGATCACGGTGCTGCGCCTCCGGGAGGACGGCAGCGTGGGGGAGATCACGGACGAGGTGTTTCACAAGGGTCTGGGGAGCATCGCGGAGCGGAATTTCCGCCCCCATGTGAGCTGCGTGAAGATGACCCGGGACAACCGGTATCTGTGCGCCGCGGATATGGGGCTGGATCACACGAAGGTTTACCAACTGGATCATGCGACCGGGAAGCTGCGCCTGGCGGACGTGATCCGCAGCGAGCTGGAATCCGGGCCCAGCCACATCAAGTTCGGGAAGGACGGCAGTATCCTCTATATCGTCCATGAGCTGAAAAAGATCATCGATGTCTATACCTATCGGGAGGAAAACAACAATCCGTTTTTTGAAAAGATCCAGACGATCCCCACGGTGAACGACTACCATGCCACCGGGACGGCGGCCAGCGCGCTGAATCTGTCGGAGGATTTTTCCTATCTGGTCAGCTCCAACGCCGGGGACAACAGCGTGGTGATCTACCGGATCGATCCGGAGACGGGGCTGCTTTCCAAGATCCTCTGTCTGCCCATCAGCGGCGAGTATCCCAAGGATGCCGCACTGTTCCCGGACAACCGGCATCTGGTGTCTCTAAATCACGAGTCCAACACCATGACGTTTTTCACCGTGGATATGGAACGGGGCCTGATCGTCATGAACGGGAAGGAGATCCGGGTGGATCAGCCTAACTGTGTCATTTTCCATCGGCTTTAAAGGAATTGCCGCCGGCAGGAGCATCCGGGCGGACCGGTTTCGGAGGCTGTGGTGCATTCCTGTCGGAGCGAGACTGCGCAGCGCTTTTGGATTTCAGAACGAAGAAAATCCGCGCTGCGCGTTTTTGTGCCGAATTGCATATGGTTTTGAATACCACTTCAAAAAGAGTTTATAATCAAATCATGCAAAAATATATTTACGACAAACGTTTTTTGCTGTATGATAGAGGAAGGAGGGTTTATGAAGATGAAGTGGATGATCGTTTCAGACAGTTCCTGCGAGATCCGTACGCTGGAGGACACCGCGCCGGGGGTGGAGTTTGCGGTGGTGCCGTTTAAGATCATAATTGACGGAAAGGAGTATGTGGATCTGCCCGCGCTGGATGTGCCGGATATGATCCGCGCCATGACGGAGTACAAGGGGGTCAGCACCAGCGCATGTCCCAGCCCGGAGGAATGGGCAGCGTATTATCGGAAGGCGGACAATGTGATCGCGCTCACCATCAGCAGCAACCTGTCGGGCAGCTACAATTCGGCCATGGCGGCCCGGGAAATGGTGCTGGAGGAGAGCCCGGAGAAGCGGATTTTCGTGCTGGACACCCTGAGCGATTCCGGCGCGCTGGCGGATGCCGCCCGGCTGGCAAATCGGATGATCGGAGAGGGCGCTTCCTTTGAAAAGATCTGTGAGGCGATCACGGCCTATAATGAAGCGGGGCATATCATGTTCGCCCTGTGCAGCTTTGAGAATCTGGCGAAGAACGGTCGCGTGAACCGGGTAGTCGGGTTTCTGGCGGACCGGCTGCATATGCGCGTCCTGGGGCGGCGCACGCCGGACGGCCGGATTGATTTCTTTTATAAGACCAGGGGAGAGGGCAGGGTGCTGCACCGGATCCTGGAGGAGATGGAGAAAACGGGTTTCGACGGGACCCGTTCCGTGATGATCGGCCATTGCATGAACCCGGAGGGAGCCGGACGGCTGCGGGATTCCATCTGCGCCAGGTGGCCGGACGCTCTGGTGAGAGTGGTGCACTGTGCGGGCCTGTGCAGCTTTTATGCTCAGGAGAAGGGGATCATCATCACCTATTGAGCGCGCCTCTTGAAGGTGAGAATATGGCCGGCGCCACTTACCGGAGACCGCGATAGAACGCGGCTAGCCGGTCCATGCGGGCCGTGGTGTTGGCCATGACCAGATCCAGCAGAGCCAGCGCGGCCATGCATTCCACCACCACGACGGCCCGGGGCACGATGACCGGATCGTGTCTGCCTTTGATCCGGACGGTGCGGTTTTGGCCGTCCGAGCCCGCTGTTTCCTGTTCCCGGAAGATGGAGGGCGTGGGCTTGACGTGGGCGCGCAGCAGGATGGTATCGCCGTCGCTGATGCCGCCGAGAATGCCGCCCGCGTGGTTGGTGCGTTTATGGATGCCGGTCTCATCGGCATAAAAAGGATCGTTATTTTCGGAACCGGTGGAAGAGGATACGGCAATGCCGTTTCCGATCTCCACCGCTTTTATTGCGCCGACAGACATGACGGCGGCGGCCAGACGGGCGTCCAGCTTGTCAAAAACCGGTTCCCCGATGCCTGCGGGCACGCCCGTGATCCGGCATTCGATGATGCCGCCCGCCGAATCCTTCCGGGCCATGCATTCGGAAAGGTAGCGTTCCGCCGCCTCGCTGGCGGTACGGTCCGGCATGGCGGTGGGAGTATCGAGGATGGCGTCTTTGTCAAAACGGGACAGATCGGCGCTGACGGGGCCGATGGCCTTCGTGTAGGCGCAGAGCTCCATGCCCAGCTCCTTCAGGATCCTGGCGGCGATGGCGCCGGCGGCCACGCGCCCCACCGTTTCCCGGCCGGAGGATCGTCCGCCGCCCCGGTAGTCCCGGAAGCCGTATTTGGCGTCATAGGTGAAATCCGCATGTCCCGGCCTGTAGTATGAGGCGATCTCCGAATAGTCCGAAGAACGCTGGGAGGTGTTGGGCACCAGCAGGGAAATGGGCGTGCCGGTGGTCCTGCCCTCGAAAACGCCGGAAAGGATTTGCACCGCATCCGCCTCCCTGCGGGGAGTGGAGAACCGGCTGGCGCCCGGCTTCCGCCGGTCCAGATACGTCTGAATATCGGCTTCACACAGGGACAGGCCGGCGGGACAGCCGTCCACCACCGCGCCCAGCGCTCTGCCGTGGGATTCTCCCCATGTGGTCACCGTGAAATATTTTCCAAAGCAGGAACCTGCCATCTGTTCTGTTCTCCTTTTTGTCAACTGGCCTCAGTATATAATATTTTTTTGACGAATTCAAGGGAATCTGTTATACTGGCTGTGTTGTAAACGGACGGACGGGAAAGGCGGATCGGGATGAAAAAGGCGAGGCAGGCGAATCTGGAGCTTCTGCGTATCATCTGCATGCTGATGGTGGTGACGGCGCATCTGGTCAATCACGGGAATATGATCACCTTTGCGAAGCAGGGGAGCGCTGCTTATTATCTGGTCTGGTCGCTTTTCGGCGTTTCCTTTTCCTGCATCACGATCTATATTCTGATCAGCGGATATTTTCTGATCGATTCGCGGTTTTCCTCCTGGAAGCTGGCGAAGCTGGGCGGCCAGGTGTTTTTCTATGCGTTCGGGATCACGGCGCTGTTCTGGCTGTTCGGGGGTGCGGAGAAGGAGATGAAGATCATGGTCTATTCGCTGCTCCCCATTTCCTCGGATTTTTACTGGTTCATCTCCATGTATGTTGGCATGTATCTCTTCGCGCCGCTGATGAATAAGCTCATCCGGGCGCTGACGAAGCGGCAGTTGGAATGCGCCGTGGCGCTGGGCTTTGTGCTGGTGGCGGTCTGGCCCAACATCATTTATTTTTCTTCGGCCCTGAATACGGCGGGCGGCGTGAGCATTAGCTGGTTTCTGGTAGCTTATCTGTTCGGTGCGTATCTGAAGCTGTATTACCGCCCGGACGGGCGCTTCGGCAGAAAGCTGCTGCCGGCGCTGGGGGCGCTGCTGCTCATCCCCGCAAGCCGTTTTCTGATCGAGGCGCTGTTGCAGACGCCGCTTGGCAGGATCAGCATTCTGGACGATCTGATGTGGGGCTACAGCGTGTTCTATTCCTATGATTCGATCCTGGTGAGCCTGGCCGCCGTTCTCCTGTTCGTGGCCTTTTTGAATCTGGATATCCGGCCCGGGCGGGCGGCGGACGGGATTATAAAGGTGGCCGGGGCCGCGTTCGGCGTGTATCTGATCCACGATCACTATTATATCCGGGAGATGCTCTGGACGAGGATCAACGGCGTGGAATGGCTGGATAAATGGTATCTGCTTCCGGCCTGCGTCGGGGTGATCGCGGCGGTGTACGCCGTCTGTACGCTGATCGAGCTGCTGCGCCAGAAGCTGTTTGCGCCTCTGAACGGCAGCAGAAAGCTGAAAGGATTTTTTGACAGACTGGATGAAAGGCTGCGGAGGCTGTGGCGGGGGTGAGAGACACAGCGCTTCCGGAAAGACGACGGCAGTGACCGCCGGGCGGGAAAACGGGCGCGGCGCCTGGCAGGCGGATAGATACGGAAAGGAAATCGGAATGAGATATGAGATCATCGCCCGGGAGGGCAGGGCGAAGCGGGCCGTGATGGAAACGGTTCACGGCACGATACAGACGCCGGTTTTCATGAACGTGGGAACGGTGGCGGCCATCAAGGGGGCGGTTTCCACGGAGGATCTGGAGCAGATCGGGACGCAGGTGGTGCTGTCCAATACCTATCACCTGCATGTCCGCCCCGGGGATGAGAAGATCCGGCAGTTCGGAGGCCTTCACAGCTTCATGTCCTGGGACCGGCCGATCCTGACGGATTCCGGCGGGTTCCAGGTGTTTTCTCTGGCCGGGCTGCGCAGAATCAGGGAGGAAGGGGTGACCTTTCGCTGTCATATTGACGGCCATAAGATCTTCATGGGGCCGGAAGAAAGCATGCGCATCCAGTCCAATCTGGGTTCCACCATCGCCATGGCCTTTGACGAGTGTGCGCCCGCCAAAGCGGAGAAAGGCTATGTGACAGCCTCCGCGGCGCGCACCGCGCGCTGGCTGGAACGGTGCAAGCGGGAAATGGACCGACTCAATGGGCTGGAGGATACCGTCAACCGGCATCAGTTGCTGTTTGGCATCAATCAGGGCGCGGTTTATACCGATCTGCGGATCGAACACGCGAAGCGGATCGCCGAGCTGGAGCTGGACGGGTATGCCGTCGGCGGTCTGGCGGTGGGAGAGACGCATGAGGAAATGTATCACGTGCTGGACGAGACGGTGCCGTATCTGCCGCAGGACAAACCCACTTATCTGATGGGGGTCGGAACGCCGGCCAACATTCTGGAGGCGGTGGAGCGGGGCGTGGACTTTTTTGACTGCGTGTATCCCACCCGGAACGGACGGCACGGACATCTGTATACGAATTTCGGGAAAATCAATCTGTTCAACGCCAAATATGAGCTGGACAAGCGTCCCATCGAGCCGGGCTGTCCCTGTCCGGCCTGCAGGCGGTATTCCAGGGCCTATATCCGCCACCTTCTGAAGGCGAAGGAGATGCTGGGAATGCGGCTGTGCGTGCTGCATAACCTGTATTTTTACAATACGATGATGACGGAAATCCGGGAAGCCATCGAGCAGGGGAATTTTGCGGCCTACAAAAAGCGGAAGCTGGAGGGGATGCAGGCGGGTGCGCAGGGCGGAGCGTGAGAAACCAGAAAAAATCTTTATCAGGAAAGCCTGAGGGTGTCGCGGCGGCGGCACCCTTTTTTGCGGATCGGAAGGATACGGCACGAAGCATTGCGGCCGCGGGCGGTGTTCTGCGGGACGGGCCGCCGGCGTCACAGCCGGTCCGCGATCTCCGCCAGGGCGCGGATGACGGAGACATACCGCTCATAGTTGGCTTCATTGTTCTGCTTTACCAGCTCGATGATGCCGGCAACGGCCGCATCGGGATCCGGAACCTGGCCGTACAGCAGATAATCCGGACTGACATGAAGTGCGAGAGAGATGGCAATGAAGGTCTCCAGGGACATTTTGCGGGTCCCTCTTTCGATATGTCCCATGAAGGAGGGAGAAATGTCGCACATTTCCGCGAGAAATTCCTGAGAAATATGCTGCTGATTCCGCACATACCGGATCTGTTCACCGATCATTTTATAATCCAGTTTGTTCACTTTCATATCCTCCGAATGTGTCCGTCCCTGTGTTTCTGATTTCATTCTATATGAAAAAACGGTATTGCAATAATAGACTATAAGAAGCGAAAGCTTGACTATAAGAAGCGAAGGGAATATACTATTCCGTGAATACGGTGCATAAACCGAAAATACGGAGGAAGACCAATGGAAAGAGAATCAAAGTGGGTGATGGAGGATATTTTTGAGGCTGTGGAGCTGAATCAGTACGGTTATTACCAGCTCAGAAATATGAACAGCACGAAGGAGCGCGAGGACATATTCGGGAATACTTATTTTCAGGATTACAACGGCTTCACCTATTCCAAGGAGTATTCACAGGACGAGCTGGATTATCTTACCCGGAAGTTTGAGGAAAAGGAATATGTGATTCGGGAATGTCTGAAGAAGACCGGCGCATGGAAGGACGGACACTACAGCCTTCTGGATATCGGCTGCGGAGAAGGCTTTCTGATGAAATATTTCCGGCAGAAGGGGGTAAAGGTGAAGGGCTTCGATCTGGGGAGCTATGCGCTGCGGCAGCAGAATCCCGATATGGAGGATGTGTTTGAACAGGGAAACATGGACGATATCCTTCCCAAGCTCGCCGCGCAGGGAGAAACCTTTGACGTGATCAATATGAGCAGAGTGCTCGATATGTGCCTGGATGCCGAGGGCACGCTGCAGAGGATCCGGAAGCTGATGACCGGACAGAGCATTCTGGTGATCAAAACCTCTCATAATTATTCCCATCTGCAGCAGCGCCTTCTGAAAAGCGGGGAGCTGAAGCAGGAATACTGGCTGGACGCGCCGGATCATACCAATTATTTTAATAAAGAGGGGATGATCAATCTGCTGGATGCCCAGGGATATGAATGCATGGATTTCTTTGCGGATTATTTTATCGATCTGAACCTTCTCAATCCGCTCACCAATTACTACGAAAAGCCGGAGGTGGGCAAGGAATGCTATAAGGCCACGGTGCGCCTGGCGAACCTGATGCACGATCTTTCCCTGGAGAAGACGATCACGATCTACCGGTGTCTGGCGGATCTGGGCTTCGGCAGAGAGATCACCGGCGTTTTTCGGCTGAAACAGTGAGGGAGGTCCGTTTTGACTTTTCCCTGAAAATTGCCCTGACGGCTTGACGGAACGGAATTTATTGTGTATGATTAAAAACAGGTGTCCGGCATGAAAGCGGAGCGGGCCGTGCGTACGCGGCGTTCCCGCGTTCGCAGGGGATACAGGTTCAGGAGGAAAGCAGGAGGGACAGATTTCATGGGTATTTTGTTGACGGAAACGGCAGGAGCGGGGAGCATGCTCCCGGTGATCCTGATGTATGTGGTGGTATTCGGCGGATTCTTTTATTTTATCTTGTATCGTCCGCAGAAGAAGGAGCAGAAGAAGATGAGGGCCATGCTCTCTTCTCTGGAGGTCGGAGACGTGGTGCTGACCAGCAGCGGATTTTATGGTGTCATCATTGATATTACGGATGATACGGTGATCGTGGAATTCGGCAACAACAAGAACTGCCGTATCCCGATGCAGAAGTCGGCCATTTCCCAGGTGGAAAAGCCGGAGGAATAAGGGGAGCCGTATCCCGGGCCGCAGGTCCGGGCAAAGGGCGGCCGTTTCCCGGCAGAAGGGCTGGGACAGAAAAAACGCAGGAAAAGGGACTGGCGTCCGCGGGACGTGCGGTTCCTTTTTTATCGAAAGGACGGATTTTATGAAAGTTGCGGATATGCACTGCGATACGATTTCCGCGCTGCTGGAGGAAAATGAAAAGGGCGCCGGCTGGACGCTTGGGGAGAACGGTCTGCACCTGAATCTGGAGAAGATGCGGCAGGGGGATTATCTGCTGCAGAATTTTGCCCTGTTCGTCTACCTCGGTTCGGGGAAGGATCCGTATCTGGAGGCGAAACGGCTGGCAGCCTGTTTTCAGGAGCAGATGCGGCTGTTCCCGGATCAGATCAGGCAGGTATATCGGTATGCGGATATCGCGGAAAACGCCGCGGCCGAGAGGATATCGGCCGTTCTGACCATCGAAGAGGGCGCGGCCTGTCAGGGCAGCCTGGAGAAACTGCGGGAATTCTATGATATGGGCGTGCGGATGCTGACGCTGACCTGGAATTTTCCCAATGAGCTGGGGTATCCCAACGTGACCCGCCCGGAGACGCCCGGCGAAAGGCCGGATTTTCGGAAACCCCAGACGGAGCTTGGGCTGACGGAGACGGGGCGCATTTTTGTAGAGGAAATGCAGCGGCTGGGCATGGTGGTGGACGTTTCCCATCTGTCCGACGCGGGCTTCTGGGATGTGGTATCCTGTGCGAAGAAGCCCTTCGCGGCCAGCCATTCCAACGCCAGAGGGGAGTGGAACCATATCCGCAACCTCACGGATGAAATGATCCGGGCGCTGGCGGAAAAGGGCGGCGTGACCGGCCTGAACTTCTGCCCGGATTTTCTGGAGGACGTTCCGGAGGATACGGAAAATGTGGGCAGCATTGCGGCGGTGGTGCGCCATGCCAGACATATCGTGAACGCAGGCGGGATCGAGTGTCTGGGGCTGGGCAGCGATTTTGACGGCATCCCTACCCACGGAGAGCTGACCGGGGGCGATAAGATGCCGCTGTTGGACGATGCGCTGGCGAAGGCCGGTTTTACGGCGTCCCAGCGGGAAAAAATCTTTTCCGGCAACGTCCTGCGGCTGTATCGGGACTGTTTTGTGCAGTGAGGGCCGGCGGGAGGAGAGACGGACAGATGAAAAAAGACGACATGGTCATGAAGCTGGGCATCGTGCATATCCTGGATTCCCTGGTGGGAATGCCGGTTCTTTCCGACCGGGTCCTTGAAATGGGTTCCGGGCTCAGCGAATTTTTAAAGGGACATATCGAGCGGTTTACGGAGAGCGACGATGTGAAGCGCTGTCAGTTTTCGGAGGATTCGGAGGTGATGGAGTGGATCAGAAGCTGCGATGCCGGCAGATTCGTGGAGGTCAGCCGGAGGCTGTGCGAAAAGCTCTATGCCATCATGAACGCCAATCCCGATATCCCGGCGGCGGACGCTGCCGTAGTGGTGTTTTCCGCGGAAGGGACGGACTATTTCGGCTTCCTGAAGCTCAATTACAAGTCCTCCTACACCCATGCCACCGTTTCGGCAGAGGACGGGGGCAGCCGCAACGAGATCGTTCTGCAGAAGGCCATTCTCCCGGCGTCGGGGCAGAAGCTGGCGGAGGCGTTTCTGGTGGACCTTTCCACCGGGGACATCCTGCTGACGGAAAAGAAGTATGAAATCGGCGGTGAAAAGCGGTTCTATTTTTCGGAACTGTTTCTGGAGTGTCATGCGTCCATGTCCCAGAAGACGCGGATGGATATCGTGACGAAGGCGGTGGAGCAGGTCAATCGGAAGTATTACGGGGACGAGGATACGGAACGGAAGCTGGAGGTCAAAAAGGCCATTTACGAGGAGCTGGAGCAAAAGGGAAGCCTGTCGGTGGAGGACGTGAAGGAGAAGGTGTTCCCCCAAAGCCCGCAGATGCAGGCCGACCTGGAGGAAAAGCTGGAGAAATACCGGATGACGAAGGACGTGGTGGAGCCGCGGAACGAGTCGACGGTCCGGAAATTCCAGAAGCAGCGGCTGGTGACGGATACGGGCATCGAGATCACGATCCCCATGGCGGAATACGGCGATCCGGACCGGGTGGAGTTCATCGCCAATGGGGACGGCACCGTTTCGGTGCTGATCAAAAATATCGGACATCTGAGCGCCAGATAGAGAGGGGCGGTTGTCCCGGGAGCGCGGTTTTCCGGAAAAGGTGAAACCCATCAAGGTTCCTTGATTTCATTCGTGTTGTCGGGTACAATATAACTGTTGAATGATAGGGAAAGAGTGGTGGATAAAATCTATAGAGTTCCCACTCATTTATTCTGCCCACAGGAAGATTTCGTTCTTGATGATGGTAAATATCTTTAAGACAGAAAAATTATGATAACGAAATGAGGTGCAAATATGCCCGATAAGAATTGGCAATTCGGAAAGCCGGATACAGCAGGAAGTTTCTGGAGGAACACCGGGAAAGCATCACGCTCCACAAAGCGGCGAAAGAGGCTTTCGATAAGCTGGGGCTGAAAAAGCTGTCCCGTGTGAAAGATCTGAGCGCGGAATATGCGGAAGTGCTTGCCCAAAAGAAAGCGGCTTACCCGGAGTACCGGAAAGTCAGTGAGCAGATGCAGGAATCTCTTGTGGCGCAGAAAGTCGCCGCAGTAGTTCTTGACCGGGAGCAGGAGCTTCAGGAGAGAAAAGAAGAAGCGAACAGGAAATCGCAGAGACAAAACGACAGATAAAATTTGCCGGGGAGCGCATCGTTTAGTGGTGCGTTCTCCGGCGCTTTTTTGTTTTTGACCATGCGGACTGCACGGCGGTTTTGGATTTTGCCTTTTGAATCAACCATACGAATTAGTACGGTGAAACATGGCAAAGCAGGAGGCGTAAACAATTCTCGTTCTTTTTTCATATCAGCGTATTCAGCATCAACCTTCCAAAGTCGAGTATTAACTTTTAACGGATGCCTAAAACAATTTTTACTTTTTTCGTTGCAGTGATCATTGCCACATAAAAAACAAGAAGATAAACAGGGAATACCCCCATGTTGATAAATTGCCCCAGAACGCCGCAGAGGGCTGGTGCAAGCATGATCCCGATGTAGGACATTGCCATCTGTGTTCCCATAACGGATTGTGAAATATCTGCCCCGAAATTCTGGGGAGTAAGGTAATTGAAGTTCGGAAACATGGGACCGTTTCCCAGGCCTACCATAAAAAGGCCTGCCGCAGAAATACTGGCAGATACAGGAAGAAGCAGGATGATAAGAGAGATTCCTAAAATCCATTGTCCAACGCGGATGATTTGCCAGCTACTTAATTGTGCTGCGAGGACACCGGATAAAAATCTGCCCAATGCCATACCCATATAATACAGCATCACCATTCTTGCTGCAGTTACCGCATCCATGTGCTTATACTCCACCAGATAGGTGCTTCCCCATCCGCCGCAGGTGCACTCAATGGCGCATGAAGTGACAAAGAGACACCACATAAGTTTAACACCTGGGATTCGGGCAATTTCCCTGAATGGAAGTGTTTTTACGCTCTGCCCGGTTTCTCCGATTTCCCCAGTATCCAGGCCATGAGCCTTCTTCCAAATGGATAGGGTAAGAAATAGGATGAGTGCAATACAAAGTTGTATTCCGAAAGCAATCCGGTATCCGCCCCGCCATCCGGCATCACTGTTAATCACCAGCGATAATATGTAGGGGCTGACTGTAACCCCGATGCCATAAAAGCAATGGAGAAAGCTCATGTGTGTTGCGGAATAGTGCAGCGAGACATAATTGTTCAGCGCGGTGTCGATAGCTCCCGCACCTAATCCCAGAGGGATTGCACACAGGCATAACAAAAAGAAATTGGCTGAGAGGGAAAATCCCAGCAGTGCAAAGGCGGTCATTGCTGTGCTGGAAGCTGAAACTTTGTTTGTTCCAAACCGGCGGATTACTTTAGCGCTTATCAGGCTGGAAATAATGGTTCCGGAGGAAATGATGATGGAAACGAAGCTTGCAAAAGAGATAGGCAGGCGGAAATCGGCGTAAATGGCCGGCCACGCTGTTCCCCAAAGGGAATCGGGGATTCCCAATCCGATAAAGGATATATAGATCACAATCAGCAATAGCGTTGCCATAAAATTTTTCCTCCAATTGCCCGGCGTGATGTTTCCCCATTTTACAGCAGCTTTTGTATCTTGTCAATTATGTTCGCAAGTGAACGGAATAAGATTTTTAATGATACTCATTGGAATTTTCGGTATTGAGTGGGAGTCATTCCCACTTTGCGCCGGAACAGATTGGTAAAATTATTCAAGTCATGTATGCCTACTTCATGTGCGATTTTTGCTGCAGGAAGCGAGGTGTTTTTCAGAAGGCTTTTTGCCTGGTTGATTCTCAAGGTAATTAAATAATCGTTAGGTGAAAAGCCAGTGTACCTTTTAAATTCCCTGGACAAATAATACTTGGACAGGCCGGAAAAAGCCGATAAATAGTCCAGTGTGAGCGGATGCGCATAGTGGCTTTCCATATATTTCACCAGATATTGGATGTTTTCCGGAAACTGTTGTGTCCGGGCAGACTGTACTGAGCGGAGCTTCAGTACATGGTTCAGTAAGGCATCTATACAGGCGGAGGCATGCCAGTCCCTGTCGGGATGAGGTGTGCTGTACAGAGACAATAGTTCCTCCAAACACCGTTGGAAAGAGCCGGAAGGAGCTTCCTCAAAGATGGGAGACTGGTACTGCATATAGTTGGCATGGAGATGCGGAAGCAGGATGCCTCCCAGATGCAGGATGCCTACATCCCATTGGGGAGACATTGCTTCATATCTGTGATGCTCCAGGCAATCAATAAAAAATCCTATCCCTTCTTTTAACGCATATTCCTGGTTCCGGTAGGAAAGGGAGCCTTGTCCGGAATAGGTATATCCAATCAGGAAAGATTGGAAGTTTCTGCGTTCGGTAAAGGATCCGTATCCGTAATGAAAAAGGTTGAAATCCTCCAAATAGAACAAATGCGTCATGGCAAAATCAGTGATGGGAGGTTTTATAAAAGAATCCACGCTACCCCAGATGGAAAAGTTTGCATTTGCAATGGCATCTGCATTATAGTTGCCGGACTTGATGGCGGTCTCGGAAACCTTCCTGGAGGAAAGGCGGTGCTGTGTGCGGGTGGTCTGAAACTGGATATTTTGAAACATGGGGGCTCCTTTACTGTATACAGTGTCAATTTAGAATCAATCAGTGTGGCAGCATTGGGCCTGCGATGCAAGCGGATTCTAAAGTTTATTATACCATGGAGGAATTATGAAAGGCAAGATTATATGATAGAAGGGCAAAATTATTGGTTTCCTTGGTTTGACAGATAAAATATAATAAGGTTATCAGATAGAAAGGCGAAGGGGTTCGCTTTTAGAAAGGAAGCTTATGAAAGACAAAAAGAAAAAACAGCCACAAGGCTGGCGTACATCGAAAAAAGAGAGAAGAAGATACATAATCGGGGATCTGGGACGTTCTCTGGAAGGGTACATTGTCACAGCAATGATGAGTACTTTTCTCATTTTTCAGGGTATCAATCTGACTGCGATTGCTGGTGTTATGCTGGCAGTGAAAATTATTGATGCTTTTGATGATGTGATTTTCGGTTATCTGGTAGACAGAATTCATATTACAAAAATAAGTGCGTTCCGAAAATTTTCCGGAGAGGGAAAATATCTTCCGTGGTACCGCCTTACCTTTTTGTTTTTTCCGATTTTTACCGCACTCTTTTTCTGTATGCCTTCCGGGCTGTCCAGTGGGGCAAAAATGGTGTGGTTTGTGGTGTTTTATCTTCTCTATGATCTGACGTATACCATGGTGGAGGTTCCCATGAACTCCATGATTGTGACGCTGACTGATAATCTGGACGAACGCAATTCCCTGTTACAGACAAAGACTATTTTAAGCGGACTGGGAATCATTGGTGCAGGGATCATATGGATGGTTAGCATCAGCGAATACGTAGGCTTTTCCATCCGGGCGGTGGCATTGGTTTCCACAGCCATATTTTTTATTATGATGCTGCCTCTGGCTCATGGGGTAAAAGAGCATAACGTAAGCCTTGCCAATGTAGAGGATCATGAACAGGAGACTTACACTTTCCGGGATATGTGGAATTGTATCAGGACGAATAAATACCTGATGATTCTGATGCTCAGTACCGTTATCACATCATGCCTGGCAACCGGGGGAGCGGTGGGGAGTCTGGTGTCCTATTACCATTTTGGCAGTTCGTTGGTGATGGTAATTCCCATCGCTATTGCATTCCTGCCCCAGCTGATTGCCCAGATGCAGACCAGGCGGGCCTGTGCCAGATTTGGCAAGCTGCGGGTATTTATGTTCACGGGAATTTTGGGAGCAGCCATACAGCTTTCTATTTACTTTGTGGGACCCAATTTTGTTATATGCTGTGCGCTTCTGGTGTTGCAGGCTCCTTTTGGCAATATGAGCAATGTGGCGAAGAGTTTCTTCCTCCCGGATACCATCGAGTATACCAGATATCGGACAGGAAAGGATTGTTCCGGCATCTGTACGGCATTGTCCTCTTTTGTAACAAAGCTGACGACCAGTGTATCCTCTTCTCTTGGATTATTCATTCTGGGTCTGTCCGATTATATCCCGGTGGAGGCAGAAAGCTTTGAAGATATTGCGGCAGCAGGAATAATCCAGCCACAGGGGGCAATGGACTGCATGTGGGTTATTTATGCACTGATTCCCATGGTTGGGGTGTTGCTGGGAGTAGCAGTCATGGCTTGTTATCGCCTGAAGGATGAGGATGTGGAGCTGATGGCAAAATGCAATTCCGGAGAAATCAGCAGGGAAGAGTGTGAAAGCCGGTTATCCAGGGATTATCGTTGAAAATTGGATTGGTTGCGGAATGATATTTTTTCATGCCGCAACGAACAGGGCAGGAGGCGGGAAATCTATGCTGGAGAGGAACAAATATCAGTTTTTTGATACATCATCTCTGACAGAAACAAAGGGGATAGAGAAAAGGGCAACGGAAAACTATATCAGGGGTGAAATGGAAAGGCGTTTCCCGGGAGAAGAATTTACATTAATCAGAGTGGCAAAAAATGATTCGGGAACTTATCAGGGAAAGAGCAGTCTGTTTGACCGGCTGTGGGGAGCGGGAAAGCGAATCGAAGGCCTGCCAATTTATTATGAGGTCGAGATTCACCATAAGACAGGAAGCCATACGGAAGAATTGATTGTATGGTCTCCGGCTGCATGGAATGATCGGTTTGCGGGAACGGCGGGGGGAGGTACCGGAATTGGTGGCCGGAATTACCTGACCAGGCCGGATGATGCCACCAGAGGTTGGACGGTGCCTTATGCCGTCATGAACGGATTTACGGCAGCAACCATGTATGCAGGAAATATTGAGGGCTGGGATGACTATACCATTGACAGCAAGACTGGAAAGCTGAACCGGGAGTTGTATGAAAATTGGAGGCTTCGCAGCACCCACGACATGACCATATTCGGGAAGGCAGCAGCCGAAATACTGCACGGCAGACCGGTAAAGTATTCCTATATGAACGGAGGATCCGGCGGCGGGAGACAGTCCCTGATGGAGGTACAAAACTATCCGGAGGACTATGACGGGGTGTGGGCATCCTGCCCGGCAATCAACTGGCATAAGTTCATTATGGGAGCATTCTGGCCCCAAATTATCATGAGAGAAAAGAGGAATTTCCTGAGTGCTGGGAAAAACCTTTTTTTGACAGAACAGGTACATCAGGCATACGGCGGCAGGGAGGCGTTCTATCAGATGTCGTATGCGCCAGAATTTGATGCGGAAAGCTGCATCGGGATGAAGTCTCCGGACGGTGTGATCACAAGGGCGGACGCAGAGGTGATGAATGAAATCTGGAAAGGCCCCCATCGGAGAAATGGCAGTTTCCTGTGGTATGGATACGGACCGGGTGTAAAGAACTGGCAAAAGATCATCCCCATAGGGACATATTACTATCCGCTGTTTTCGAAGAAAAAAACAAAGCCCTTTATATTGGCGCCATTGTATGCAAGGTGGATAACGGAAAATCCAAAGGACAAATTCGAAGATCTGAGTATGGAGGCCTACGAAAAGCTTTTTGACGAAGGAGCCGAAAAGCTGAAGGACTGCTTTGGCGATAATCCTTGCATTGATGCATTTGCGGCGTTCGGCGGAAAGCTGATGATCGACCATGGCATGGACGACCCGCTGATACCGTATAGAGGAACCATAGATTATTTTGACAGGCTTTGTGTCCATTTTGGAGGCAGGGAGAAAGTAGACGAATTTTGTAGACTGTACATTACTCCGGGAGACAGCCATGGAAACTGCTGGGGAAACGGACCGGGAATTCCGGAAAGTGTAGGCATGCAGGCGCTTATGAACTGGGTGGAGAAGGGAATTGCTCCCGGTGCACTCCGAAAAATCCGGGTGAAACAGAAGTCGGGGGAGCTAATAGAGGAGGGGATGCAGGAACCCTATAAGTGTAAATTGGATAGAAGGGATTTAAGCTAAGAATATAGAAAAGGACGGTGAACATGGACAGGAAAGAGATTGACAGGACAATGCAGCAATATGTTGCCAACGAGGAAATGGCAGGCGGCGCTTTGTATGTAAGGCAGAATGGGGAGCTTGTGTATCAGGGAAAGTGGGGCTATGCAAGGAAGGAGAGCAGACAGCCCATTGCATTTGACAGCATCTACCGCATGATGTCTATGACAAAGTGCATTACGGCGGCTGCAGTGATGCTTTGCGTTGAGAGGGGATTGCTTGCATTGGATGCACCACTGTCTTCTTATATTCCGGAGTTTGCAGGACTTTCGGTAGCGACGGACAAACGGTATGTATATGACGAGATGAAATTGAAAAAACTGCCGATACTGCTTTTGGGTTTTTCCATGAGAAGAGTAAAGAGAGAACCGGCCGAGAGAGAGATTACCATTAGGGATTTGCTGTCCCATTCCTCCGGATTGGAGCAGGGGTTGGTGGGATTGCTGGCGCTTTTGAAGGAAAAAAAGCAGTATGCTACATTAGAGATGTTTGTAAAACATTATGCAGAGTATGTGTTGGACTTTCATCCAGGTACCGGTACAGGTTATTCCCCGGTGGCAGGCTATGATATTTTGGGCTACCTTGTGTCGTTAGTTTCCGACATGAGTCTGGAAGCTTTTCTGCAGAAAGAAATCTGTGGACCGCTGGGAATGAAGGATACCACATTTTTCCTAACACAGGAACAGAAAGAGCGTTTGGTTGATGTCTATAAAAGAAAAAAGGATGCCCTTGTCAACGTGACCGGAACAAAAGAGGATATGACAGGAATCTTGCACCAGAAAGAGATACTGTTTGAGCATGGAAGCGGAGGCTTGTATTCCACAGTGGAGGACTATGAGCATTTCGGGGAAATGCTTTTGGGCAGGGGGAAGTTTAAGGGAAAGCAACTGCTGAAGCCGGAGACGGTAGAGCTGATGCGGACAGAGGCACCAAAAGCACATCTGGAACCGGATCCGGGAATGGTATGGGGGCTTGGCGTGAAGATACGGCAGAACCCGGAAGCGACTGGCTCTTTTGCAACACAAGGAACCTATGGTTGGAGCGGAGCCTTTGGCACACACTTTTTTGTAAGTCCGTTGGATAAGTTGGAGGCGATTTTCGCCATGAACCGTTCGGATATCGGAGGGTCAGGTTCCTACATTAGCAAAAAGGTGGAGGAGCTTGTATTCGGTATATGGGGAGGGAAGCAGGAGCGTGAAAAATGATGACTTCTATCTGAAAAAATACCCGGATGACATCTATTCATTGAGTGCGCCGTTATGGTCTGCCAAACCGGCAGAGGGAAGCGCTATCATGCAGAGTTGGCTGGTGAAGGGGACGAAGTGTACACTGGTGATTGACAGCCCCATGCCGGAATTGTCGGGTTTTCGGGAATACATCGAAACACAGATGGGGCTTCCGGCTATATTGATGTGTACTCATGGGCATGTTGACCATATCGGATGCAATTCACAGTTTGCAGAGGTGTATATGGCAAAGGAAGATTGGAGCCTGGCGGCTGGAGATGGTATTGTAAGAAGCACAGAACCGGATGCATACCGTAATCTTTCCTATAGGCTTATTGATGTTGAAGAGACAGAATGTATCGATTTGGGTGGACGCAGTGTCATTGTATATCATGTACCTGGGCATACGGCAGGAAGCATCGTGCTTTATGAAAAGGAGACCGGAATACTTTTTTCCGGGGATACAATAGCCTGGCGAATACTTTACGGTATGTCGGATTGGACTCCATTGGAGGTTTACATGGATGCCTTAAGGAGAATAAGTCGGCTTGATATCCGAAAGATGCAGTAGGGATTTCCATGGGAGCGGTGGCGGTAATCCTAATGGTTACAAAGATTACGGATGGCGTTACTGATATTATTATGGGAATGATCATTGACCGTACACATACGAGGCTGGGCAAGGCAAGACCATGGATATTGGCGGGTGGAATTGGGATTGCCATTTCCATCATGCTTCTATTCCATTGTCCCGGAAATCTGTCAAATGGTGCAAAGATTATTTTCTGTGCGGGGTGCTATTTCCTTGCCAATCCGTTCTTTGGAACCATGACCTCAGTTGCCTGTGGGGCTATGAACAATCTTTTGACGGCAGATTCCAAACATAGGGGTGTATTAGGCGTATTCTCAGCTTACGGTTCACTGGTGCCGGTCATGCTGATTGGTCTGGTGGTGCCTAAAATCCTTGCTGTAATGGGGGAAAGCCAGGGGGCATATACTACGGCTACATTGATTTTTGCAGTAATGGCGGTTATTGCGTCTACTATTGGTGTTTTATGTACCAGGGAAACAGTGACGGAGCATTCTGCGGCAAAGTTGACGCAGAAGCAGCCGGTACTGGAGTCCCTGAAAGCTTTAGTAAAAAATAAATATTTTATTTACCTTGCCCTTGGAACGATTTTATATAACCTTACTGCTGCGCCAGTGGCAAATTATTATGCGAAATATGTATTTCATGATGTGGGGGTTGCAACATATATTAATCTGCCCAATATGTTCTTAATCTTTCTGCTGCCGATGGCATTGCCGATGATAAATAAGTTTGGTAAAAGAAACTGCATCGTGTTCGGGATGCTTATGGCAGCATTAGGGCATACGATTATCTTTTTCGCAAATGCGAATCTGGCTGCGTTTATGGTGGGAAAAACTATTGGAAGTTTTGCGGCAATTCCGTTCACGGTGGCACTTATTCCGCTTACGGGAGAAATCTGTGATTATGCCTTACATAAGACCGGGAAGCCCATGGATGGAACGATTTCCTCTGCTGCTACTATGGGTGGAAAGATAGGCATTGGGCTGGCTGCAGGACTTTCAGGTGTTATGCTGGCATTCAGCGGCTATATCAGCAGCGAAGCAGATGTGGTGGTAGGGCAGCCAGACAGTGCAGTGTTTATGATCCGCATTCTCTTAAGTGTATATCCGGCTGTATTGTATCTGCTGGCGGCACTGTGTTTCTTTAAAATAGATTTAGAACAAAAGGGAATTGCTGATATTCAGAAAGAATTAAAAGAGAAAGGGCTGCGCTGATGTTTACAATAGAATCCACATTAGGAGAGATAAAGGCGGAATTTGACGGGAAAGGGCTCATGCCATATCTTATTTATAATCAGGAAGGGAATGGCGCTGGAAATTTTTTTGACGAAAATACAACTCTTGGTGATATTCAGCAGAAGAATCCCTCATGGAATGCGGCTGATATGGCTTATGGGCTGAATCGGTTACAGCATTGTTGCAAGGAAAGAGAACAGGTTCTGTATAATGTGTATACGCCGGATGAGATTGTTGCCTGTCCCTCAAAGGAATGTGTAAAAATTATTTTTTTCCCTGCGGAGAATAACACTACAGTTGGGCAAAACATATCTCCATCGAAGGAAATGGATAAAAACCAGGATGGACGTTTTGTAATTTTGGCGGCGGGAGGGGCTTATGGTGCAGTGTGTTCCATGACAGAAGCCTTTCCGGCAGCGGCAAAATTGAATGAACTGGGCATAAGTGTATTTTGCCTTAATTATCGGGTTGGAGGTCCGGCGCCACTTTTCCCGCATCCTATGGAGGATTTGGCAGCGGCTTATACATGGATATGGCAGCATGCAGAACAATTCGGGGTCAATCCTGTGCATTATGCAGTGGGAGGATTCTCTGCAGGAGGTCATCTTGCAGCAACTTGTGGACTGGGGAAATCCGTTTATCTGAAAAGTGGTTGCCTAAAACCGGAATTACTTTTATTAGTCTATCCTTTGGTTGCTGTATGGGATACTATTGAAGGATACCCGGAAGCAATACAGAGGTTGATGCTTGGCGGATATCTGGGAGAGGGGTATACAAGGGAATGCTGTGCACCTTATGAGATTGTGGAGAATGCAGATGAAAGCTATCCACCCACTTATCTGGTGCAGGCAGAAGATGATGGTACAGTTCCCATATGGAACAGTGAACGGCTGTATGAAAAGCTGGCATCCTGTCATGTGAATTGTCGTTATGAGCGTCATAAGAAAGCCGGACATGGATTTGGACTAGGAAGCGGTACAGAAGCGGCAGGCTGGGTAGAAAGGGCTGTGGATTTCTGGAAGGGGCTGGATTAAATTTGGTGCCTTATTCTAAATTAGAGAAGAGAGAAAGGACTCTGGTAAAGTGAGACTATATGATTTGAAAACAATGAAGATGACGAATCCAGTCATTGACCGTTCCCCTTATTTTTCATGGAAGATAGCCAGCAATAGGCGGAACGTGGTTCAGGAAAGATATGAGATAACTGTCCTGAAAGGTGAAGCCGTGGTATGGGACAGCGGCATCGTTGCGTCCAGGAAGCAGGGATTTATTGAGTATGCCGGGGTAAAGTTGGAATCAAGAAGCCGCTATGTGTGGAAGGTAAAGGTCTGGGACAATACAGGAGAAGCCGCAGAGGGGGAGGCATGCTTTGAGACGGCATTTCTGGAAAAGAAGGGCTGGCGGGCAAAGTGGGTGGAGTGTTCCTTTGAAAGGCAGCCTGCGAATGAATGCCGATTTGGGAATTCTTATGCCCCTATATTATTTGAAAAGGAATTTAAGATTCGCAAGAATGTCAGGAAAGCCAGAATCTATGCATCTGCCCACGGAATCTACCGCCTTTGCCTGAACGGAGAGAGGCTGGATGAAAGGGAGTTTGTCCCGGAATTCACATCCTATGGGAAGTTGTTGTATTACCAGGTATATGATGCCGCTTCCTTGCTGAAAGAAGAGAATATGCTTTCCATGTATGTGGGGGACGGCTGGTATTTCAGCGCCCAGGCAGCACCTGTGATGAAGGAGCGTCATAAGGAGCCCTCTATTATTGCCCAGATAGAGGTGTGGTATGAGGACGGGACATTTGAGGTGATTGCTACCGACGGAAGTGAAAGCTGCCGGGAAAGCTATATCGTATATTCGGATCTGTATCAGGGGGAAAAACAAGATTTCACCAGAAACGAAATGGAAAGGAAGCCTGTATGTGTGAAAGAATACGGGTATGACTTCCTGGCGGCACAGCCCATGGAGCCGGTTGTCTGTGTGAAGGAACTGCCCGCAGTGGAAATCCTTACCACACCGGCAGGGGAGACCGTGGTTGATTTCGGGCAGATTGTAACCGGAAGAGCGAGGGTGCACATCCATGTACCGAGAGGGGAAGAAGTTGCTCTGGAGTATTTTGAGGTTCTGAATGAAAAGGGAAATTATATCAACACCATGTTTGCCCCGCAGAAGGACACGATAGTATCGGATGGAAAAGAGATGCTCCACGAAGCTCTGTTCACTTTCCATGGATTCCGGTATATCCGGGTGACAGGTATGGCGGCTCCAGAGCTTTCTGATTTCAAGGCGGTTGTACTCAGCACAAGGAAAGAGAACACAGGGAGCTTTCACTGTTCGGATGACAGGATGAACAGGCTGTACCAGAATGTCAGATGGTCCCAGTGCAACAATATGATGTCCGTCCCCACAGACTGCCCCACAAGGGAAAAGGCGGGATGGACGGGTGACATTCTGATTTATGCAAAGACGGCGCTGGTCAATGAAGATGTGACTCCGTTTCTGAATAGCTGGCTTGGCAGTGTCAGGGCGGATCAGGCAGAGGATGGGACGATTATGATCGTGTCCCCCTATATGAAGCTTTATGAGAGCTTGTTTTTGAATGTGGCAAAGTCTTTAGGGGATGATCAGGTTACCGGCGTGGCGGGATGGAGTGACGCAATCGTATGGGTGCCCTATGATATGTATCGGGTGACCGGAAATGAAATCGTGCTTCGGGAGAATTTTGAGGCCATGGATAAGTGGTGCCGGTACATTATTACCACTGCCAGGGATAAAAGGGGCTATCAGGGAATTCCTATTGAAAAAGATCAGTATCTCTGGAATACCGGTTTTCATTTCGGGGAATGGCTTGTTCCCAGCAGGCCTGACAACACCGGGGAGCAGTACGGTATCTGTAAGGAGTCTGCATTCTACATAGCACCTTTCTTTGGATACATGACAATGGTGAAAATGTCGGAAATCTGTACAGTGTTAAAGGAGGAGGAAAAGGCGGAAGAATACCGGTTGGCCGCTGACAATATGAAGAAGGCGATTCAGGAAGAAATTCTGGAGGCAGGCCTGTTGCCGGACTATCTCATGGGGGCTTACGTGCTTGCCTTTGCCTTTGACCTTGTTCCGGATGCTTTATATGGGGCATATAAAGAAAAATTGTTGGAACTCATCAGAAACAATCATAATTGCCTTGATACGGGTTTCCTTGCAACACCATTTATTCTGGATGTACTTTGCGGATTGGGGGAGAAAGAAACGGCATACAAGATTCTCTGGCAGAAAGAAAGACCGTCATGGCTGTATGAGGTTGATCATGGGGCTACCACCATCTGGGAGGCGTGGGATGCGGATGATGCAAAACGGACGGGACGTTTTGTGAGCTTTAACCACTATGCTTTCGGCTGTGTGGATGACTTTATCTTCAGGCGCATTGCCGGTATTGACAGTGAGGAACCGGGCTTTTCCCATATCGTTATTAGGCCTGATCCAGACTGTGGACTGGCATTCTGTGACAGGACATTTGAATGTGAAGCAGGAATGATTGCAGTTCATTGGAACAGGGAAAAGCTGGAGGTCAGTATTCCGTGCAACACTGATGCAACGGTATACTGGAAAGGGAAAGAACACGAGATAGGAAGCGGATCCTATGTTTTTTAACAGGAGGTTGTAATGAATGATCGTATAAGACCCGGAAAAGCATGGATGGATACAAAGGGAAAAAGAATTCAAGCACATGGCGGTTCCATAATGTATATAGATGGGACCTATTACTGGTATGGAGAAAACAAGGAGAAAACAGACGGAAAAAATGGAATTTGGCACTGGGGAGTCCGCTGTTATTCTTCGACGGATTTATATAACTGGGAGGACCGTGGAGTGATTATTCCGCCAGAACCGGATACTACATCATCTTCTCTGCATCCATTTTCGAAAATGGATCGTCCCCATATCATTTATAATAAGGAGACGGACAAGTATGTCTGCTGGCTGAAGGTTATGGATGACCGGGCTGGTACTCAAACGGGGACGATACTGGAGGCGGACCATATCCTTGGTCCTTACGTCAAAATTAAAGAGGGGTTCAGACCTCTTGGCATGAATGCCGGTGACTTTGACTTGGCGGTGGCAGATGACGGAAAGGCATATTATTATTTCGAGAGGGTACACAGCGAAATGATATGCGCCGACCTAACGGAAGATTACAAAGATGTGACAGGTTATTACAGCACCCATTTTCCACATCCATATCCGCCGTATGTACGGGAAGCCCGGCGCATTTCATGAGATGTGGCAAGCATTACCTTATTACCTCTGGTACTACAGGATATCTGCCGAATCCTTCCGAGGTAGCGGTGTCTGACACATGGCATGGACCATATACGGTGCTTGGAAATCCCCATGTCTACGATTCCAGTGATACTTCATTTCATTCCCAGATATCGTCCGTATTTAAGGTACCTGGGAAAAAAGATTTGTATATAGCTTTAGCAGATAGATGGCTTCCCAATGAGATGGATAAGGATTACCATAGATATAGCAAAATCTATGAGCTGCTTTTTCAAGGAAGAAGGGATGAAATTGATTTATCTCAGATAGATCTGAACATGGTGGAAAATACTTCCATTGCGGATTATGTATGGCTTCCGCTCAGATTTGAAGGAGAGAAAGTCTGTATTGATTGGCTGGATGAATGGCGGATTGAGGATTATGAGTAGGAATGATTGCTATTTATCATTAATTATCCAGCATGGAAGGATAAGCATTCATTGATTCTCCGAAGTTGGGACAGCTAACTTTATTATACATTCCTTGGGGTGCTGGACTGAGCAGCATACCTGGCGGCGAACAGCCGCAGGGGGTGTTGGTTTGTGTCAAACACTGGGGTGGTGAAAACCGCCCTGATAAAAGAAAAGCTGATACGGTCAGGTTTCTATGACTTAGCCGTTGTGTATCAGTCCTTGCACGTCAACCCTCTTTTCGCGTGCGGTTTCACCGTATTCACGTTTTCTTTGCAGATAAATTTTTTAAACGATCACCAGTTGCCGGGTATATTCGTGGATCGGCACGGTGCGGCGTTTGGCGGCCATGGCGCTTTCGTACAGATGGGAGGCCGCCACATCCTTTTGCAGCATGGCGAACCCCTCCGGGGACAGGAGGCGTTTCGCGTCCGCCGGTTTGGAGAGCAGCGGAATTGCGCTGTTTGCCCGGATGGCGGAGAGCAGCGGCGCGGCCCCCCGACGGAAGCCCAGAATGCGCGCATAGGGAACGCTGCCGCGGGAACGTGCGTCCGCCAGCTCCTGCGCGGTGACGGAGAGCAGGATGTGGCAGAGGGCGCGGCTGATCCGGCTGTAGGTCAGATCCTTCGTTTTGAGACGGCCGCACAGGTCGTCCCAGTCGGAGAACTGCATACAGCTTTTTTGGATTTTGTCGGAAAGCTCTCTGGTCACGTCTGCATAGCGCGTATAGCCCTCCGGCACGTCCTGCAGCAGGCGCAGGCGGAGTTCTTTGGTGAGGTCCGCGGGGAAGAGCAGACGGCCCTGAGACAGGATCTCCTGCCAGAGGCCGTGCTGCGCGGCGGGCACGTGGGAAAAAAGCTGCGGGAGGGATGCGGCGGGATCCTGCGCGGACGCCGAACCGTCAGCGGCCTTTGCGGGCGCTGGGCTGCCGTCTTCGGGGACCGTCGGCCTGCCGGTGGTTTCCGCAGACGCTAGGATGCCGGAGCCTTGCACAGGTGTCAGCAGGTCGAAGTCCTCCGCAGACGCCAGCAGGCGGCGCAGCGCCAGGGCGGAGGGAAAGCGCTGTGTCCGATCCGTCGGGACGGAAGCGTCCGGCTCCGGGAGCGCCGTTTCCCCATAGGCTGTCCCTTCCCGTCTGACGGTGACGGGTTTGATCGCGCTGCCGCGTCTGGTCAGGCACAGGCAGTATTCCAGCCCCAGGATGTTGTTGGGGGAGGAGAAAAAGTCCTCTCCGGGAAACGTGCCGTCCTCCGGCCAGACTGCCTGCAGTGCGGCGGCCCTGGCTTTAGGGAAGGACCAGCCCTCCTTCAGACGCCCCTGCAGGGCGGCCTGAAAGGCGGGAGATTCCGCGCACAGCAGGGAAGCAGCGCGCAGAAAGGGGGCGATATCGCCGCATTCGCTGCCGAAGCAGAGCGCGTCCGCCACGCCCAAACCGTCCAGCAGCGCGACGGCCCCCGCGGCGAAATCCCCGGCGCTGCCGCAGGCAAAGAGGGCGGGCAGCTCCAGCACCAGATCCGCGCCGCCGAGCAGCGCCATCCGCGTCCGGGCATACTTGTCCGTGACCGCGCACTGTCCCCGCTGGACGAAATCGCCGCTCATCACCGCCACTACATAGTCGGCGCCGGTGAGGCTGCGGGTACACTCCAGATGAAATTGATGTCCGTTGTGAAACGGGTTGTATTCTGCGATGACGGCGGCTGTTTTCATGATCGGTTCCTTTCGCGGTCAGACAGGCCGGTTTCAATTCGGTATGTCTTGCAGGAGGCGGCGCTGGCTTTTGCGGAAGGCCCGGATCGGCTTTCGCGCGCAGAACGGTCGCCATGCCGCTATTATACCGTCAAATGTCCCGGCTGGCAACCCGTATCTCCCCTCTCGCCCGGCCGGGGCGGACATCTCCTTCGTGAAAAGCAACATTGTGCCTCATTTTGTGCAAGATTTTCGCGAAAAATCTCTTGTATACAAAAAATGAAAATGGTATGATGTAAGCAGTTACAAAACAGGTTTTTCAAAGGACCGCCGTTTTGTGAAAATGAGAAGGTGTCACGAAAGGAGAGTACAGGGGTATGTCTTATATTGACATTATCAAGGACAAGGCGAGAGCCGACAAGAAAACGATTGTACTGCCGGAGACCAACGACAGGAGAACGCTGATCGCGACCGCGCATATTCTGGAAGAGGATATCGCCAATATCGTCATGGTCGGCAACGAAGAGAAGATCATGGACGGCGCGCGCTGGCTGGAACTGGATCTGACCGGCATCGAAGTAGTTGACCCCAATAAGTGTGACAAATTTGCCGAATATGCGAATATTTTGTATGAGACCAGAAAGCATAAGGGCATGACCCTGGAAAAAGCGACGGAGATCCTGCGCACCGATTATCTGACCTTCGGCGTGGTGATGGTGAAGGCCGGCGATGCGGACGGCATGGTGGCGGGCGCCTGTCATGCCACTGCGGATACCCTGCGCCCGGCGCTGCAGATCCTGAAGACCGCGCCCGGAACGAAGCTGGTTTCCGGCTTCTTCATCATGGACGTTCCGGACTGCGAATACGGGGATGGCGGCACCTTCCTGTTCGCGGACTGCGGCCTGAATCAGGATCCTACATCTGAAGAGCTGGCCGCCATCGCGGATTCCAGCGCCAAGAGCTTCAAGGTCCTGGTGGGTTCCAGACCCGTCGTTGCCATGCTTTCCCATTCCACCAAGGGCAGCGCGAAGCATCCGCTGGTCGATAAGGTGACGAAAGCGGTGGAGATCGCCCATGCCGAATATCCCGGTCTGGTGGTGGACGGCGAGCTGCAGCTCGACGCGGCTCTGGTGCCGGCGGTGGCGAAGTCCAAGGCCCCCGGCAGCGAGGTGGCGGGCCGGGCGAACGTGCTGATCTTCCCGAATCTGGACTGCGGCAACATCGGTTACAAGCTGGTACAGCGGCTGGGGAAGGCAGAGGCCTACGGCCCCATGCTGCAGGGCATCGCCAAGCCCGTCAACGATCTGTCCAGGGGCTGCTCCTGGGAGGATATCGTGGGCGTCGTGGCGCTGACGGCGGTGCAGGCACAGCTCATGTAAAAACGCGGCGGATACATATGTTGTGAGAAAACGGGAGGATTTGGATCATGAATATTCTGGTAATCAACTGCGGGAGCTCCTCTCTGAAGTTCCAGCTCATCGATGCGGAAACAGAGAAGTTGACAGCGAAAGGATTATGTGAGAGAATAGGGATTGGCGGCAGTCAGATCACGTTTTCACCCGCGGGCGGCGAAAAAACCGTGCGTCAGGTTCCCATGCCGGATCATAAAGAAGCGATCCGGTACGTGCTGGAGGCGCTGACCGATGAGAAGACCGGCGTAGTGAAGAGCCTGTCCGAGATCGGCGCGGTGGGACACCGCATCGTCCATGGCGGCGAGAGCTTCGCGGAGGCGACCGTCATCACGCCCGAGGTGAAGAAGGCCATCGCGGACTGCATCGATCTGGCCCCGCTGCACAATCCGGCGAACCTGATCGGCGTGGACGCCTGCGAGGCGCTGATGCCCGGCGTTCCCATGGTGGCCGTTTTCGATACGGCTTTCCATCAGACCATGCCGGAGGAGGCGTACCTGTATGCGATCCCTTACCGCTATTACGAGCAGTATAAGATCAGGAGATACGGCTTCCACGGCACCAGCCACGATTATGTTTCCCACAGGGCTGCGGAATTGCTTGGCAGGCCGTATGAGGATCTGAAGATCATCGTCTGTCACCTGGGCAACGGCGCTTCCGTATCCGCTGTGAAGAACGGCAAATGCGTGGACACCTCCATGGGTCTGACCCCGCTGGAGGGGCTGATCATGGGAACCAGAAGCGGCGACTTGGATCCGGCCATCCTCGAGTTCATCGCCAACAAGGAAGGCAGATCCATCGGCGAGATCATGACCATTCTGAATAAGGAATCCGGCGTGCTGGGGCTTTCCGGCGGGCTTTCCTCCGATTTCCGGGATCTGGAGAACGGGTCTGCGGAGGGCGCGAGGGCGCTGAAGGCGTTTGCGCTGCGCACGGCCAAATATATCGGCGCCTATGCGGCGGCGATGAACGGTGTGGACGTCATCTGCTTTACGGCGGGCGTCGGCGAGAACAGCGTGAATGTCCGCGCCAGCATTTGCAGGGACTATCTCGGCTATCTCGGCATCGGGATCGACGATGTTGCGGCGAAGGTGCGCGGAGAAGAGAAGGAAATTTCCACCCCCGATTCCAAAGTGAAGGTGCTCGTGATCCCGACCAATGAAGAACTGGCGATCGCAAGGCAGACCTATGCCCTTGTGAAGTGAGACGGGAGAATGCGCGCCCATGACGTTTCTTCCGTCGTGAAATGCGTATGTCGGCGGCCGGAGGCCGCCTTCGGATAAAGGACGGAACAGAAATGGCAGGAATCGGAACAGAGGCTCTGGATGGTTTCAATACGCTGGTATTCGGCAGTCTGGAGTTTCTGTTCCGCTACCTGCCTCTTTTTTTGCTGATTTTCTGTCTGATCCCCCAAAAAGCCAGGTGCTTCTGGCTTCTGGCCTACAGCCTGCTTTTATACTGGGCCGGGGAGCCCTGGTATGTATTTCTGCTTGTGGGCATGGCCGCGGTGAATTATCTGTTCGGGCTGAGCCTGGATCGGCGGAAGCGGCCGGAGGAGGCCGACGAAACGGCTGAGGATGCGGAGGGTGTGCGGCGCTGGCTGACGGGGGAGGCGCGGCCCGAGGGAGAATGGAAGGAGCTGTTTGTCCGGGAGGCGCACGCGGAGCCGGACGACCGGAACAGAAGGCTTCTGTTCGTGCTGGCCCTGTTCTGCAATCTGTTCCTTCTTTCCTGGTTCAAATGGAACAATGCCTTCGATAAGAGCTATCTTCTGCCCGTGGGGCTGAGCTTTTACACGTTCAAAAACCTGTCTTATCTGATCGACGTGTACCGGGGCGAAACGGCGGCGGAGCGTTCTCCTGTCCGGTTCGGCGCGTATCTGTGCATGTTCCCCCAGATCGTTTCGGGACCCATCATGCGCTACCGGGAGGCGGCAGGGGAGCTGTCCTTCGAGCGCGGTATTTCGCTTTACCGGCTGGAAAGCGGGACAAAGCGGATCGTGGCCGGACTGGCCGCCAAGGTTCTGATCGCGGACCGGCTGGCCATTCTGTGGAACGATCTGCAGACGGTCGGCTTTGAGAGCATTTCGACCCCGCTCGCGTGGCTGGGGGCGGCGGGATATTCCCTGCAGCTCTATTTCGACTTCTGGGGCTATTCGCTGATCGCGGTGGGAATCGGCGAGATCATCGGCCTGCCGGTGATCCGGAATTTCCATCATCCGTACGCCTCCCGGTCGGTCAGCGAATTTTACCGCAGATGGCATATGACGCTGGGGAGCTTTTTCCGGGATTACGTATATATCCCGCTGGGGGGCAACCGGAAGGGACGGGGACGGACGGCATGCAATCTGCTCGCTGTCTGGCTGCTCACGGGACTCTGGCACGGCAACAGCGTCAATTTCCTGCTGTGGGGGTTTGCGCTGGGCGTTTTCATCGTGCTGGAAAGGCTGGCGCTTCGCCCCTTTCTGGAAAAGCATTGCCTGCTGTCCCATCTGTATGTGCTCCTCGTGATCCCGCTGACCTGGATGGTATTCGCCATTCCTTCCCTGCGGGAAATGGGGATTTATTTCCTGCGGCTGTTTCCGCTGGCGGGGAGGCCGGAGACGGTGAATCCGGGCGATTTTCTGAAGGAGCTGCGGAGCTTCGCGCCCACCCTCCTGATCGCCGCGGTTTTCTGTGTTCCGGCGGTGGGGCGCTGGTGCGAACGGCATAAAAACGATACGGCGGTGATCGCAGCGCTGTTCGCGCTGTTCTGGCTGGCCGTCTATCAGATGGCGAACGCCGTGAACAATCCGTTCATGTATGCGAATTTCTGACCGGCGCGCCGCAGCGCTGCGTCCGGGCGTTTGGGGGAGCGGCGCTTTCCGCGGCAAAGGCGTTTTCCGGACCGGCGTATGCGAAGGGCCGTGTCTGTGTTTTGGGGATTGGTGAAGAATGAAACTGTTGAAAAGGTGTCCGCTGGCGGTTCTGCTGGCGGTCAGCGCGCTGGCGCTGACCGCGGTGGCGTTTGCGAACCGGAACGGGATCTATCGGGAATATGGGAACGGCAAAAACACGGCGCCTGCGCTCGCCATGGTCTTTGAGGGCGCGAAGGACGGCGTGTTTCCCTGGAGCCCGGACGGAGGGGACATGCCCGCGATGGCGGATGCGGCGGCGGAAAGCGGTTCCCCGGATGGAGGATCCGCGGCGGCGCATCCCGGCGGCCCGGACGGCGGCTTCCCGGAGGGGGCAGGCCTGATGCCGGAGGCGGGCGGGACGGCGGCGAACGCCCCGGAGGAGGAAGCGGAACGGCAGACAGCGGAGGCGCTGGAGGAAGCGGCAGACGGACCGGATGGCGGCGAAATTCCGGATCGCGCATCGGAAGGCGCGGAAAGCGAAGCGTCCGGTGAAACAGATCCCGGCGCCGGCGTACCGTACGGGACGGAAGGAACGTCCGAGGCGGAGGCGCAGCCGCAGACACCGGAAGATGGGGACGAGGATGTCACCTGGGATTTTGTGCAGGTGGACGCGTCCTATCTGGACGACGCGCTGTTCATCGGAGATTCCCGCACCCAGGGGCTGTTTGAGTACGGCGGCCTGGAGGATCACGCCACCTTTTTCTGCAAAACATCCCTGACCATTTACGATCTGTTTAAGAACGAACTCGCCTTTATCAAAACGGATGCGGGCAGTCAGACGCTCACGCAGGCGCTGTCTGAACGCCAGTACGGCAAAATCTATCTGATGCTGGGCATCAATGAGATGGGGACCGGCACGCCGGAAAGCTTTTTTACGGAATATGCAAAGGCAGTCATGCAGATCCGGCAACTGCAGCCGGACGCCATTCTGTTCGTACAGGGAATCATGCACGTGGCGGCGAAAAAGAACGCCTCCGATCCCATTTTCAACAATTTCAACATCGATGTGCGCAACGTGGAGATCCAGACGCTGGAGGATAAGCGGGATATTTTTTACCTGGATGTGAACGAAGTGGTCTGCGACGAGAACGGGAACCTGTTCGACGGCTGGTCCTTCGATCAGGTCCATCTGAAGGGGAAATACTACCAGGTCTGGAAGGATTTTCTGCTGCAGCACGGGATCGTGCGGGAGCAGGAAGGGAATGGAAACTGATCCGTGCAGGCCCGCACGCATAAAAAACGCCCGTGCGCAGAGTAGACAGAATCCGCGGAACGCAGTTATGCATATCTGACAAACTTTTCGCGCGGCGATTGACGCCGTTTGCGCGGGCGTGATAGAATGATCGCACATCAACAATTCTGAAAATCGATTTGCAGATTTTGAAGATCAACACATCAGTTTCATGTGAAATTCCAGTTTCCCGTGAAAGAGAATGACATCGCAAAAATCAACAAAAGGGGGAGTATGCCTGTGAAAACGACAGGACGGAAGACTTTTTGCGCGAAAACGGAGAAAAAAGGGTGGAAGTGGACGAAAAAGAGAGCGGTCCTGTGCGCGGCCGCCGCGGCCCTCGTCCTTATGGCAGGGGTAGGAGTGCTCCGGGGATTCCGGCAATCGGAAAAAGGAGCGGCGCGTCAGGAGGCGGTGATGCAGATCCGCAGCCAACTGCATGAGGAAATGGAGGAGGCGGCCGGTTATCTGGAAAAGCTGGACGAGCGCGTCGCGCGGAGTCAGGAAAAGCTGGAGGAGGTCAACGGCCAGCTCAAAAACCGTCAGGAGACGCTTCTGGAGGTGGAAACGGTGCAGAAGAAGCTGACGGAGAACACGGCGGACGTATCCGTGCGGGTCACGGAAATGGAAAAGCAGGCCGCGGTACAGATCGCGGATTTACAGGGGGAGATGAGTTCTCTCCGCGAGGAAATCCTGCGCGTCCTGCGGGCGATGGACGAAAGCCTGCAGGCGATGGATCCGGGAGGGTCCGCCGCGGTTCGGGACCAGGAAGCCTTTTTCGAAAAGCTTGACGGGCTGAGCGGCGACATGCAGAAGATCGGCAGGGCGGCGGAGGCACTGCAGACGGATCTGGACCGGGCGCAGACCGACCTGCGGGGACTGATCGGAGCGCTTGAGGAGCGCGGGATCGGAGATAACGAAGCGCTGCTGACGGCGCTTTCGGAGGCGGAGGCGGAACTGAAGAACGCGCAGGAAACAGGCGTTTCCCGGCTGTCCGATGCGCTGGAGGCGGCGGGGCAGTCGGTGAACGGAAATCTGGGCCTGCTGCAGGCGGCGATGGACGGAGATTTTCAGGAGCTGGAGACCGCGGTGGATGAGAATTTCGCTGCCATGCAGGCCTCGGCCGACGAGCAGTTCCAAGCGATCCAGACAACGGCGGGAGAAAATTTCAACGCGCTGCGCGCCTCGGCGGACGAGAGCTTCAACGGCCTGCACACGGCGGTGGACGGCGGCTTCGGCGGCATACAGACCGCCATGGACGGCGGTTTCGGCGATGTGCGGACCGCCATGGACGGGGGCTTCGGCGATGTGCGGACCGCCATGGACGGGGGCTTCGGCGATGTGCAGACCGCCATGGACGGGGGCTTCGACAGCGTGCAGACCGCTATGGACAGCGGCTTCGGCGGCGTGCAGACTGCCATGAGCGGGAGCTTTGACAGGCTTCAGGCTGCCATGGAGCAGGGGCTGTCAGAGCAGCGGAGCGCATCGGAGGCACAGACGGGCGCGCTGAAAACGGGCATGGAGGAGCGGTTCGCCGCGCTCAATCAGGCGGTGGAGGAAAAGGCGGCAGCGCTGGACGGAGGCATCGCGGCGCTGGGACAGAGGGTATCGCAGGATCTGGAGCTGCGCTTTGCGGAGTCCGGAAACAGCGCTGCGGAGCTCAAAAGCTGCATCCTGCAACTTCAGGAAACGCTGGGGCAGGAGCTGGATCAGGTTTTTACATCTGTGAGTAATGGAAAAAGAATGCTGGCGTCCGCATTGCTCACAAAAGGAGTCGCCGAAGCGGAGAATGCCTCTTTTTCGGAGATCATGGACGCCATTCTGCGCATTCCCCAGAAGATCGTGATCGGGCAGGAGGAGCTGCCCGGACAGGTGTCGTTTCAGTACCATTATCATGTGGACGGAAACGGGGAGAATCCGCATACGGAAATGCAGGACGCTCCGGGCGGCTGTTATACGCGCCCGCTGACGCATGTGCATTCCCGGGAAGCGGGATGCTACGGGACGGAAGCGTATCATGAACACAGCGGCGACTGCCCGGGACATCCGGCGCAGGCGGACCCGGAAACGGAAGGCGGGGACGCTGAGGAATGGGTCTATGACTGTGACGGCGAACCGAACGCGTCCCGGACGGTTCTGATCTGCGGACGTGAGGAGGGCGCCGCGGAGGGCTACGGCGTTTCCTGCGCCCTGGCGGACGGACAGGTGATCGGAGCGGTCTATTCGTATGACACGGCGGCCGTGCGGGAGGAGCAGTCCGCGGCGGACGGCCCCGCGCAGGACGGGACATGAAAGGATGCGTTCTAAATGGCGCCCCGCGCCGCATATAGTGTAACAGCAAAAATGTTGACACTGATGACGGAGGCAAAGGGGAGCTCATATGGAAAATCAGCAGGCGGAAAACTGGAATGCCGGCAATCTGTACCGCGATATGAAGGAACGGACAGGCGGAGAGATCTACATAGGCGTGGTCGGGCCGGTGCGGACCGGAAAATCCACTTTCATCAAACGGTTTATGGATACGGCGGTACTGCCCTATATGACGGATGAGGCGGGACGCGGCAGGGCGAAGGATGAACTGCCCCAGAGCGCGGGCGGGAAGACGGTCACCACGACGGAGCCGAAATTCATCCCGCAGGAGGCGGCGTCGATCCGGCTGGGCGGAGACGTGAACGTGAAGGTCCGCCTGGTGGACTGCGTCGGCTTCATGGTGGAGGGAGCGGCCGGCCATTTGGAGGAAGGCGCGGAACGGATGGTCAAAACGCCGTGGTATGATGCGGAGATCCCCTTTACGCAGGCGGCGGAGGTGGGGACCCGAAAGGTCATCACGGACCATTCCACCATAGGGATCGTGGTGACGGCGGACGGAAGCTTCGGGGATCTGCCCAGGGAGAGCTTTCTGCCTGCGGAGGAAAAAGCCATTTCCGAGCTGAAAAAGCTGCGCAGGCCGTTTCTCGTGCTGGTCAATTCCGCGAAGCCCTACGGACAGGACGCGGAACGGACGGCCGAGGAGATCCGGAAGAAATATCAGGTTTTTGCCATGACGGTGAACTGTGCTCAGCTTCGGGAAACGGATATCCGGCACATCATGGAGCAGGTGCTTTATGAATTTCCGGTCACCATGGTGGAATTTTACATGCCGAAGTGGGTGGAGATGCTGCCGGCGAATCACAGGATGAAGGCGGATCTGATTTCCGGGATCCGGCAGATGATGGGACAGATCAATACGGTCCGGGATGTGACGGAGCATCCGGTCAGCCTGCAGGGAGAGTATATCCGCCGCTGCATGGTGGAAAACATCAATATGGCGGACGGCTGTGTCCGCGTGGTGCTGGACATGGATGAGAAGTATTATTACGAAATGCTGAGCGAAATGACCGGAGAGACCATTGACAGCGAATACGGTCTGATGGATCTGATCCGGGAAATGGCATCCATGAAGCGGGAGTATACCCGTGTGCTGGCGGCCATGCAGGCGGTGAAATCCAAGGGCTACGGCGTGGTGCTTCCGCAGCGGGAGGAGATCCGGCTGGAGAAGCCGGAGGTGATCCGGCACGGGAACAAATACGGCGTGAAGATCCGGGCGGAGAGCCCTTCCCTGCATTTCATCCGCGCCAATGTGGTGACGGAGATCGCCCCCATTGTGGGGACCGAGCAGCAGGCGAAGGACCTGATCGGCTATATCGACGAGAACGGCCGGAACGATGGAATCTGGGAGACGAATATCTTCGGCAAGACCGTGGAGCAACTGGTGAACGACGGCATCCGCGCCAAGATCTCCATGCTGGGAGAGGAGAGCCAGAGCAAGCTGCAGGATACGATGCAGAAGATCGTGAACGATTCCACCGGCGGGATGGTGTGCATCATCATCTGAGCGCGTATCGGTCAGGATACGACAGCCGCCGGGCAAAACAATCTGTTGCAAAGAGAAAGGAACTATGTAATAATGTAGGGGCTGGACACGGTGTGTGCAGCTCCGCCGTCATGCGCGGCGGGAGGAAAAGCAGGATCGGACCTGAAAGAGAAGACGAAAAGGATGGTTGTTTATGAATTTACTGAAGAAGCTGTTCGCTCCCATCGATATGACGGAGGGAACGCCCTGGAAACAGATCACGCTTTTTGCGATCCCCATGCTGATCGGAAATATCGCCCAGCAGCTTTACAATACGGTGGATTCCATCGTGGTGGGACGGTATGTGGGGGATAATGCGCTGGCGGCTGTGGGCAGCGCGGGTCCTGTGTTAAATCTCCTGCTGGTATTGTTCATCGGGATATCCGCGGGGGCGAGCATCATGGTGGCCCAGTATTTCGGCGCGAAGCAGCGGGAGGAGCTGGCCAGCTCCATCGGCACGTGCATTTCTCTGACAGCGGCCTCCTGCGTATTCATCATGATCGTGGGCCCCATTGTCACGCGGCCCCTTCTGCGGCTTCTGAACACGCCGGACAGCATCATGGAATGGTGCGCTTCCTATCTGAACATCCTGTTCATCGGCGTGGTGGGCATGGCCTACTACAATATCCTCAGCGGCATCCTCCGCGGCCTGGGGGATTCCGTATCGGCGCTGATCTATCTGCTGATCGCTACGGTGCTCAATATTTTTCTGGATATCCTTTTCGTGGCGTCCTTTGAAATGGGCGTGGCCGGCGTGGCGCTGGCAACGGCCATCGCGCAGGCGATCTCTTCTCTGTTCTGTATGCGAAAGCTCCTGCACATGAAGGAAATCTTTGAGATGCATAAAAAGGATCTGGTTCCCACCGCCAAGCATTCCAGGTCTGTGGTGCGGCTGGGCCTGCCTTCCGGCATCACGCAGGCCATTTTTTCCATGGCGATGATCGTGGTGCAGTCTCTGACCAACAGCTTCGGCGAAATGTTCATCGCGGCGAACGTGATCGTCATGCGTGTGGACGGGTTCGCCATGATGCCCAACTTCTCCTTCGGGACCGCCATGACGACGTACGCGGGGCAGAATGTGGGCGCGAAGAAATACGACCGGGTGAACAGCGGCGCGAAGCAGGGAACGTGGATTGCCGTGGGGGTTTCTGCGGTGATCACGGGGCTGATCCTGATCTTCGGGAAATATCTGATGAGCATTTTCACCGCCACGCCGGAGCTGGTGGATCTGAGCATGAACCTGATGCGGGTTCTGGCGTTCGGCTATATCGCCATGGCGGTGACCCAGAGCCTGTCCGGTGTGATGCGGGGCGCGGGCGATACGATGACGCCCATGTGGATTTCCCTGGTCACCACGGTGGGCATTCGGGTGCCGGTGGCCTACCTGATCTCCTGGATGACCAGGGCGCCGGGGCTGCCCAACGGGTCGTTTTACTGTATTTCCGTATCGCTGCTGGTATCCTGGCTGCTGGGCGCGGCCATCACGGCGTTCTTTTACGGAAGAGGGAAGTGGAGAGAAAAGTCTCTGTAAAAAGAAAGAAAGGGAATTGCGGTCGGTCCGTGCGGACCCTGCAATTCCCTTTTTTATAAGCGGAACAAACGGCGGTTACCCCTCCCGGAGCGGGTTGTAGCGGGACTGGCCGATATAAGCTGTGTTCACCGCCACGCCGTTCTGATAGGTGGTCAGCCAGGTCTTGGCGGAGAGCTTTCCGGTCTGCTCGGCCCAGAGCTGATAGGTTTTGCCGCCCATGGCCTGATTCGGAACGTAGATGCTGACCGTGAGCTGTTTGTTCGCGGTCTCCGCGCATATGGCGATCGGCGTGTCGTAGTCGTTGCGGATCTTCAGATCCTTATAGCCCTGCGCGATGGCGGCGTCCAGTCCAAGCTGTGCGTAAGGTACCGGCATACTGTGGGGGCTGCGCTCCGTGACGGTCAGTCCGGCATTCATCGCCGCGTGATAGAGGTCGGAGGATACCTGGCAGACGCCGCCGCCCATGCCCAGCGTGTGTACGCCGTTTAAGTAGACGCCGGCCATTTTGTAGCCGTTGGCCCTGGTGCGCGGCAGGAAAGCGCTGCTGGCAGAAAGCGTTTCTCCGGGCATCAGCACCCGGTTATGGATGCGGGATGCGGCAACCGTCACATTGGTGCAGCGGTTGGCGTCGCTGTCGGCGAAGCTGGAGCTGGAGGTTCCGGCCAGGATGTAATCCGGGCTGAAACGGAGCACGGAGTCTGTGACGGCGGTGAGACGGTCGGCCGTCAGCTCCAGCGTGATATCCGTACAGATGCCGTTCAGCACCATATTCTCGATCGTATCGGCCAGCCACTGGCCCATGGACGCTTTCGCCTCCAGACAGGAGCGATCGTCCAGCCAGATATAGGTTCCCGCACCGTTATCGTAGAGCGCCCGGTTCGGCACATCCTGTCTGGTTGCCGGGGCGAGCTGAGCGTTGATGGCGCCGAAGAACGCGTTGAAGGTGGAAATATCGGAAAATTCACAGGCGATCTTTCCGTTCATATTGGTGAGGCGCACCGGAATGTCCGCAAAGGCGTTCATGCCGGTCACCCAGGACATGTCCTGGCAGGTTATGGTGACCTTATGGGTCAGAAAAGCGGGGGCGATATAATCGGCGTTCCCGAAGACGGTATCCAGGCTGGCCGCCGGAAGCGGCTTCGGCGCCCAGGCGTCCTGTGAAAAATAGAAGGCATTCGCCGGATCCCCCGGGAGGGAGGCGGCGTCTGCCGGTATTTCCGTAAAGAGGCCGCTTTCCGCATTCACCGGGCCCTGCGCGCCGGTCTGGATCGGAACGGCGAGCGCCGTCAGCAGCATTGAGGATGCCAGAAAGCACGTCTTCCATTTGATCATTCGTATTTTCCTCCTCGTCCATATGGATGGAATGGGCACTGAATCAGTCACATCGCCATTCTACCACAAACAGACGGAAAAACCAATCATTTGGTTTGTATTTTTTTGGATGCAGTGGAAAGCATCAGCTTCAGGCGGTTGAGCTGGTTGACCTCGCTGGCTCCGGGATCGTAGTCGATGGCCACGATGTTGGAGGCGGGATAGCGGCGGCGCAGCTCCTTGATGACGCCCTTTCCCACCACATGGTTGGGCAGGCAGCCGAAGGGCTGGGCGCACACGATGTTGTCCACGCCGGAATGGATGAGCTCTACCATTTCTCCGGTCAGGAACCAGCCCTCGCCGGTCTGGTTGCCGATGGAGACGATGGGTTCGGCGTAGGAGACCAGGTCCCGGATATGTACGGGAACGGAAAAATGCGCGCTCTGCGCGAAGGCCCTGGCCGCGGCGCCGCGGACATGCTCGATGGCGAAGATCCCCAGATTCGCCAGCCGGGCGGTCTTTTTGCTGGTGCCCAGGTTGTCGGCCTTATAGATCTGGTTGTAAAAGCAGTAGAGCATGAAATCCATCAGGTCCGGCACGACGGCCTCCGCGCCCTCCGCCTCCAAAAGCTCCACCAGGCGGTTGTTGGCAGCGGGGGCGAATTTCACCAGAATTTCGCCTACGATGCCGACCCGGGGCTTTTTCCGGTCCGTGACGGGCACCCGGTCAAAGTCTTCGATGATCTGCCGGCACATCCTGCGGAAGGTGAAATAGTTCGGCAGCCGCTGTGTGGACAGGAAGGTTTTGCATCTGTCGGCCCACTGCCTGTGCAGGGCGTTGACGCTGCCCGGCGTCTGCTCGTAGGGGCGCATCCGGTAGACGCAGCGCATGAAGATATCGCCGAATACCGCGCCGTATACCGCCCGCAGCAGCATGTTGGGCGTGAGGGAAAAGCCGGAGTTGTGCTCCAGGCCCGCCATGCTCAGGGAGATGACCGGAATGTATTCCAGACCAGCCTTCTGCAGGGCGCGCCGGATGAAGCCGATGTAGTTGGTGGCGCGGCAGCCGCCTCCGGTCTGGCTCATGATGATGGCCAGCCTGTGCAGGTCATATCGGCCGGAGAGCAGCGCGTCCATGATCTGGCCCACCACCAGCAGGGAAGGGTAGCAGGCGTCGTTGTTGACGTATTTCAGCCCCGTGTCGATGGCCTGCCGGTTATCGTTGGAGAGCACCTCGATGCGGTAGCCGCAGGCGGCGAAGGCGGGCTGCAGGAGTTCAAAATGAATGGGCGACATCTGCGGGCAGAGGATCGTATATTCCTGCCGCATCTGCGGCGTGAAGTCCACCCGGTTAAAGCTGGCGGACGCCACCGTGCGCTGCCGGTGCTGCCGTTCCCGCACGCGGATGGCGGAGAGCAGCGAGCGGATGCGGATGCGCGCGGCTCCCAGATTGTTGACCTCATCGATCTTTAAACAGGTATAGATCTTGCCGGAGCCGGACAGAATCTCGCTGACCTGGTCCGTGGTCACGGCGTCCAGACCGCAGCCGAAGGAATTGAGCTGCACCAGATCCAGATCCTCTCTGGTGCGCACGAAGGCGGCGGCATTGTAAAGCCTGGAATGGTACATCCACTGGTCGGAGACCCGCAGCGGCCGTTCCGGACAGCCCAGATGGGATACGGAATCCTCCGTCAGCACGGCGAGCCCGTAGGAGGTGATCATTTCCGGGATGCCGTGATGGATCTCCGGGTCCACGTGATAGGGTCTGCCCGCCAGCACGATGCCCCTGGCGCCGTGCTCCTGCATCCAGGCCAGCGTCTCCTCCCCTTTTTTCTTCATCTCGTCCCTGACGGCCTGCATCTCGGCCCAGCCTGCCAGCGCGGCATTCTCCACCTCCCTGTCGGGAAGCTCGGAAAACTCCCGCTTTAGCCCCTCCGTGGCCACGTCCAGGCTGGCGAAGGAGAGGAAGGGGTTGCGGAAGCGCACCTCACCCCGGCCGATCTCCTCCACATTGTTTTTGATGTTTTCGGAGTAGGAGGTGACGATGGGGCAGTTATAATGATTGTTAGCCTCCGGCGTTTCATTGCGTTCGTAAAAGAGCGCGGGATAGAAAATGAAGTCCACGTTCTGGCGGATCAGCCAGGCCACGTGCCCGTGGGCCAGCTTGGCCGGATAGCATTCGGATTCGCTGGGAATGGATTCGATGCCCAGCTCATAGATGCGGTGACTGGAAACCGGGGAGAGCACCACCTGATAGCCGAGCTGCGTGAAAAAGGTATGCCAGAACGGATAGTTTTCATACATGTTCAGCACACGGGGAATGCCCACGCGGCCCCTGGGCGCCTTGTCCGGCGTCAGCGGTTCGTAGGAAAAGAGCCGTTTGAGCTTATAGTCGAACAGGTTCGGGGTCTGGCTGGGATTTTTCGGTTTGCCCAGCCCCCGTTCGCAGCGGTTGCCGGAGATGTACTGGCGGCCGCCGGAAAAGCGGTTGATGGTGAGGCGGCAGTTGTTGGTGCAGCCCTTGCATTTCGCCATGGTCGTCTCGAATTCCAGCGCGTTGATTTTATCGATGGAGAGCATGGTGGTGACATAGCCCGCGCTGTAGCGCTCCCTGGCGATCAGCGCCGCGCCGAAGGCGCCCATGATGCCCGCGATGTCGGGGCGGATGGCCTCGCAGCCCGCGATCTTTTCAAAGCTGCGCAGCACGGCGTCGTTGTAGAAGGTGCCGCCCTGTACCACGATCTGGCGTCCCAGCTCGCTTGCATCGGACACCTTGATGACCTTGAACAGCGCGTTTTTAATGACGGAATAGGCCAGCCCGGCGGAAATGTCGGCGACGGAGGCCCCTTCCTTCTGGGCCTGCTTCACCTTGGAATTCATGAACACCGTACAGCGGGTCCCCAGATCGATGGGATGCGGCGCGAAAAGCGCCGCGGCGGCGAAATCGTGGACGCTGTAATTCAGGGATTTCGCGAAGGTCTCGATAAAAGAGCCGCAGCCGGAGGAGCAGGCTTCGTTGAGCAGGACGCTGTCTACGGTCTGGTCCTTGATCCGGATGCATTTCATATCCTGGCCGCCGATATCCAGGATGCAGTCCACGTCGGGATCGAAAAACGCGGCAGCCTGATAGTGGGCCACCGTTTCCACTTCGCCGTCGTCCAGCAGAAAGGCCGCCTTCATCAGCGCCTCCCCGTAACCGGTGGAGCAGGAACGCACGATGCGCGCGCCCGCGGGCAGCCTGGAATAGAGCTCCTGCAGGGCCCGTATGGCGGTCTTTAAGGGACTGCCGTCATTGTTGGAATAAAAGGAATACAGAAGAGAGCCGTCCTCTCCCACAAGAGCCGCCTTGGTGGTGGTGGAGCCGGCGTCGATGCCCAGATAGCAGTTGCCGGAATACGTCTCCAGCCGGGCCGTTTTCACGCAGTGCTTTTCATGGCAGGCCAGAAAGGCGTCGTATTCCTCCCGGGAGGAGAAAAGCGGCTCCATGCGCTCCACCTCAAATTCCATTTTGAGATCGGCGGACAGCCTGGAGAGCATTTCGTCCATTGAAAGGGATACCTCGTCCTTCGCGTTCAGGGCGGAGCCGATGGCGGCGAACAGATGGGAATTTTCCACGTCGATGGTGTGTTCCGCGTCCAGCTTCAGGGTGCGGATGAAGGCGGCCTTCAGCTCGGAAAGAAAATGCAGCGGGCCGCCCAGAAAGGCCACATGTCCCCGGATGGGCTTGCCGCAGGCCAGTCCGCTGATGGTCTGATTGACCACGGCCTGGAAGATGGAGGCGGACAGGTCCTCTCTGGTGGCGCCCTCATTGATCAGCGGCTGGATATCGGATTTCGCGAAAACGCCGCAGCGCGCGGCGATGGTATACAGGGAGCTGTAATATCTGGCATATTCGTTCAGGCCTGCCGCGTCCGTGGTCAGCAGGGCCGCCATCTGGTCGATGAAGGAGCCCGTGCCGCCGGCGCAGATGCCGTTCATGCGCTGTTCCACATTGCCGTTTTCAAAATAAATGATCTTGGCGTCCTCCCCGCCCAGCTCGATGGCCACGTCCGTCTGGGGGGCGTAGTGCTGCAGCGCGGTGGAGACGCAGATGACCTCCTGTACAAAGGGAATCCGCAGACAGTTGGCCAGCGTCAGGCCGCCGGAGCCAGTGATCACCGGATGCACGGTCAGGCTGCCGTGCTGCAGCATGGCCTCGGAAAGCAGCTCCTGAAGGGTTTCCCGGATGTTGGCGAAGTGTCTCCGGTAGTCAGAGAACAGAAGGTTTTTTTGTTCGTCCAGAAGGGCGATCTTGACGGTTGTGGAACCGATATCGATGCCGAGAAAGCAGTCCCCGCCGGGCTTTTCCGGGGAAACATTATATGCAGGGTACGGCGTCTGCTGTACGCATGTCATGAAAAATCACTCTTTTCTTTTGAGATGTTTACACGGAATACGGTTTTCACCATCTGAACATTATACGACAGGGGCGTTTGCCTTGCAACGCAGGAATCGTTAAAAAAGCGTTAAACTTTCTGCGTCGTTCGCAAAGAATTTATAAAATAAAGGGGCGGTCATTGCCTTTTCCACCGGGGAATGCTAAAATGAATTGATATGACATCAAAGGAAGGGTGTGTTTTTTCATGAAAAAACGGAACGATCTGAGATGGAAGCTGGAGCGGTATGCGATCCCGAATCTGACGCTGTATCTGATCATCGGTTATGGAATCGGTTATCTGATGCTGCTGTTTGCGCCGGCCGCCTACTATTATATGATGCTGGATCCGTTTCTCGTGCTGAAGGGACAGATCTGGCGGCTGGTGACCTGGGTGCTGATCCCGCCGGATACCAGCAATCTTTTCTTCGTGCTCATCATGCTCTATCTGTATTACTCCCTGGGGAATCTGCTGGAGCGGCTCTGGGGAACCTACAAGTACAACCTGTATATTTTTTCCGGCATCCTCTTTTCCGTGCTGGGCGCGTTCGTCCTCTGGCTTTACAGCGCGCTGGAGGGAGCGCAGTATCTGATGCCGGGCGTTTATCTGCTGACCAACGGGCAGGTCGTGAATTTCGGACAGGTGTCCACCTATTATATCAACATGGGCATTTTCCTGGCGTGTGCGGCCAGCATCCCCAACGTGCAGGTGCTTCTGATGTTTCTGTTCCCCATCAAGGTCAAATGGCTGGGGATCCTGTACGGCGCCATGCTGATCGTCCAGTGCATCCAGGGCGGCATCGCCACCTGGATCGTGTCCGTCTTTTCCCTGCTCAACTTCCTGATCCTGTTCATCCGTGGCCGCGGGAAGCTGCGCCTGACGCCGGGACAGGTGAAGATGCGCCACGAGTTCCGGCAGAAGGTGCGCTCCGCGGAGCATGCGGCTAAGGGTGTGACGAAGCATAAATGCGCGGTCTGCGGCAGGACGGAGCTGGACGGGGATGATCTGGAATTCCGATTCTGCTCCAAGTGCAACGGAAATTATGAATACTGCCAGCAGCATCTGTTCACGCATACGCATGTTCAGTGAAGCCGCGGGAAGAGGAGCAGGGCAGAAGGGGGGAGAGAGATGAAGGACGAGCAGCGGTTCGCCCGGGCGCTGGAGCGCGTCTGTGAACGGGCGGCGGAGCAGGGGAACGTGATTTCCGAGGCGCAGGTGAGAGAAATGCTGACCGGCGCGGGATTTTCGCTGGAGGAGGCCCAGCTTGCGCTGGTACACGAATATCTGAAAGGAAAAAAGATCGGCATCGGAGAGCCTGTGGATCCCTTTGACTATCTGACGCAGGAGGAGACAGATTATCTGGACACCTATCTGGAGACGCTGGCCGCGCTGCCGGAGGCGTCGGAGGGAGAGAAGGAGGCGGTGACGCTCTCGGCCATGGCAGGGGACGCGGACGCGAAGCGGCGGCTGATTGAGATCTTCCTGCCGCAGGTGGCGGAGATCGCAAAGCTGTATGCGGGACAGGGCGTTTTCCTGGAGGATCTCATCGGGGAAGGGAACATGGCGCTGACCATGGCGGCGGAAATGCTGGGGACCGCGGAAAACGCGCAGGAGGCCCATGGCGTCGTGGCGAGCATGATCATGGAAGCCATGGAGACCTTCATCACGCAGAATGCGTCGGAGGGACGGACCGGGGAAAAGCTGGCTGGGCGGGCCAATGACGTGCTGGAGAAGGCGAAGGAGCTGGCGGAGGCGCTGGGCCGCAGGGTCACGGTGGAGGAGCTTTCGGAGGAGAGCGGCCTGACGGCGGAGCGGATCCGGGAGGCCGTGCGCATCACGGCGGACAATATCGATTATCTGGATACGAAGGGCATGCACGGGTGATGGGAGACAACGATTTCAAATACGTACTGCAGGATTTCGGCAATTATTTTATCGGGGCCCGCTGGACCTATGGGGAAATGTTGACCAATGAGGATATGCCCTTTAAATGGAAGGCCGTGGTCAGGCATTATCTGCTGAAGGAAGCGGCGGAGGACACCACGCTGGAAAACCACATTTTTTTTATGGAAGGGACGGATTTCGCCTATCAGACATTAAAGGAGCTGCGGGTGAAGTTCAAAATGAACGTCTGGATGCCGGCGGATGCGCGGCATAAGCAGGGCCGGTACGAGAGCCGGGAATATAAAATAGAAGAGATCGTGGGCAGCAGGGAGCTTCACGAGAAGATGGACACCATCATCGTGGAGGAAATGCGGCTGCCGAAGCTGGCGCTTCTGACGTTCGCGGTCTGAGGCGGCCGCACAGGCGGCGTCTATGGACAGGCGGCGGGGCGAAATGGAAAGGAAGCGTTTTCGCTGACGGACGACGGGGCGGCAACAGGGCATCACAGAGAGGAAGGAAGACGGAAAATGAAAATCGAGGAATTGAAGGCATATGAAATACTGCAGAAAAAGGAGATCGCGGACCTGCGTTCCGTGGGCTGGCTTCTGCGCCACAAAAAGAGCGGCGCCAGGCTGGCGCTTCTGGAAAACGATGAAGAAAACAAGGTGTTTTATATCGGTTTCCGCACGCCGCCTGCGGACAGCACGGGCGTGGCCCATATCCTGGAGCATTCGGTGCTGGAGGGTTCCCGGGAGTTTCCGGTGAAGGACCCCTTTATCGAGCTGGTGAAGGGCTCCCTGAACACCTTTCTGAACGCCATGACCTATCCCGATAAGACCGTGTATCCGGTGGCGAGCTGCAACGATCAGGACTTCGCCAATCTGATGCACGTCTATCTGGACGCGGTGTTTTATCCCAATATTTACCGGGAGCCCCGGATCTTCTATCAGGAGGGCTGGCACTATGAATTGCAGGATCCCGGCGACGAACTGACCATAAACGGCGTTGTATATAATGAGATGAAGGGAGCGTTCTCCTCTCCGGACGATGTGCTGGAGCGGGAAATCCTGAATTCGCTGTTCCCGGATACGCCCTATGCCCATGAGTCCGGCGGCGATCCCGACGTGATCCCGCAGCTTTCCTATGAGGACTTCCTGGCGTTTCATAAGCGGTATTACCATCCTTCCAACAGCTATATTTACCTCTACGGCAACATGGATATGGCGGAACGGCTGACCTGGCTGGACGAAGCCTATCTTTCCCGTTTTGACAGGCTGGAGGTGGATTCCTCCATCGCCTGGCAGGCGCCCTTTGTGAAGCCTGTGGAGGTGTGCAAGAGCTATCCGGTGACGGAGAGCGAGCCGCTGGAGGGGAATACGTATCTCTCTCTGAATACGGCGGTCGGCGATGTGCTCGACCGGGAGGAGTACGTGGCGTTCCAGATCCTGGATTATGCCCTCTGCATGGCGCAGGGAGCGCCCTTGAAGCAGGCGCTGCTGGATGCGGGCATCGGACAGGACGTGTACAGCTTTTATGACAACGGCACGCGGCAGCCTTATTTTTCCGTCGTGGCCAAGAATACCGACGGGTCCCGCAAAGGAGATTTTCTGCGCATCATCCGGGAGACGCTGGAGGAGCTCTGCCGGGAAGGGCTGGACAGGAAGGCGCTGTACGCCGGGCTGAACTATTATGAATTCAGATACCGGGAAGCGGATTTCGGTTCCGCGCCCGCGGGGCTGATCTACGGGCTGCAGGTGATGGATAGCTGGCTCTATGACGATTCCGCGCCGTTTCTGCATATCGAGGCCGGAGAAACCTTCCGGACGCTGCGGGAAAGGGTGGAAACGGGTTATTTCGAGGCGCTGCTGGAGGAGCGGCTCCTGCGCAATCCGCATCAGAGCGTGGTGGCGCTGGTCCCGGAGCGGAGCTTAAGCGAGAAGAAGGAGGCGGCGCTGGCCGAAAAGCTGGCGGATTATAAAGCGTCCCTTTCTCCGGAAGAGATCGGGGAGATCGTGGAGCGCACCAGGCAGCAGGAGGCGTTTTCACAGGAGCCGGACCGGCCGGAGGATCTGGAGAAGATCCCGCTGCTGGCCCGTTCGGACATCCGCCGGAAGACGGAGCCCGTGATCTACGAAAAGCGCATGACGGGGGATACCGAGCTGATCTACCATGCGATCCCCACCAACGGCATCAGCTATTTCCGCCTGCTGTTCGACTGCGGGCGGGTGCCGGACGAACTGTTTGACTATATCGGCATCCTGAAGGCGGTTCTCGGCGCGGTGGATACCGCGCACTATACCTACCGGGAGCTGTTCACCGAGATCGATCTGCTCACCGGCGGGCTGTCCCCCGTCACCAACCTCTATACCGATGCGAAGGATCTGTCCCGGCAGAAGATCACGTTTGAGCTCAAGGGCAAGGCGTTTCACGACAGGCTGAAGGACGCCGTGCGGCTTTCCGGGGAGATGCTTCTGACCTCCGATTTTTCGGATGAAAAGCGGCTGTGGGAGATCCTGGCGGAAATGAAGTCCCACATGCAGTCCACGCTGATCTCCTCCGGCCATACCGTGGCCAGCCAGCGGGCGATGTCCTATGTGTCCAAAGCCGCGGCGCTGCAGGAGCGGCTGAACGGCATGGATCTGTACCGGCTGGTGGAACGGCTGACGGCGGACTGGGAGACGGAGAAAAAGACGCTCGGGGAAAAGCTGTCGCGGCTGTGCCGGGCCGTTTTCCGCCCGGAGAACCTGATGCTGGATTTCATCGCGGCGGAGGAGGAGCAGTATGAGCTGTTCCGGGAAGAGGCGGAGGCGCTGAAGGCGGAGCTGTTCACGGAGGCGCTGCCGGTCAGCCCGCTGAAGGTGGAACTGAACCGGAAGGACGAGGGGTATCTGTCAGCGTCCCAGGTGCAGTACGTGTGCCGGGCCGGGAATTTCCTGAACAAGGGCTGCGCCTATACCGGCGCGCTGCGCATCCTGCGCTCGATCATGAACAACGACTATCTGTGGAACAACATCCGCGTCAGGGGCGGCGCATACGGCTGCATGTGCAATTTCGGCAAGAGCGGCGATTCCTATTTCGTATCCTATCGGGATCCCAACCTTGGAAAGACCCTCGATGTGTACGAGGCCGCGCCAGCGTTCGTGGAACAGCTTTCCATGGACGAGCGGGCCATGACCCAGGCTATCATCGGCACCATCAGCGATATGGATCTTCCCATGAATCCGGCGGCGAAGGGCCTGCGGGCGCTGGGCGTTTACCTGACCAACCAGACGGAGGAGGAGCTGCAGGAGGAGCGGGACCAGGTGCTGGACGCGCAGCCGGAGGATATCCGGGCGCTGGCGGCGCACGTGCGGGCGTTTCTGGCCGACGGCTGTCTGTGCGTGGTGGGCAATGAAAAGAAGCTCCGGGAGGAGAAGGAACGTTTCCTCACTCTGGAACAGTTATATCAGAATTGATCGGGCCGGGCCGGAGGGACGGCGTCCGGTTCGGAAAAGGGAGGAAAAGGATGAGAAAAATGAGAAGGTATCGGCATACGGCGCTGTCTGCGCTCTGCCTGGCGTTCGTCCTGTTCGCCATGGCCGGCTGCGGCGCGTCCTCGAAGGGCGCGAGCCAGAGCACGAACGAGTTTGCCGCCACGGATTCCGCCGCAGTGGCGGAATCCGTGGCGGTGGCGGAAGCTGGCGGCGGCATCTATGAGATGAAAGCAGTGGAATCGCCGGAAGAGGAAGCGGCTTTGGAAGAAGACGGCCAGACGGTGAACGATCAGAGCCGCAAGCTCATCAAGACCGTGGACATGGATGTGGAAACGAAGAATTTCGACGCCCTGATCGCCCACGTGGAAAGCCGGGTGGAGGCGCTGGGCGGCTATGTGGAGAGCAGCGACGTCTACAACGGGAGCTATACCTCCGATTACCGGTCCCGGAACGCCCGGATCACGGCGCGGATCCCGGCGGACCGCCTGGACGATTTCGTGGCGGATGTGGCGGAGCAGTCCAACATTACCAGCAAGAACGAGTCGGTGGAGGATGTGACGCTGCAGTATGTGGACCTGGAGAGCCATAAGCGGGCGCTGTTGGCGGAGCAGGAAAGCCTGCTCTCCATGCTGGAGAACGCCGAGTCCATCGAGGACATCCTGGCCATCAATTCTCAACTGACGGAGGTGCGCTATCAGCTCGAAAGCATGGAATCCCAGTTGCGTACATACGATAACAGGATCAGCTACAGCACGGTGTACCTGTATGTGGATGAGGTGGAGCAGTATGTACCCTATGTGGCCCAGACGCCGTGGGAGCGCATTTCCCAGGGCTTTATGGAAAATCTGTATAAAGTGGGCAATGGGATCGCCAATTTCTTCATCGAGCTGATCATCGCCCTGCCCATCATCGCGGTGGCCGCCGTCATCATCGGCGCCGTGATCGCAATCCTCTTCGTCACGATCCGCCGCAGCGAGAAGAAGGCGAGAGAAAGAAGAGAGAAGCAGGGACCGCCGTCCGCAGGAACCTTGAACGGCGTGCCCTATGACAGATACAGAAGCGGTCAGCCGGGCAGAGGCGGCCGTCCGGGCAGGAACGGCGCGCCGGAACATTACCGTGCGGGCCAGCCGGGCGGAGCGGGCGCGCCGGAGAACCGGGCAGGTCAGCCAGGCGGAGCGGACGCGCCGGAAAACCGGATGGGTCAGCCCGGCGCATCGGAGAACCGCACGGAGCGGCAGGACGGAGCGGATGGAGAACGGTCCTGACGCACAGGAAGAGAAACGGTGAGGAGTGATATGGAAAACAGGCAGTACAGGTCCGGCTTTGTGACGCTGGTAGGGCGGCCCAACGTGGGAAAGTCCACGCTGATGAACCATCTGATCGGCCAGAAGATCGCCATCACGTCCAACAAGCCCCAGACAACCCGGAACCGGATCCAGACCGTCTATACGGACGGACGGGGGCAGATCGTCTTTCTGGACACCCCGGGGATCCACCGGGCGAAGAACCGGCTGGGAGAATATATGGTGAAGACGGCGGAGAGCACGCTGAAGGACGTGGACGCCGTGCTCTGGCTAGTGGAGCCCTCCACCTTTATCGGAGCGGGAGAGCGCCATATCCTGGAGCAACTGAAGCGGTGCAAAAAGCCGGTGATCCTCGTTATCAACAAGATCGATACGGTGAAAAAGGAAGCGGTGGCGGAGGCGATGGGGGCCTATGCGAAGGAAATGGATTTCGCGCAGATCGTGCCGGTGAGCGCCCTGCGCAGCAACAATACGGACACGCTTCTGGACTGTATTTTTCAATACCTTCCTTACGGGGAACCGTTTTATGACGAGGACACGGTGACGGACCAGCCACGGCGGCAGATCGCGGCGGAGATGATCCGGGAGAAGGCGCTGCGGTGCCTGGAGGAGGAGATCCCACACGGCGTGGCGGTGGCCATCGACCGGATGGAATTCGGGGAAAAGCTCGTGAATATCGACGCCACCATTTTCTGTGAAAAGGATTCCCATAAGGGCATCATCATCGGAAAGGGCGGCAGCATGCTCAAAAGGATCGGCTCCCAGGCGCGCCGGGATATAGAGGACATGCTGGAGGAAAAGGTCAATCTCCAGCTCTGGGTGAAGGTGAAAAAGGACTGGCGGGACAGCGATTTCATGCTGAAAAATTTCGGATACCGCCAGGATGGAAACTGAAGCACATCGGCTGCCGCCGTAAAGGGACCGGAAGATTCCGGACGCCGTCAGGAAGGATATTCCTTTGGGAAACGGTCGGCGGCACGCGCTTCCGTGGAATAAGAAATTCAAAATAAGCGAACCCTATTCATACGACAAATGATCCGGGAGGCTTATGATGAAGGAAACGAACTACTGGAAGCAATTCTGGGAGACCGGAAGGGTGGAGGATTATCTGCGCTACCGGGCCGGCATACACAGAACGGAGCAGAGCGAAGGAAGCGCACGGGAAACGGCGGGCGCTTCCTTTCCCGATTCTTTGCGGAAACGGGAATCTGCCCGCGGAGAAGATACGCATCAGCAGGAAGGTACGCATCATGCAGGACTGCACGAAAGTGACGGGGATCGTGCTCAGGGCGGATTCCGTTGGGGAATATGACAGGCGGGTGGTGCTCCTGACAAAGGAGAAGGGGAAGATCACGGCCTTTGCCAGAGGGGCGAAGCGGCCGGGAAACCGGCTCATGGCGGCTACGGGCCCCTTTACCTTCGGAACCTTCTGGATCTATGAGGGCAGCTCCTACGGGATCCGGGAGGCATCGGTGGAGAATTATTTCGAGGAGCTGCGCACGGATTTCATCGGCGCCTATTACGGGATCTATTTTCTGGAGCTGTGCGATTACTGTACCAGAGAAAACAACGACGAGACGGAGATCCTGAAGCTTTTGTATCAGTCGCTGCGCGCTCTTTCGCATCCGGGCCTGGACCGGGCGCTGGTGCGCAGTATTTTTGAACTCAAGCTCATTGTGCTGAACGGCGAGTTCGCCGGAATGCCGGAGGGCCCTTATGAGGACGCCACCCGCTACGCGGTCGGGTTTATCGAAAAGACGCCGGTGGAAAGGCTCTATACATTCACGCTTCGCCCCTCCGCCATGAAGGAGCTGGGGCAGATCGCCACGAAGTGCAGGCGGGAGCGGTTCCCGGGCCAGTTCAGGTCCCTGGAGATCCTGAAAACGCTGTAGTCCCGCCCGCAGCCCCGACGGAGGAAGTCCCTCTGCAGCGCAGGCAGCTCCCCCGCGGCTGGGCTGTGCACAGGCCTTTTCCGGACACGCTCGCGCTCGAGAAAAACGCAGCGGCACTAAGCTCAGCTTCGCCCAAAGGGCTCGCTTCGCTAAGGACCGGCGTTTTTCTAACGGTCCGGGAAAATGGCCTGTGCACAGCCCGGCCGCGGGGGAGCTGCCTGCGCTGCAGAGGGACTTTCTCCGTCGGGGCTGCGGGCGGAAAATAACAGTTGAAAACCGCAGGAAACTCCGTTATAATGGTAGAAGTTGTTTGGCCGATGCAGAATGGCAGAGGGAGTGGCGGAACCGATGAAGAGGATCTTGGGATGGATGCTGGCGGTCTTGTGCGCGGCATCGCTGCTTACAGGGTGCGAAGATGCTTCGCCCCGTCGGACGACCATTGAAGTGAAGAAAAACGGCGAGATCAGGCATACGATCGTGGAGGACTTTGCGGAAAGCTACTACAGTCTGGACGGCCTGAAGGAGACGATTCAGACCGCCTGTGATACCTACAATACCACGATGTCCGGCGACCTGGTGCGCCTGAAGGACGCGAAAGCGGAGGACGGCGTGCTGACGGCGGTGATGGAGTATGAGAGCGCGGCCGCGTATTCCGGCTTCAACCGGCAGGCGCTGTTTGTCGGCACGGTGGCGGATGCGCGGGAGGCAGGCTATGATCTGAACGTCACGCTGACGAATGCCGGAAAGGATGGCGGAACCGTTGGCAAAACGGAGCTTCTGGAGAAGGAGGATTCCCATATCCTCGTGATCCGGGAAGCGGTGGACGTGAAGGTCTGGGATAAAGTGCTTTATTATTCCGGGGATGTGACGCCGCAGGACGACGGGACCCTGACGGTGACGGACGATCAGGCGCTGAGTTTTATCGTGTTCAAATGAACGGAGGAGATTATGGAAAAGACGATGGAGAAAATTGTTTCCCTGGCCAAGGCGAGAGGGTTCGTATATCCCGGCTCCGAGATTTACGGGGGCCTCGCCAACACCTGGGATTACGGCAATCTGGGCGTAGAGCTCAAAAACAATGTGAAGCGGGCCTGGTGGCAGAAATTCATCCAGCAGAATCCCTATAACGTGGGCGTGGACTGCGCGATCCTGATGAATCCCCAGACATGGGTGGCCTCGGGGCATCTGGGTGGGTTTTCCGATCCGCTGATGGACTGCAGGGAGTGCCACGAGCGGTTCCGCGCCGATAAGCTGATCGAGGATTTCGCGGCTGAGAAAGGGATCGCGCTGGAGAAGTCCGTGGACGGCATGAGTCAGGAAGAGATGATGCGCTTCATCGAGGACAATCAGGTCCCCTGTCCCACCTGCGGCAAACATAATTTCACGGAGATCCGTCAGTTCAACCTGATGTTCAAGACCTTCCAGGGGGTGACGGAGGACGCGAAGAACACCGTTTACTTAAGGCCCGAAACCGCGCAGGGCATATTCGTCAATTTCAAGAATGTACAGCGCACCTCACGGAAGAAAATCCCCTTCGGCATCGGGCAGATCGGCAAGTCCTTCCGCAATGAGATCACGCCCGGCAACTTCACGTTCCGCACCAGAGAGTTCGAGCAGATGGAGCTGGAGTTCTTCTGCGAGCCGGATACCGATCTGGAGTGGTTCGCCTATTGGAAGAGCTTCTGCATCAACTGGCTGCAGACGCTGGGCATCAGGCCGGAGGAGATGCGCGTCAGGGATCACGAGCCGGAGGAGCTTTCCTTCTATTCCAAGGCCACCACGGATATCGAGTTTTTATTCCCGTTCGGCTGGGGCGAGCTGTGGGGCATCGCGGATCGGACCGATTACGACCTGACGCAGCATGCCAACGTGTCCGGACAGGATATGAGCTATTTCGACGATACAAAGGGGACGAAGTACATCCCCTATGTGATCGAGCCCTCTCTGGGAGCCGACCGCGTGGTGCTGGCATTCCTGTGCGCGGCCTACGACGAGGAGACGCTGGAGGGCGGCGACGTGCGCACGGTGCTGCATTTCCATCCGGCGCTGGCGCCCGTGAAGATCGGCGTGCTTCCGCTTTCCAGGAAGCTCAACGAGGGTGCGGAGAAGATCTTCGAGCAGCTTTCCGGGAAATACAACTGTGAGTTCGACGATCGGGGCAATATCGGCAAGCGGTATCGCCGTCAGGATGAGATCGGAACGCCGTTCTGCATCACCTACGACTTTGATTCCGAGACGGACGGCTGCGTGACGGTGCGCTTCCGGGATTCCATGGAGCAGGAGCGGGTGGCGATCAAAGACCTGGACGCCTGGTTCGCGGATAAATTCGATTTTTGAGGAAAAAAGACCTGAAGAGGAGGAAAGGGCAGAAACGGTGTTTTTGCCCTTTCTGAGCGTCAGGGGAGAGGACGGCGGTGTTCCGGCAGCGGGAGCGGAAAGGGGGAAAACGGATTTGGATGCGCATAAGGCATTTGCGATACTGGACGCGGAGGCGGACGCGGATGAGGATGCGCTGCGAAGCGCTTACCGCCGGAAGCTTCGGCTGGTGAATCCGGAGGATGACCCGGAGGGCTTTAAGACGCTGCGGGAGGCCTACGAGACTGCGCTGGCCGGCCTTGAGAAGAAACAGGAAAAACAGCCGGAGGACGATTCTGTCTCCGGACTTTTTGTGAACCGCATTGCAGCGCTTTACGGCTCCCTTTCCGGCCGCCGGGACGAGGCGGCCTGGCGGGAGGTTTTTTGGGATCCGGCGTATCTGGATCTGGAGGAGGAGGAAAACTGCCGGAAAAAGCTGATCGGCTTTCTGTCGGAGCATTATTATCTGCCCACGCAGATCTGGCGGCTCCTGGGGGAGAAGCTGGATCTGGCAGGGGAGAAGCAGCGTCTGTACGAGGATTTTCCGAAGGATTTTATCGACTTCCTCGCGCGCAAGGCGGAGCAGGGCGAGGATTTTGAATTCGAGCAACTGGAGGGACCGGACGACGCGGATCTGGACGGCTGGATCATCCTGTTTTCCAGGGCGGGACGGGAGGAAAATGAAAAAAACTATGACGCCATGGAGCAGACCCTGGCGCAGGCGGAGCAGAAGGGAATCCGGCATCCGGGCCTGTCCATGATGAAAGCCAGGCTGCTGCGGCAGCGGGGCGATACCGGGGCGGGCGATGCGATTCTGGAGGAGCTGCTGGCAGGGCCATATGCGCAAAGCCTGAATGTCCGTTATCAGGCCGCGGAATATTTCCGGGAGAGCGGTCGGCGGGATGAGGCCGCCACGCTCTATGAGGCGATCCGGGCGGAGAACCGGCGGCATTATATGGCGAATAAGCGCCTCGCCGAACGGTATCTGGAGCAGGAGCGCTACGAGGAAGCGAAGCTCTGCGTCAACGTCCTGCTGGCCTATCCGCTGGATGAAGAGGGGACCGGGCTGGTGGAGCGGATCAACGCGGGGCTGGAACGCCGTCTGACAAAGCGGCTGGTCGAGCATCCGGAGGACCTGAAGGCCCGCATGGATCTGGGCTGGTGTTATCTGCAGAGCGACCGGGCCGCGGAAACTCTCGTCCTGATGGAGGGCATAACGCCCGGCGCGGATCAGGAAAAGGATTTTTCCAATCTGATGGGAAAGACCTGCTATTACGCAAAGCGTTACGATGAGGCGAGGCCGTATCTTCTGCGCTGGGCCGAGCTGCTGCGTCTGCAGCTTCCGGAGGAGGAGCAGTCCCGCGAGGAGGAGCTGGAACGGATCGCCACCGCGCACGCCATGCTCTCCGCTATGGATGCGGAGCGGGCGAAAACGCTGTCAGGGGAGGAACGGGACGCCGCTTTTGAGAGCGCTCTGGCAGAGATGGATGCGGCGAAGGAGGCTCATTTCAACCCGGGACAGGATTACAGCCGGGCGCAGATTTTTTTCCAATGGGAGAAATATGAGGCGTGCGCGCGGATCTGCGAAACGCTTGAAAGCGGATATCCGGAGTTTCTGGCTGCGGCAGCCCTGCACCAGCAGGCCAGCGCCCGTCTGTATGACGCGGGCGCAGTGCTCGAAGATCATTACCGGATACGCAGACTGGATCCGGCGTTCGCCCCCGCCTGGGAGCTGGCGGCCGAGGTGCTTTATCAGCTCAAACGGGGCGAGGACCTGGACAGACTGCTTCGGGAGGCGGCGGAAAACGGGGCGAACAGCGCAAAGCTGGAGAAATATCGTTTTTTCCGGCGGGCGGATGCGGCGGAAAAGAAGAGCGAGCTTTTGGCCGCGCTGGAGGATGCCGCCCGGGTCGAGGAACGCTGGGATGCGGAGGAATGGACCGACGGCGAAAAGGCGGAATTTCTGACGGAGTGCGCGCGCAATTACTGGCGGATCGGGGACTGCGGTCAGGCCATGGCCCATATCGACAGGGCGCTGGCGCTTTCCGGCGGGAACAAGCTGCAGCTTTATATCAAGGCCGGCGTGTGCAAGGATCAGAAGCATTACGGACAGGCCCTTTCCCTGTATCTGGAATGCAGGGAGGACTACGACGAGACGCCGCATTTCTATGAGAATGTGGGGGAGTGCTATTACAGGATGGGACAGGGCGAGGAGGCGCTGCCTTATCTCCGGGAGGCCGTGGCGAGGCGGGAGGACAACGCCGCCGCCTGCGACTGGATCGTGCGCATCCTGAAAGAAAAAATGGAACGGGACAACACCCTGGAGCCGCTGGAGGAGGCGCTCAGGTACGCCGGTCAGATGATCAGGCACAGGCCGGAATCCTATTTTTACATAGAACGGGGACTTTTGTATGTGCTGGTGAAGGATTATGAGATGGCCGGCAAGGATTTTGAAAAGGCTGTGGAGGCGGATCCCGCCGATCCTTATGCCCACAGCAATCTGGCCCGGGTCCGGCTGGCCGAGGGACGGACGGAGGACGCGCTGGACCAGTCGCTTCAGGCGCTGGAGAATCTGGAAAACGCGCCGGGCAGCTATCACTATGACGTGCTGACCCGCATCTACTGCCAGATGGGCCGTTATGAGAGCGCGCTGCAGACGGCGCTGGAGAGTCGGAAGCGCTTCCCCGGGGAAAGTCGGCCGGATCCCGTATGCGATCTGTACTGCCGCCTGGGGCGCTGGCAGGAGGCGCTGGATTTCATCGACCGTTTTTTCCTGGAGAGCCGCGGGGCGCAGAACGGAGAACCGAAGCCGGCGGACCGGAAGGCCAGACGAACCAGGGACGAGAGAATCGTGGACGTTTATACGAAAATGGAATTTTATGATCAGGCGCTCACCTATATCAGGGCCCATTACAATAGAGACGGTTTTGGAGACGATGAGATCGGCGAGGCGGAGGCGAGGATATACTGGTATCAGGGACGGCTGAGGCGCGCGGCCGCCGGTATGCGGCGGCTGCTGGCCGGATATTCCAGGGAAAGCGATCATTTCCCGAAGCTGTGCCGACAGGCGGCGATCCTTTTCCTTTTTATGGGAAAAAGGAGAGAGGCCTCGGCCTGGGCGGGGAAGGGGATGGACTGGTACCGGGATCACGGAGGGCTGGAGAAGTGGACCGGTTCTCTGAATTTCCGGCTGATCCGCCTGTATGCGCTGGGCATGCTGAAGCTGTGCGCGGGAGAGGAACAGGAGGCCCTTTCCATCGCGGCGGAAATGAAGCGCAGTCCCAGATGCCTGTTCTGCGATCATGCCTTCTGTGTGGATGCACAGGAGCTGGAGGCGGACGTACACGCGGCCCGAGGGGAATACGGGCCGGCCGCCGCGCTCTACGAAGGGATCCTGGAGGAGGACCGGACGGACAGGGATGTCCGCAGGAAGCTGGCCCTGGTGAGAAGGCTGGGGAAGAAAACGGGAAGAAGGAGCGGATTTTATGATAATCGGCATTGATCTGGGGACGACCAACAGCCTGGCTGCCTATTTTACGCCGGAGGGGCCGAAAATCATTCCCAACAGGCTGGGGCAGCCGCTGACCCCATCCGTGGTCAGTGTGGACGGGGAAGGTACCGTGTACGTGGGGGAGACGGCGAAGGAACGGCGGATCCTCTATCCGGACACGGTGGCCGCCGCTTTCAAGCGGAGCATGGGCAGCGATCGGGAATATGTGCTGAGCGGGAAAAAATTCCGCGCGGAGGAGCTTTCTTCCTTCGTGCTGCGCGCCCTGAAGGAGGACGCGGAGCATTTTCTGGGTGAGGAGGTGACCGAGGCGGTGATTTCCGTGCCCGCCTATTTTGACGACAGGCGGCGCAGGGCCACCAAGCGAGCCGGGGAGCTGGCAGGGCTTAAGGTGGAGCGCATTATCAGCGAGCCCACGGCGGCGGCCATCGCCTACGGCCTGTATGAGCGGAAGAAAAACACCCGGTTTCTGGTTTTCGACCTGGGCGGCGGTACCTTCGACGTCTCCATCCTGGAGCTGTTTGAGAACATCCTGGAGGTGCGGGCGGTGGCCGGGGACAATTATCTGGGCGGAGAGGATTTCACGCAGACGCTTTTGAAGCTGTTCCTGAAAAAAAGCGGGATGAAGCAGGAGGACCTGAGCCGGCGGGATGAGGTGCGCTTTTACAATGAGGCGGAGCGCGCCAAGCGGCAGTTTGGCGAGAGCGGAGAGGTGACGCTTTCCTGCCGTCTGAGCGGGGCGGACGCGCCGGAGGAAAAGAGCGCCGTCGTTTCCTATCGGGAATACGCGAAGGAATGCGAGCCTTTGCTGGAAAAAATACGCCAGCCCGTGAAGCGCAGCCTGTCCGACGCCCGACTGAAGCTGTCCGACATCGACGTGGCGGTGCTCATCGGCGGCGCTACCCGGCTGCAGATCGTGCGGGATTTTGTCATCAGGCTGTTTCGGAAGTTCCCGGATGCCAATGTCGATCCCGACGAGGCGGTGGCCCTGGGGGCGGCGGTGCAGGCTGCCATGAAGGAACGCAGGAGCGAGGTGCGCGAGGTCATCCTCACGGACGTCTGTTCCTTTACGCTGGGAACGGACGTGGTGGTGGATCTGGGAAACGGCATCCGGGAGCCGGGGCATTTCTGTCCGATCATCGAGCGGAATACCGTGATCCCGGCCAGTCGGACGGAGCGCTTTTACACGGCCTGCGACGGGCAGAGCAGGATCCGCATCCGGGTGCTCCAGGGCGAGAGCCGGTTTTCACAGAATGATCTCTGCCTGGGAGAGCTGGAGGTGGAGGTGCCGAAGGGCCCTGCCGGACAGGAGAGCGTGGACGTCACCTATACCTATGATATCAATTCCATCCTGGAGGTGGAGGTGACGGTGCTCTCCACCGGAGAAACGAAAAAAGCGATCATCAAAGGGGCGGACAGCCAGATGACGGACGCCCAGATCGCGGCGCGGATGGAGGAGCTGGCCTATCTGAAGATCCAGCCCAGGGATCGGGAGGAAAACCGCCTTGTATTGCTTAAGGCGGAACGGGTCTATGAGGAGCTGCTGGGAGACGAGCGGCGGATGCTGGAGTATCAGATCCAGCGGTTTGAGGAGGCTTTGCGGAGCAATGACCGGGACCGCATCCGGACGGAGCGGGAGGCCCTGCAGGCGCGGATCGAAGGAATCTGGTGACGCCGCGGGAAATGTATTTTTTTGACCCGGCCTGTACATTTTTGTATGGCATTATACAGACTTTTATGATATAATCAAAAAAGAGTCACTGCGCCTGCCCGGGCGCGGAAAATACCAAATAAGTTCAAAGGGGGAACTGGCCTATGGCGAAATGGGTATATTTATTCAAGGAAGGCAACGCGGACATGCGCAACCTTCTGGGCGGCAAAGGAGCGAATCTGGCGGAGATGACCAATCTGGGTCTGCCGGTTCCGCACGGCTTTACCGTGACGACGGAAGCCTGTACGGACTATTACAACAACGGCAGGACGATTTCCGCGGAGATTCAGGCGCAGATCTATGACGCGCTGGCGATCCTGGAGGAACAGCAGGGCAAGAAATTCGGAGATACGGAGAACCCGCTTCTGGTTTCCGTGCGCAGCGGCGCGAGGGCTTCCATGCCGGGCATGATGGACACGATCCTCAACCTGGGCCTGACGGATATTTCCGTGGAGGGCTTCGCGAGAAAATCCGGCAATCCCCGGTTTGCGTACGATTCCTACCGGAGATTCATCCAGATGTTCTCCGACGTTGTGATGGAAGTCCCCAAATCCCTTTTTGAACGGGTTCTGGACGAGATCAAGGCCGGCAAGGGCGTCCATTTTGACACCGAGCTGACGGCGGAGGATCTGAAAGAGGTGATCGTCCGCTTTAAGAAGATCTATAAGGATAAGATGGGAGAGAATTTCCCGCAGGAGCCCCGCGTTCAGTTGATGGAGGCCGTAAAGGCGGTGTTCCGCTCCTGGGACAATGAGAGAGCCATCGTTTACCGCAGGATGAACGATATCCCCGGCGACTGGGGGACCGCGGTCAACGTACAGGCCATGGTATTCGGCAATATGGGCGACACCTCTGGCACGGGCGTCGCGTTCACCCGCAATCCTTCTACGGGCGCGAAGGGCATTTACGGGGAATATCTGATCAACGCACAGGGCGAGGATGTGGTCGCAGGGATCCGCACGCCGCAGCCCATCACCCGGCTGGAACAGGATCTGCCGGAGTGCTACAAGCAGTTCATGACCATCGCGAATACGCTGGAGAACCACTACAGGGATATGCAGGACATGGAGTTCACCATCGAGGACGGCAAGCTCTATTTCCTGCAGACCAGGAACGGCAAGCGTACCGCGCCCGCCGCTCTGCAGATCGCCTGCGATCTGGTGGATGAGGGCATGATCACGCCGCAGGAGGCGGTGACCCGCATCGAGGCCAAGTCGCTGGATCAGCTTCTGCATCCCACCTTCGATGCCGATGCGCTGAAGGCCGGCACCGTGATCGGACAGGCCCTTCCCGCGTCTCCCGGCGCTGCCGCAGGCAAGGTCTATTTCACCGCGGAGGATGCGAAGGAAGCGCATGAGAGAGGCGAAAGAGTCGTGCTGGTGCGTCTGGAGACGTCTCCGGAGGATATCGAAGGCATGCATGCGGCGGAGGGCATTCTGACCGTGCGCGGCGGCATGACCTCCCACGCGGCGGTGGTAGCCCGCGGCATGGGCACGGCCTGCATTTCCGGCTGCGGCGATATCGTGATCGATGAGGAAGCGAAGTTCTTTACGCTGGGCGGCAAAACATACCATGAGGGCGATTACATTTCCCTGGACGGTTCCACCGGAAAGATCTATGACGGCGATATCCGCACCGAGGAGGCCACCATCAGCGGCAATTTCGGACGGATCATGGAGTGGGCGGATTCCTTCCGCAAGCTGCGCGTGCGCACCAATGCCGACACGCCTGAGGACGCGGCCAATGCCGTGAAGCTGGGCGCGGAGGGCATCGGACTGTGCCGTACCGAGCATATGTTCTTCGAGCCGGAGCGCATCCCGAAGATCCGCAAGATGATCCTGAGCAAGACCGTGGAGGCCAGAGAGAAAGCGCTGGAGGAGCTGATCCCGTTCCAGAAGGGCGATTTCAAGAAGATTTACGAAGTGATGGAGGGCCGGCCGGTCACCATTCGTTTCCTGGATCCGCCGCTGCATGAGTTCGTGCCCACCGAGGAGAAGGAGATGGAAGAGCTGGCGAAGGATATGGGCATCTCCCTCGCGGAAGTGAAGGCCACCTGCGACGATCTGCACGAGTTCAACCCGATGATGGGTCACCGCGGCTGCCGTCTGTCCGTCACCTATCCCGAGATCGCCCGGATGCAGACCAGAGCTGTCATCGAAGCGGCCATTGAGGTGAAGGAAGAAAAGGGCTTCGACATCGTTCCCGAGATCATGGTCCCGCTGGTAGGCGACAAGAAGGAGCTGCAGTTCGTCAAGAAGGTGATCGTGGAGACCGCCGAGAAGGTGAAGGCCGAGCGGAATTCCGACCTGACCTATCACATCGGCACCATGATCGAGATCCCGAGAGCGGCGCTTCTGGCCAACGAGATCGCCGAGGAGGCCGAGTTCTTCTCCTTCGGAACCAACGATCTGACCCAGATGACCTTCGGCTTCTCCCGCGACGATGCCGGCAAGTTCCTGGTGGACTACTACAAGAGCAAGATCTACGAGTCCGATCCGTTCGCCAAGCTGGACCAGAACGGCGTAGGGCAGTTGATCGAGATGGCGGCGAAGAAGGGACGTTCCGTACGGCCCGACATCAAGCTGGGTATCTGCGGCGAGCACGGCGGCGATCCTTCGTCCGTGGAGTTCTGCCACAAGGTCGGCCTCACCTATGTGTCCTGCTCCCCGTTCCGCGTACCCATCGCGAGACTGGCTGCAGCGCAGGCGGCGATCAGCAATCCGAAAAACTGAGATATCTTTTGTCGTAGGGCAAGCGAATTTATTCTGTTTACAGGGCAAAAGCATTAGCCCCGACATAGTGAAAAGCGACCTTGTATGGAAACGTGCAGGGTCGTTTTTTAAAGGACAAGAATTGCGGATACTCGATTTATAAAATTTGCAAACTGCTTGCAATCTGCACGCAAAATGGCTATATTATAAGTAGGAGGTGATCGGTATGGCAAGAACAGCAAATGTATTTGCACATGTGGAACCAGAGATAAAAGAACAGGCGGAGCAAGTGCTTGAACGGCTGGGTATCCCTATGTCGAATGCCGTAGGGATGTTCTTAAGACAGATCGTGCTTCAGCGGGGGATTCCGTTTGAGATGAAGCTGCCGCAGGAAATACCGGCTGCATATAAATCCTTTACTAAAGAACAGTTTGACAGGGAAATTGAAGAAGGGATGGCTGATATACGGGAAGGCAGGGTCTATCCGGCAGACGCTGTGGAAATGGAGATGAAGAGAGATTTCGGTATATGAGTTGGAAGGTTGTGTATACAGCGGGTGCAAGGCGGGATTTGAGGGGCCTGTACACATATATCGCAGAGGAATTGTGTGCGCCGGAAGCGGCAGTCGGGCAGGCCGGAAGGATCATGGAGGGGATACGTTCACTCAGCGAAATGCCGATGCGTTACCGTCTGTATGATGATGAACCGTGGCACAGCCGGGGAATGAGGTTTTTCCCTGTGAATAATTATCTTGTTTTTTATCTGCCGGAGGAAATCGAAAACAAAGTGTATGTTATCCGTATCATGTATGGCGGCAGGGATGTCCACAGGCAGTTGGAAGACACAAAAATGGAATACTGATCCTGAGAGAGGCATTTGTTCCGGATACTGGGCAGGTGCTTTTTCTTGTATGGCAGTTTTGAATAAACTACCGACTAAGCAGGTGGTTATGGGTGCCAAGGAATATTGAGCAGGCTGCTTATACAGATGTATTACAGAAAGATGATAGGATTAGGGAAATACGGTGTAAT
>CANQVD010000006.1 GCA_947627215.1 uncultured Eisenbergiella sp.
GAGAGCCTTTTTCATGTCCTCAGCCTTGACGATTATCATAGAAGATCTGTATTTACAGAATTCGTTTCACACACTCACAAAGACGTTCTACTTCGTATACCCAACACCCTCTATTTTCGTACCAGATACAGAGAAATGTCCATCTCCATGGCTCGTTCATCTGAGATATGAAACTTAAAATTCCTTGTTTTTTTAAGGAAAATCACTTGACAATATAGGGAGGATTTTTATTAATATCCTCACCGTTTCCAACTACACTATTCTCCCCAGCATAGCTGGGGGATTAGGGCCTTCATTTATACTTGACTTTTTATTAGCAGACTCCCACACGCTTAAGAAAGCCATCTATTATATCTCCAAATATATCCTCCACAATCCCTAAATACTTCTGAATCATTTAGGCAAACAATGTCTTTAGGGAAATATTGATTGGTCATATCAAATGGTCTGACATACCATTTATCATGTACTATCTTTCTATACTTTATCGGTAATACAAAATGATACATAGGCTTCTATACATTTTCAATTTATGTATATGTTCACTCATCTACACATCCCCTCCCTGCTTATATCATCTTCCATTCCTTTAAAAAACTTGTTACACCCCGAGAGACGAAATTATACCCACTCTCATTAGAAAAATTAACTTTTCTTCTTTAAAATATCTCTTCCTATATTCCATATTATAAAAATCATCTTATCCCGCAAGACAAACAAAACAAGGGTATACACTATTACAGCACTAAAAGCCAAAAATAATGTACCCCAAATGCTATTGGGCAAAAATCTACACTCCTTTAACATTAATATATACATTATTATCGAAGCAAATAGCCCATTTCTCCCATGCCATATATTTTTCCATATATTCACATAATATTTAACGTAATACATTTGATATAATGCAATAACAAAACTAGAAGCCAAAGACGCATAACAAGCCCCAACACTAGCCCATTGATGAATCATTATCGAATTCAATAAAAAATTAACCATAATACCAACTACAATTGACTCTGTATACTTTGTATATTTTCCCATAGGAATCAATAACTGATTCCCAATTATAGTATATATACCTACCGGAATCACATTAAAAGCTAAGATCTTGACTAATATTTCAGTCTTTAAAAAATCCTCTCCCAAAAACCAGGGAATCAAATTCCCAGAAATTCCTATAATCCCAAATACTAATGGCCACATTATCATGCAAAAATAGTCAAATGTCATATTAATTTCTTTACGAATTTTTACTTCATCCTTAACCGCAAACTGTTTTGCCACCCTCGGCAACATAACAAAACTTATTGTATCTACTAAAAAAGCTCTCACAATTGCAACAATTTTTATCGCCTGTTCATAATATCCATTTTCTGCTTCACTTCTTGATATTATAACTATCATTGTCCTGTCTAGCGCAGCATAAATCTGATTCGAGATTTGTGATATGAACAATAACATTATCGGTTTTAATCGGTTTACAATTACCCATTTTCGCCTGATATTTATAACAAATATTTTTAATATCGGTATAGCCAATACAAACTGGCTAAATGCTTCACATATCGCAAATATCAAAGCATATTTCCAAATATCATTTTCTTTTTTAACAAAAAAAAACGTCAAAATAAATGAACAAATTCTCGATATTACTAATATTACAACAGCATCTACAAATCTTTCAGTCCCATAATAATACCAAGTAACATCCAATGCCACAGTAAAAACATAAATAACTTGTATCCAAAGCAAGAGCCTATACTGAACATAAAAAAAACCAATAATAAGAAGTGCAGTACCACTGAATCCAGATAAAACAATACGAAGTTTTATTATATCAGAAATAATTTGATACTCCTTCTCTCTATCACCACAAACCATAGCAATTTCTCTTTGAGCATATAAAGAAGTTCCTAATGCTGCAAAATAACAAAAATATATGGAAATGGATTGAACATATCCATATCTCCCAACTCCGGCAGCACCAAGCACCCTTGAAATATATGGCGTTAATGCCAACGGAATTATAATCGACATAACATTATATATTAATTCTGCCACATAATTAACAAAAACTTTTTTTCTTTTCATGTCCTTATAGTTATAAAGTAGTAGTGTTATAGACTCTTTCCAATGTCTGTGTACTATATTGCCTAAGATAATACTATGGAGTGATGTTGGTTCTGACACTCGATGGTCACTAAAAATTTCCAATCACAACCTCTTTATTCAGTTGTTGATCAATTAACTCCTATACGCCGGTTTATTTAGGACAAGATTACAATTGCAAAGTTCCCTCTGGTCTTAAACAATATCAATTCTTTCATTATGGAATGTTCTTATGATCTATAGCAGAAACGATGTCGTTAAGAAAAAGGCATAACTGCTTTGTCATAGCTTCAAATGGAAGGTTCCTTCTTATGCCCTTCTCCATCCTAAACAACAGGCAGGGCCTTGATAGTCTGTTTAAAAAGATTCAATCTTCCAAACATACCATGCGGCATGTCCTCCTTACGTCGTTCCCGCCTTACGGCACAAACACTTCATGGATCTCAGCCAGTTTACAGTTCCTTAGATTTTCTTTCTGTGTTATACTGTCCATGTGGGCAACAGTACACCACAGAGCACGGCGTGATGAATGGTGAAAAGCCACCTTATCCCGAAATCCTATTTGTGCCGTCATCCTTTTCAAGCACAAACAATGGAGGCTTTGAGTTCGTACACTTATCATTTAAGATGGCCGGATCCTTTTGATCCTGAGATAAGTCTTTTCACTTGGATGATAGTAAATGCTGCTGTCCTCTTTTTATGCTCCCATCCCTTTGTGAAAGGAGGAACCCCATGGATAATTCCCAACAGTTTGAGGTGCTCCGCCCCAAATGTGCTGGCCCCGACGTCCACAAAAAATCCATTGTTGCCGCCGTATGCACTTCTGACCCGGTAACGCTCGCCGCTTCTTACAAGACAAAAGTCTTTCTCACCACCAACTCAGACATTGCCGCCCTGCGTGACTGGCTTCTCACACAAGGCTGCCGCGATGTCTGCATGGAATCTACGGGAAAATACTGGATCCCATTTTTAATATCCTCGAACCTCACATGCATGTCTTCCTCACTCACCCAAAATACGTGAAGGCCATCAAAGGCAAGAAGACCGACAGGCGGGATGCCAAATGGATCGCAAACCTCTTCCGCTTTGACATCGTTAAGGCTTCCTTTATCCCTCCGGCTGACATCCGTTCCCTCCGGGAACTCTCCCGCTACCGCCTGAAGCTTTCCTACATGCGCACCGCAGAAAAGAACCGTTACCAGAACAGTATGACTATTTCACGTATCCGGATCGACCGTGTCCTGACTGACCCCTTCGGCCGCTCTGCCACACGCATTATGGATTACCTGCTCTCCGACAAGCCTTTCCTTGAAGAAAAATGCCGCTCCCTGATCGACCACCGGACCAGAGCCTCCAGGGATGACGTCATGGACGCAATCCATGGCTTCCATCCTGTAAAATGGTCCACGCAAAGGCCCACATGGATTTCATCAATAGATCCATTGACGAGATCTAAGCGGAACTTTTTCTACGCAGCTATCTGTATGATGCAAAGATCAAACGGATCGCCTCTGTCCCGGGTATTACGGAACTTCCCACACTGTTCATCCTTTCTGAGATTGGTGCGGATATGTCATCTTTGAATCAAACAGGCTCTTTGCTCCTGGGCTGGGCTTGCCCCTGTTAATCATGAGAGCGCCCGCAAAAAAGAATCTATTATACGTTATCGAACCTTTACTTCTGTGCTCAAAAAATACACAGCCCCCTTCCCGCTCGTTCTGGATGAATGGCTTTTTCGGAGGATGAGGTAAGGAATCTCTTTGAACTCATCCATAAGCACCGGAAGAAAGCATTTATCATCTTCTGCTCACAGTTCCGGGAATCTGAATAGTATGATCAGATCTGTAGAGGGGAAAGTACACTTGCTGACGCTATCATGGACCGTATAGGCTACGATTCCTATAAGTTTGATATAAAGTATATCAATCCTGAAAAGAACATCTCCTTGAGAGAGGTATATGGCTCGGAGCCTCAGCAGACAAAGTAAGTGTTTGACAAGATGGCTCCGTCAGTCCGGACAAGTGGCTCTCGCCACACCGTAATATTTACATCATCAATTTCTATTTTCAATATAATTAGATGGAATACATCTTCCAAATAAAAGGACAGAAAGCACAGGCACTCTTTTACTAATTTGCTTTGAAAAAAATGTAATTCCAATACAAACTAAAAAAGCACTAACAGGCCCTAGAACCATCTCAATAAAAAGCATAAGAATCGTCCCAAAATGTATATTTATATATGGCTGTAAAAATGAAAACAGCGGTAATATAAGACCGTGGAGCAAATAAATTTGCAGACTTGCCCCCCCCAATTACAAATCATTTTCTTCTTCTTAGTACAAATAGTATTTTCAAAAAAATCCGAAAAAATCACAAAAAGACAAATTCCGCCAAACATTAAGAAATAAGTATATATGTTAATAAATATTTGATTTATTACCCCATATTGAGATGATAAAATCCTAAAGCTACCATAGCTCCGATAGAAATCAATACCAACACTCAATAACAAAATAATATACCCCACCGCTAATGAACCAATTAATACATCCGGAAATCTAAGCATTTTTTCATGAATTATAAAGCCTAAAATATATGGAAAATATAAAACTGCAATTGGCTCAATATGAGGAATAAACTCATTTAAAAGTAATAGCAACATCCCCAATGCCAATAACTTCAAATGATAATTCTTATTAAAACACCGAAAAATCAAAGTAGTTGCAACATCAAGAATGATAATGACCCAAATAAACCATGCGCCTCCTGTTATCAATGCCACTGGAAGAAATCTAACAGAAAAACTCTTAACACTTCTTAATATATCCTCGAAATAACCGACCCCAGCCCAAATTAAAGCAGGAACAGCTAACTTTATTATTCTGCAAACAAGTAATGTACTAACAGTACTTTTTTTATTAACAGAATACGTCAAACAATACCCTGACAATAGTGCAAATAACGGCATATGAAATGAATAAATTAAAGTAATAACTTTATTAAATGAATATAAATTATCCTTCATATCGTATATAAGATACGAAATAATATGCGCATATACCACCAAAAAAATAGTAATTCCTTTATAATAATCAACTTTTAAATTCCTCATTTGTGCCTCCTAATTTACACCCTTGAACTAATCCTTTTCGTGCATATGGCGGTTTAAAACCAAACAATGGATTTGGACATATATATCCCTTTGTATGTGACACCTTGCATCCCCCCCATTCTAAATACTTTTCTATAATAGTGTTTGCCAGAGGAGTATGATAGGCGCATACTACCAACTTAATATTCGCACTCTCTCGAAGCCATTCCTCCCCCCCCCTCAACGCTCGTTCTTCTCCACCTTCAATATCCATTTTAACAAAATCTATTCTTCCATATTGTTTATACAATTTATCTATTGTCACAAATTTCTCATCATCATAATCAGCTAACATTTTAGACAATACTTCCACCTTTCCCTCGCGAATTTCTTTTTCAAACGTGCTATTTAAAGCTTCCACCCACTCTGCATCACACTCAATCAATATTATTTTAGAGGCCTTATCAATAACATCAAGAGAGAAATTACCTTCTGCGGCTCCCGCATCTACTACAATGCTCCCCTGATCCACATTAAATATATCCGATAAATAACGATGTGGACTTTCTTTATCTTGTTCAGTTAAAATAGTTCTATAATATTCCACACAACGCTTTGCAGAACGAAAACTTTTAGGAAAATATAATCGCCTACCATTATAACAAACATAAAACATTCCCTTTTGATTATCCTTATTTATATTACAGGGAATACTTTTATATTTTTCCGTAAATGAATAATTTAACGCATCGAACCTCCCCCTTTTTTTTATATAATCAACCATTTCTCTTATTTCTTTATCGGTTGAATTATTATAATATTTGCATACCACCATTGCTTGATACTTTTCTTTTATAGGTTTAATTATCTGAAAACAAATATTTTTTATACCACTCCACATATTTACCTCCATCAAATTCTGAATATAATCATTTTTTTAAAAATCTCAATATACAATAAACTAACGTACAATAAATATGATCCATTCGAAGTCGAACAGAAAACATATATCCCCAATAAATTATTAGCATCGTCTTGTTACTATCCATATGTTTTCCATATTCAAGCGCCTTATTAACATATCCTGTCATATACATATGGATTAATTTTGAACTCTGATCTTGGGCATTCCTTTTTGTTAATTTTTCACTTTTATATGAAAAAAGACAAACTAAACTTGCAAGCTGTTCTCCTATTGCCGCTTCGTGAATTCTTCTTACTAAAGAATCTTTAATGTTCAACCCCAATTCCAGATTCTTTTCTATATCACCAAATGGCATTTCACTATATGACATAGACACGAATCTAATGCTTCTTGAGAGGGAATTTTTATTAATTCTATTGCAATATCCCCTATATGGTATTCCCAATGGTAAATGCGCCAAACAATTACACCTTATATTGAAAGTAATATCTTCTGTAAGACATTTTTCCGGAAATCTAATACAATTTTCCAGCAAGAAACTCCTGCGAATCAATCTGTTCCAAGGCGCAGAAGATCCGTATATAAACCAAGGCGACTCTGCAAAATCCTCATCTCCAATTGCTGGATAGCTTTTTTCAACAAATCCACTTTCATTCACCATTTTATAGCCAAATACTACCATATCCGTATTCTTTGATTCAGCATAATTATAAACATATTGTATGCACTCTTCCTCTAGCCAATCGTCATGATCCAAAAAACATACCCATTTCCCCCTTGCCGCATTTAACCCCACGTTACGGCTCCCAGCAATCCCCTTATTTTGTATGTTATGAATTACCTTTACTTCTTCATACCTCGCCTCAAGTTCAAATAAAAAAGATGGTAAATCCTTTTTCGTGCTACAATCATTTACAATTATTATTTCTATTGATTGAAATGTCTGCTCCAAAACACTGATAATACATTTCTCTAAAATATGCAATTCAGTATTAAAAACCGGTACAATAACAGAAACCAATACATCCATCAAATTTTCAACCTCTTTTCTTCTAAATAAATCAAAATATCGCTTTCCATCATCTCATGACAAACAACACTACTACAACCAACTCTTCATGTCCACATATTTTTGCCCCCAGATAAAACTAAAAGCAATGATTGTTTTCAAGAACGACACAATGAACCTCCCCGGGGCAAGCCTGAGAGCGGGGTATCGGGATTTCTTTGTTTCTTCCTCTACATATAATCTGAAAAGCTAAGCTATCCTTCTACCATTTTCCTCGATAGAGTTTGTTATACTCATTTCCCTGGTTTTCTACATAATTCGCTATTACCTATTCGTTTCCATGTTCACTTACCGTTGATACATAGAACCCGGACGACCAGAATTCCCCTCCCCACAGTTTTTTCTTTACATCCCATGAATACTTCTCTTGCCGTTATACTTTTTACGATCCTCACGATCTGAATTGGACTGTATGTCGGTACTGACTGCACTAAGAAATGCATATGATCCTTATCTGTTCCTATTTCCAGAAAATTGATGGGATATCTTTTAGATATCTCTACACAGGTTTCCTTTATGACATCATCCACCTTCTCGTCTATTACTACCCTTCTATACTTTGCCGGTAATACAAAATGATACATAAGCTTCGATACATTTTGCGACTTGTGTATAGATCACTCATCTACATATCCCCTTCCTGCTTATATTGTATCACCTTCCATTCCTTTAGAAAAGCTTGTTACGCCCCAAAGGGGAGGGGGAATTATACCCTCTCTCATTAATATTTATCCTTAATTACTTTATTCTCCCCAACATAAAGAAGAAATTAAGCTTTTCTTCGACCAGTTGCAATTTTATCCAATTTGTAAACCGCTCTATTGCAACGCATAACATCTCTTTTGTAGAACAATGTACATAAAAAAACATATATTGGGCAACAAAAATCATAAAAAAATCTTTTTATCTTCTCATGCAAAGTTTTTTCCCACGGCTCGCATAACACCTCTTTAATCCCTAAAAGTTTAGCATAATCTATCCATATTTTTTGATATGGCCAATAACCAACATATTTATACTTCCTAGGCATATCCTCGTTCCATGGTTTTTTCACAACAAAATTTATATAATGCACAAAAACAGGATCGCTTAACGCCTCTTCAATCTCTTTATCGGTATAATATTGTTCATCATCTAGGCCAAATATTTGTTTCCATTGTGAAATATTTAACATTTTTTGTCCCGGATACACCTGATATTTCATAGGTAATATGCACAATTCATTTTTAAGTCCATATGCATTTCTCAAAACATTAAAATATGAGTTAAACTTCCATCCTTTCTCCTTAATTGATTCAACATATTGATTAAAAACACCATGCTTTTTATAATTTTTCGGGGAAACCAAAAAAACACCACAATTAAATACATATTGCCTTTCCGATAATGGCACCACCTTTTTTACCATCGATGAATTCTCCATATCAATAGTTGAGGCACAGGATTTTCTCCCTCCCTCAAAATCATATTGAGCCAATTCATATAAAGGCTGCCCATAATTCATAACAACATCCGACTGTAGGAATAATACATTATAGCTCACATCCAAATATTCTGGTACGACCAAGAATAAATCTATCACATACGAACCATTATATTCTTTATCACCTATCTCCTTTAAAATATCCACATAGTAATTTGAATCGGTAATATGTAATTTGACATTATACTCGTTACATATCTCTTTTAATTTTCTTATCGCTCCAGAATTCTCATCAATATTCTGAATATAAAAAAAAACGCTTAAATCTACCCGTTCACATTCTCTACATCTACTATTATTCTCCAAGATAGACACAAGAGAAGGTAACGTTCTTAATACATACTCCCTTGTTATCGTATATGCTAAACCTAATTGTGGCAATCCCATTTTATTATCTCTCCTCGTCTTATAAAGTCACACCTATTTTTTTCAATTTTATAGTCTCGAGTATGTTATTTATCAGCCATATTTTGCGAACAATCTTCTCCTAACCAATCATCAATTTTCAAAAAAATGCCCCTTTCTCGGTTACTATCTCTTACTATGACTATGATATCACATCACGATATAGTCATTTTCAAATTTACATCTTTCAACTTACTTTATATATTCTCAAAGGCTAAATCTTTTTACGATTTTACACATCGCCCATTTTGAACTTATTGCCAAAAAAATTATATATACGCAATGAGGTAAATATCTATACAAAAAATATTGGATTTTAGCAAGCCATATAGGATTATATTCTGTCTTTTTATATAATTTAGACCACATCGATTTCTGATAATAATAATCCCACTTTTCTGCAAATATATGATGATTTCCCTCCTGCCAAGGCTTGCCTCCGCATGGATCAGAACAATGATAAATAATAGGACCATTTCCATTTCTCAACCCAGCATTAAATTCTTCTTCAGTATAATAGGCCCCTTTTCTCAATCCGTATATAAAAGTTAACTCATTATATGAGAACTGCATAGCTCTTGGATTAACATTATATTGAACTGGCAAAGTGCAAATTTCATTATGCAACACACAATTAATCAAATCTTGATCCACAAAAGGATATTTTGCAGTTTTATTTTTCATATGATCAAGGATTCTCTCCGTGCATTTTTTTTCTTTCCATTTTTCAATATCAATCAGAAGGAATCCCGCCTGAAAATAGCTTGCGCTTCGAGATAACCCAAGCAAATCTCTGATTTCCACGCGATTATATTCTTTCACCCCCCCCAATACATACTCGCCTAGTTCCCACTCCCATATTTCTCTCAATGAATTATCGATAATAAGATCGCTATCACAATATATAACTCGTTTAATATCAAACGACTCCAAAATATCTGCAATAAATAATCTAGAATATGTAGAGTAAGAATTACCCCATATCATCGCTCCTGTTTGTTTAATAATCGACAAGAAATTGTCAACATTAAGAAAGTGTATTTCTCGTCCATATTGATTTGCACAATTAGTAAGCTGTGTTTTCCCACACTCACTAATTTTATCATCCAAAATCCATACCCGTATATTTCGAAAACTACGGTTATTTTCAAACAAGCTAACCATTGAAACTCCCGTTACAAATACATAATTATTATCTGTGGCCCATACCACATCCAATGTATTTAAATCCATACTCTTCTATTTCCTTTCTTCAACAATCCATTAGGAAAATGTCAATTTGGGGGCAGATAAAAACAATATAACTTGTTGGTAAAATGTACTTTTAAGCGGTTAAGCCCTTTCCCACCAAATATACAACCATACAAGACACAAATAAAATATCAAAAAAATAGCACATATATTCCAAATTTTCCTTAAAGCCTTAAGACAAAATATACGAAACGCATTTTCCCATCAGATAAAGACACGCTTAATAACAAAAACTACAATGTAACCTGTTCAACATATCATATTTTTTCTATTCTTCATACATTTTCCCCATGAATTTTACCTACGATTTCCAAAAGGGGCGTGGAGCTAATATAACTTATTTGTATGCCATCGCCACGCATGCCTAACAATATCGTCAATCCCCTCATATTTTGGCATCCACCCTAATATATCCTTTGCCTTTTCCCCGCAACCGACAAGTTTAGGCGGGTCCCCTTCCCTTCTCTCGTCATAGCAGACTGCAAAATCTTTTCCTGTTATCTTTTTTACTGAATCTATAATTTCCAATACAGAGGTTCCTTTTTCATTTCCTAAATTAAAAAAATCACTTTTCCCTCCTTGTTCCAAATACCTAAGTGCTAACAAATGAGCTTGCGAAAGATCCTCAACATGAACATAATCCCTGATACAGCTACCATCAAACGTATCATAATCCACTCCATAAACAGAAAAACTTTCACGCTTCCCACTTGCCGTTTCAAGTGCCAGCGGAATTATATGCGTTTCCGGGATGTGACTTTCTCCGATTTCACCATCTGGGTCAGCCCCCGCAGCGTTAAAATAACGCAAAACAACATATTCTATACCATATGCTTTATGATAATCTTTCAATATATGTTCAACCATAAGCTTTGACTTTCCATATGGATTAATTGGATTCTGTTTCACATCCTCTGTAATCGGTACGATCACTGGTATACCATATGTTGCGCACGTAGAAGAAAAAATAATTCGACTACATCCATATTTTTTCATTACTCTTAAAAGATTCAATGTATTAACCACATTGTTATAATAGTATTTTTCCGGATCGCGCACGCTTTCCCCTACATAAGCATAAGCAGCCAAATGTATAACTGCATCTATTTCATACTCTGAGAATACCCTTTCTAAATCATCTATGTTATTTAAATCCCCCTTAATAAAGTCCCCCCACTTTACCGCTTCCTTATGTCCATATATTAAATTATCAAACACCACTGTAAAATATCCCTTCTTAGCTAATAATTTATTTACATGAGAGCCTATATAACCGGCGCCTCCGCATATCAAAATTCGCATTTTGTCTACCTCCTACGGCTATATTATTTTCTGTAAGTAACTTATTTCTCCATTTTATAGCTTAACATACTTTTCTCAACTGGAACTGCATAAAAAACTGTATCACATGGAAGATAATGATGGTGCCTTATATAAAACAAGTAATCTTTGCAATGTTCAAAACACCATTCTGGAATGCAAAGCATATCCTCATTACTGTGATATATACATATCGCAAGTCTAGGGCGATTTCGTTCAATAGTGTCTATTGCTCCTCTCAACGCCTCAAGTTCCGCTCCTTCTATATCCATCTTTATAAAGGTCGCCTCTTTACATTCATCTATTTGATCAATAGAGACTACTTCCACTTGTTCTGTAAAACCTTCATCAACATTTTCTTCAACTCGTTCTCCCTGAGATATTCCTCCGCTAAAATATAAATATCTCTTCTCTTTCCACAATCCCTTATTTTCAATTATAATCCGCTCATCCGATATCTGACTCCGAAATAAATCGCAGTTACGAATACTCGGTTCAAAAAAAACATATTTTCCAAAGATTCCCTTAGACCATTTACAGAAATCCTCATACGTATCCCCAATGTATCCCCCCCCATCAATAAATACCTCTCTTTCCAAGCACTCTCCAATTTCCGGAATAAAATATGCTGGATAAGTAAAATGAGGTCTATCAATTCCCTTCCGTCGTTGTTTAAATTTAATCGCCTTCATATATGTAATTTTAGACTCTTCATCAGATAATTTATCTACTATAGTTGCAATTCTTTTTTCATTTGCTAAATTTGAATAAAATAGTATATCATCCTTCATGTTTTTTCTGTACAAAGCTCTATACCAAATTCCTTCCAAGCCTGAATAGCAAAAAATCTTATAAAAAAAATATAAATTATATTTCTCAACTAGCTGTCCTATATTTCTCATTTTATCACTTTTCTCCTTTTCTCATCGAATATCTTCCATTTCTTTTGAAAATAAGCAGCAACATTAATACAAATCATCGTGAGTCCCGCGCCCAGGACAGCGCCGACATAATACACGACTGTCTTTAGACTTTTCCCCTCACACGGCACAATACGAATGATATTGGTTCCAAAACCCGCCATAAAGAAAAGCGCAACGGACCACTTTCTTAAGCTGAGCCCTAATCGCGAATTATAACAATGGTATAATACATCCTTTTGAGAAAATATCAAGCCAACCAATATTATAATAAAAATAACCGATATAAAATCCTGAGATCCTGGATACAATATCATGTTGCTGATAATAAAAAACGCGGAAACAAATATGCAAAGCGTAATCGTAATCCGATAAGGAAGCCTGTTATATTTATTCCTTTTTAAGTGTTCGGCAATAAGCCAGCTTATCCCACCCGCACATATTCCTGCGACAGCCCTCCATATTCCCAGCCTCACCACCCCCCAATAGTCACCGGGGCCCGTCGCTCCTATCAGGTTGCCAAAGCTTTCCGAGATTCTGCCATAAATCAATATTACCATCAGGGGACAGATCAAGTAAACATAATTTTTCTTCAAAAACAGCATTAATGGATACAGGAATAACAGAGCGATAAACATAGCGGATATATACCAGTTCACGTACAGATATCCCAGATCTGAAAATCCTGCCATATTAAGCAACAGTATATTAAAAATTACAAACCGTAAACGGTTAAGAACAAGCAATAGGCCCTCCCCCCATTGAGCAATAAAAAAGCCTGTAAAGCAATTTGCAATGACATACGGATATATCTTTTTAAATTTAGCATACAGAAAATGGAAAGTGTTTTCTCCAATGCTGAGATCTGTCCTGATTTTCCCCTCATCTCGGAAAAAACTCTGTACCATTAAATAACCGGTTACCGCAAAAAAGAACTCAACCGCAATATAACCGCCCCGGACTACCCCCCCCTATGATACTCAAGCACAATGATCGCAAATAGAAATTTCCAATAATCAATCTCCGTATTGTAATTTTTTACCATTCCATCCTCTTCCTTCCCAGGAACCATTGTACATTGGCGGACCAATGTCTGGCTTTTATATAAAGCCATTCAGCCAGATGTATGGGACACGTCTCGAATATATGCCGAAATAACTTCTCCGCAGCATTCAATGGAGGGAATGGCTTTATCGGTTCCATATCACGCCAGGGAGAACATTTGCAGTATCTCCACCACATATCATATAAACGGTCGAGGCTTCCGACTTCACACGGACGGTATAAGAAAGTCCTTGCCAAATGTATAATTTCCGGCTTCTCATATGCCTCCTCTAATTCCTCCTGAGAAATAACCGGAGCATTATTAAAAAGCCGTTTATTCCTTTTGCTGAAAAAAAAAGTCATTCCATATATATTATATTTCAGCGGAAGCTGCTCATATTCTCCCACAAACTGGCTGCATAAAACCCCTTGATCCTTGCTCCCAAAAACATCTCCATATGCTTTTATAAATCGCAGGATTCGCTCCTCACATTGATGGCTTCTCCACTCCGGCAAATTAAAAAAAACCATTTCCGCAATACAATATCTGGCGCCATCAGGATATCCTCTGAAACGCATCTTTTCACTCCAGTTCATGGCAAAAGGTTTCCCTTTGAAGTCGAAATCCGCCAGTTCTGTCAGCGATCCTGTTACCAAGGTGTCCGCGCCTATATGAATGATTCGGTCCACTCCGCTGGATTCATCAAAATATCTTGCAAGCAACAATTTGTAATAGGTAACCCAGGACCCTCTGTGAGAAGGTACATTCCACGAATTCACCTCTTTTTGGCATTCCTCTGCCGGCAAAAAAAGAAGATGAATATTCCCCTCTGAATATCTGTCTCTGACCTCACACCACTTACGCCGATTTATCTCGCTCATGTCCGGGGTGAGAACATACACAAAATACTCTGCCTCTTTATCGGAATTAATTGCCAAAGACGCAAAAGATACCCCAGCCATAAATGCAAATTTATCATCGCACTGGTATAAAACATTAATTCTTTTCCTCTTCACCTTGTCTTATCTCCATAAATTACATTCAAACTCCATACGTGCTTTTCATAAAAATCCGCTGCATCAGTTTGCCGCACCAGACCGCACCCCTTTTCGGGAAATATCGCCACAGCAAATACTGCACTTTATAAGGAAGTTGCCAGTCAAAACGCTTTTGTTTCATATCCTTCCAAGGGCTGAGACCGTAATATTTATCATATATTTTTTTCGCAGGATGTCTGCTGTTTATGTACCACGGCCTTATAAAGGTTTGTCCGCAAAAGTGGAGGATCTTCGCATCTTTCTCGAATATCTTTTCTTCATAAAAATAACTTTCTTTCAGATCATATACCTTTTTCAAGCCGTCGTAATCATACAGAAAATACTGTGAAAGGAAATTATAGTCCATGCCTAACGTATAAATCTCATTTCCCAATACAACATTGATGAAATCCTGGTCCACCAAAGGATATTCCGACTGCACATCTCTCATATGCTGCGCAATTCTCTCTGTACAATGCTCCTTTATCCATAGTTTTGTATCAAAAACCATTACCCCTGTATTAAAATATCCTCTATTCTCATCCAGATTAATGTACTTTTTATACCGGTTCTGACAGCAGTCATACGCCAGACCAATCGGCCTCCCACACATATCTACTGTATTCAATTCTGAAATATCTCCTGTCACAAGAGTGTCGCAATCCAAATAGATGAGCCGCTCCTTTTCCAAAAAAAGATATGGAATCAATAATCGGGCAAATGCCGTATATTTCCCCGTTGAAGTTGCATTTTCATATCCTTTTATTCCCTGTTCTGACAAAGAAAGAAGCATATCTGCAACATCAACGATACACACATGTCTCTTATAAATTTCCCCAATAGCACACAGTTTTTCCCGATTATACGCCTCAATCTTATCGGCAAGAATATACACTGAAATCTCCGAACATTCTTTGTTATTCTCAAATAAAGAAATCATTGAAATTCCAGCCAACATAGCGTAATTGTTATCTGCCGCATACGCAACAGACAGTTCTTTTTGATGCATAATCCGTCTCTTTTCCTGTTGAAATGCAATTTCAACACGTCATTTCCGGTTTACAGGGATTGCATACAATACAGTCTCAATTGGCAGGAAAAAATGATGGCGCACATATAACCTGTAATCCGGCCATTTTTCATGTATCATTTCAGGGATCCGAAGCATATCCTCATCACTGTGATAAATACAAACGGCCAAAATAGGGCGTTTATTCTCAATGATCTTCATCGCGCCATGCAGGGTCTCCCATTCCGCTCCTTCAATATCCATTTTCAAAAAAGACACATCCTGACATTCTGGTACATCGTCCAATGCAATGACATCGATCTCTTTCGCTTTCGAACTCTCCTCAACAATTCTTGATCCTGCGCTTCCATCACCGCTTAAAAATAAGGTATCTCTATGACTCCAGGTCCCCCTTTCATAAACAACAATATTTTTCTTCGATTTCGCCCAACGGCGCAATAACGCCGCATTATACGGGTCCGGTTCAAAACATACGATCCTTTTATATCTATTTTTGGTCACCTTAAGGAATCGTTTAACTGTATCCCCGATATAGGCGCCGCAATCAACAAAGACTTCCTCCCCCCCCCCCTCTAACTTGACTAAATCCGCCGGGAAATATTGGTCTTTCATATTATACGGCCTGGCCAGCTTTCTGTCATATGTCCTCCGATATTCAATCTGATTCAGAAAGACGGTTCTGGACAAAGGATCCTGAAACATATCCGCAACATTTTGAATGCGCTCCGCATTATCCGCAAAGAATTTCCTGCTTTCCAACATCACATGATTTGGATGCTCCGCATCCAGTTTACCCGTAGCGTCCAAATGGCACCAGAACAGCGCCCTCCAGACAATGTTCTGCAGTCCCCATCTGTTCAGGATTTTCCCAATTTCTTTTTTCACCATAATGACTTCCTTTCGCCGGTTCTGTCTGTTTCATATTATATCTCGAAATCCTAATGAAAATCGATCAAATGTCCCAGTACCTTCTTCATCGCCCTTAATATAAATTTCACATTTTCCACGGATCGAATTCCCAACAGTCTTCTCGCAATGAATTCTGGACTGAAGGCCACCTTATACACTGACCGAACGGCATCTTTTATCTTTTCGCTTCCCACCGGCGTCGCCATTACAGGCATTCGCTGATCGTAATCTTCATAATTCTCCGTAAGAAGCCAGCCGTTTTCCTTGCATTCACGGTAAAGCGGAGTTCCCGGATAGGGGATCAGTACTGTCGCCTGAAGGGTATACGCCCAACCCTTCTTCAAAATCGTCCTCCCCAGCTTCACTGTATTCGAAATCTGTTCTGCATCCTCCCAGGGATATCCGAACATGATCGTAATGTGAGGCGACAGTCCCGCTGCCTTTGCATTCCGGCAGCTTTCTATCATGTCCTCTATCTTTTCCCGTTTCCGGATACGGTCCAGCGTTTCCTGATTCGCACTTTCCAGACCGAATAAGACAAACCGGAACCCCGCTTCTTTCATCAGTTTATAATCGTCCAGAGAAAGGGCTCCGAACCGCATGTTGCAATCCAATATGACCCTTTTATTATATCCCCTGCTGATCATGCCACGGCAAAAAGTCTGCAGCCATTCTCCAACAGGAAAAGCCCCGGAATCATCCATAATTTCTCTGATCCCATATTTTTCAATAAGTACACCGATCTCATCCAGCAATTTTTCCGGCGTTCTCACGTGATAAGACGGATACAGGGTTGTCCAACTGCAGAAGGTACAGCAATGATGCCAGCAATCCCTTGCCGCCATCGTATATGTCCCCGGCAAGCGGGAATAATTTCCGTTTTTCTCGCTGTATAAATACCACTTCGTCAGCTCCCGGTCGATCATGGGAAGAGTATTCAGATCCTGATTCAGCCGAAACGGCCCGGTATTCTTGATTCTCCCGTTTTCCCGATAATAAATTCCCGGCTCCAGTTTTTCCGCCTGCACGCTTTTTGAATTCCACCGGAGATTTTCACACAGATCCAGCAACAGGAAATCATAATTTCCTCCCGTTAAAATAAAATCCACGGCACAGTTTTCCATGCTTTCCTCCGGAAAAGCTGTTACATGATCCCCAACCATAACGATAAAACATTCCGGAGCAATCGCTTTCAGTTCATTTATAATTTTCCAATGCATTTTTACCACTGGAGTCTTGGTCTCAATCATGATCACATCCAGGTCGGCATTTCGATAATACTTCAAAAAATCCTGATAGGATTTCTCTTCCGCAATATAATCATCCCATACAACATCAAATCCCTTTTCTTTCAGCAAAGACGCCGCATACGCAGGCACCATCGGATATATATAGGTAGGGCTGCTAAACCATTGGAACTGACGGTTCTGGGAAAGCAATGGCACACCTTTTTCTGTTGACAGCGGCGGATATGCAATAGATATTTTCATAATAGTCCTTTCCTTTTACTGAATCTCTTCCGGTATTTTCAATCCATCATCCCATACACAAAGGCTAAAGCTGTTATAATCTATCACATAGGAAGGGGTTGAATATTTATCACATAATTCTTCATAATCCCCAAAATTTTCAAAATAAAGATAATCATGATACCTTCCCGAATCATGATCATAGCGGGTAACCATATAATGAATAACCGCCTCCTCTCCGTATAGCTCCTGAAATTCCTCTATCGAGGTGCAGAAAACAACATCCCCTCTGCTCAATGCTGTAAATACAGGGGCAAAATACCAGGATGCAACAGCCCCCTCCAACCGGTTTTCCTCAATATACTCAATAACAGCCGCCATATCTTCATCATGACAGGTATGCGCAGAAAATTGCCACACTTTTTTTGCACTGCACAGGCTCAGCATAAATAAAATACAGAAAATTCCGGTCCTCTCCCATTGTGAAAGTTCCACTCGCCGAAAGATACACTGTAAATAACCCGCCAGATGACGACACAAAAGAATTGTCATCACTGTCACCAGTCCCACTCCATATCGTTCTGTATAAACCACATTATATCCATATTCCGTAAAAATCATCGCCGCTGACAGCACCAGATAGGACCACGCCAGAATTTCATCCACGACATCAAACGGCATACCGTCAATGCACTTATTTGCAATACTGCACCCGATAATTTTGAAAATAATGACATAACCCAAAATAAGCAGAACAAGTTTTATTCCGTACAGGACAGAATAAAAACTGATTACCGGGGCGGAGGGCAATAGAATGGTAAAGTAATCCAGCACCTTGATGATATAATTCTGTAATGTGGACCAAATCATATCAATAGTAAGCCAGTTCGTTCCTCCATATATGACACCATAGGAATAGGTTCTCTCTCTGCTCCAAAATGAACTGCCACATGGGACAAATTTTGACAATAAGAACAGACCGGCACAGACTACCCCCCAAAATACGATTTGTTTTCTGACCCTTTCCGTATGTAATCCATGAATAAATAAAACAATTCCCGCTGGGACCAGAAACAATGCAAAATAAATCAGATCCCCGGTAGAAATCGCATATAAAGAAATAGCCGTTTCAGCAAAAAGAATCATCATCTTTCCGCGTCTCGATTTTAAACGCAGATAGCAGGCAATAAGGAGCAAACCGATCAATGCATATATTCTTGCAGAAGCATGATAAACATATGGCCACTGATAAATGAAATCGGATCCATAGTCCGCAATCCAGCCGTACGGGTCCTCTGCTGTTGCAGGATGAAGAAGCACCGCGAACCAAATAAATAACGGCAGGGAATAATACAATCTGGAAAAATCGGATTTCCTGCCCCCCCCAACCAACCACCATGTGCAGAATAATATTACTGCATGAAGCATGGAAAACAGCAGCCGAAGAGAAAAAAAACTCATTCCTCCAATTCTCACGGCGAGATAACAGAAAATGTCATATAAATATTCATAATTCAATTTTTCAACTTGAAAGTGAAGGATTTTATACCATTCCCATATTGAATACAAATCCTCCGCATACGGTTGAAATGCCAATTGAAGGCCGTAATAATATAAAGCCCCTAATACCGCTATGCCCAAACCGATTATTCCGATAATGAAACGCCGACTCCAGACAACTTTTTCCCTGTTCATAACTTCTGACCTCAAATCAACGAACCAGCTTCTTCGCCAACAGCCCCTGCATAAAGCAGTACCCATATCCAACATGGGTGACAAAAATTCCTCCAAATGCCAATATCCATACAATCAATGAATCAGCATTACGAATACTTATGGCCAGTAAAACCATATATAATGCCAATACAGAAAAATAAATATACCACACTTCCGGTATAAATATAGCTATTAGAGGACCCGCTATTAGCCCCAAAAGAAATAAGGACGGGATAAAATATGCCAGCTTACAGGAAGTCTCCGGCAATGTTTTGGCAAAATATCCCCTGTGCTTCGCATAACTGGTTGCCTGAATCAAATGTGCGCTAAATAAACGCCGTCTATGATGATATACCAGGATTTCCGGTGAGTAAATAATTTTCTTCTGTTCCTTTTTTATAATATCCAGACATAATTTTGTATCTTCTCCCGGATAAAAGTGTGAATCATATCCGCCAACCGCTTCGAACACCCCACGTCTGACAATCAGATTGACAGACGGAAGATCTTCAACTTCCCTTTCCGGTTTGGGCAAATACCGATAAGCATATCCTCCACTGCATAAAAAGGATTCGTAGACTTTACCTGAGGCTTTCTGCCATACATCATCTTCCGGAGCAGTAACCGCTGGTCCTCCCACCGCCCCGACCTCAGGATCGTCAAAATAAGGCATCGCATTCCTCAGCCAATCCTTCCGCGGATACGCATCATCATCCGTGAATGCAAAAAAATCCCCCTCTGCATACTGCAATGCCAGATCCCTTTTCTCTGCAGGACCTACTTCTCCGCTTGCAATTATTCTGGTATTCTCAGGAAACTTTTCTTCAGATTCATAATCCGGAAAAATCAGAATCTCATAATTATCATAATCAAGGTGAGCATAATGATACATTGCCTGTCTGATATAATCGTTTATTTCTTTTACCGGAATGATGATGGATACTTTTCTCATATCATACCTTTCACTTTTTGCTGCACGGTGCTATATTTTCTCCAGTTCCTGTTAATTCACCCTTACAAAATGCCCTGTTTTTTTGACCATGAACGAATCATTAAACTTCTGTAAACCTTCTGTATCATAATACACCAAAAATATTTATTAGTAAATATTTTTTATATAGCTTCATTTCAACACTTCGCTCCATTTTCCGCAAAAACATTCAAATAGCCATATGTACCATTTATTCCTATCCCCCGTCTCCCTAATCCGGCTCAAAAAACCGTGTAATCTCAGCCTCCCCTCTCGGGCTTCTCTTCCGAAACGCATCATAATCCTTTGCCAGATGTCCGATATCCCAAGCCATATATCCGGCTCCTGTAAGATCGCGTACCAGCACCTTTCCGGCGGGGCCCAGTATGACGCATATCAATCTGTCATGAGTCAGCTTCAGCGCCTGATGGAGAATATCCTCATACTGAACGTATGCGTTTTTTCGCGGCCCATAAAGATAATCGATATCGGCCGCATACTCGAATACGTTATACTTCAGTAAATCCAATACACCCTCTCCCACAATGATCGTCAGCCGTTTCCCCTGAAACAACTTTTTCACCTGTTCATAGTAAACAGCAAAATTCATATCACGGTAAGTCTGATACACTTGATTAAACCCGGTATCAATATAAAGGCGCCTTTCCCGCGGCATATATTTATATAAAAAATCCCTTACTTTTTGTCCCGATGAAAAATAAAACCGACGCACCCAATCATTCAACTCCACCGGTGCTTCAAACTGCTGATAAGGGATCCCGATATATACATCTGTATCCATCGTGGCGAAAATTTCCCACAGTGCCAAGGCAAGCTCAGGGTCATAATCCTGGAAGGCAATGGAGTTCCCGCCCATGAGAGTAAATTCACCATCTCCAAACCGGCAGAAGCTTTTGGGACTTTCCTGCAGCAGCTTTACCGTATCCTTGCTGTTTAGGAGCAAGGGGGTCTGCCCTCCCATAGACATATTCTGGAGTTGAATATACAGCATATTTTCTGTCTTCTCCAATTCCATCCACTCTGGCAGTAGATTCTTCCAGAGGAATCTTATATTATTCATAAAATTCTGCAAAGCACCGCCTGTTTTATGATAATATTGTTTTCCTGTAAGGATAAAATACTTGTTTCCTACGTGTACGCACACATTCCTGAGCGTGCAGATCGCATCGATATCAAGCCTCTTCTTCTCATATCGGTATTGAATAAACAGACTCAACACGTCTGTTCGTCCGGAATCATCAACCTCATTAGGATGCGTATCCTGTACCCGGTTTACTGTAATTACAAGCGCTTTGCTTTTTCCACTATAACAGGCCAGATATTTTCGCTCTATATACTTCTGCGGATCCTGCTCCGGAATATATTCCAGGAAATTAGGCGACTCAATCCGGCCAGCTTGTGTAATTATTCTTTTTACATCAGCTTTTCGATATAATGTACAATCCAACTCCCACGGATACCCGTAATGACTTTTTTCCTCCGTCCAGTCCCACCTGCAAAACATTCCCTCAGACGTCACATGCCTGGGAAATGGTCTTATATTGCGCCCCAGGCGCAGCGAACACCCAAAAACCTCCTCATTTCTGTTGAGATATTCCTCCATATCAGACAGATGAAAGTACCCGGTAAAAACTACATCATCGCAGCCAAACATCACATACTGACCTGCCTTCTCGAGTATATCTTCCAGTTGACTTCGAAAATCCTCCTCCTTTATCCAATTGACAAGAGGATAATATTCTTTTACCTCATGGTAGCTGATTGGTAATACTTCTTTGTATAGAACATATACCATCTCATCCCTGCAGTCCGAAAACCGGAACAGGCTTTCCAGATATGCATGAAGCTGCATGGGTCTGTCTTTCGAAAAAACAATAACCGTACTATCATATCGTCTATTTATGTCTCCCATATTGGTTTTCCTCCGAAAGCAGCGCCTCGCACAGACTGTGATATTGTTCACCCACAACAGAATATGCATTGTTTTCTACTACATGTTCCCGGGCGGCTGCCCCCAATCTCTCTCTGTTCTCACAGCAATATACGATTCCTTCAGCCAACCCCCGAACATCGCGCACATCTGCCAGATACCCATTCTTTTTATGTTCAACCTGATCCATAATTCCCCCAACTGCAAACGCAGCAACAGGGGTCCCACAGGATAAAGCCTCGCAAACAGTATATCCAAATGCTTCCTGCAAAGACGGCGCCACAAAAACATCCGCAACATTATACCATTCAGCAAGCTCATTTTCCTCCCGAATGTTCCCCAGAAAAACCATCCTTATGTTGTTTAAACATGTATATTCTTTCCCAGATGTCCGTCCGAAACATACGGCAATATACTGTTCATCGTCAATCTCTTTCAAAGCATCTAAAAAATGTTGAAATCCTTTCGTTTTGTTCCCCGTCGCCTTATCCGCCCCATACAGTATGACCTTCTTATTATCAACCCTGTATTTTCTTCGAAGTTCTTCCCTCTCCATGGGTTTGAAAATATCTATATTAATTGGATTAGGAATCCATATCACATTCCTTTTCCCCAAGAGACCGGCTGACACAGCACACCGTCTTTCCCATCTGCTGATTGCGACAAAAGAAAGCGATATATCCCGAAAAAGCTTTTGTTTTCTTCTCCAGTTCCAGGATGAAATATCTTTTTCCCAACTGTACGGAAGAAAAGGGCAATGCCCACATCCACTCTGAAATCTGCCGCAATTCGCATCATAATGGCATCCACCGGTAAAAACCCACATATCATGCATAACCCATATAATTGGCTTTCCCAGTTCTGCAAGCTTTCTGACGGTCGCCGTTGACAGAAAAGAATTTACCCAATGCAGCACAATAACATCCGCGTTCCTGACTTCCTCTCTTTTCGTTATATCAATTCCAAGCAGATCCGTTACCACTTCTCCATGAGAAAGCAGCAGATTGCATAGATTCCTGCTTTTAGAAAACAGCTTTTTTAAAGGCGTATTAACCGCCTCAATAGTATCTGTATTTAGGGAACGGGACCGAACTATTATTTGAGAGTCCACCCCATACAGGCGCATACATGCCTGTATTCTTTCGGTAGCCTTATATGCTCCGCCAAAATCAGTCGTAGCAATATGCACAATTTTCATCTGATTTACCTTGTCGAATTCCATTTTGCCTTCCAGAAATCCCCAATTCGGATCATTCCCATGATATACATAATGTACCGGATCCGATTCCCGGAATGAACTTTTACCTGATTCCGTTTTACGTAATCGCGCAAATATCTTAAATATTCTCTGCTTCGAATATGAAATGCATCCCGGAGCGCATCATTTAACTCCCGCTCTATTCTTTCATCTGGATTTAAGATATCGTTCCTATATTTTTCTAAAATCTGAAGTCGGCTCTTCTGCATATTCATTCTCCTCTGCGGAAGCGAGGAATGACTCAGAGAAGAATCCAGAATCCGGTACATGGCCGTATATGCGTTGAGATATCCGATCTGGCCTTCTCTGGCAATGCGCAGATAAAAATCCCAATCCTCAATCCCAATTTTCTCATCATAAAGCCCCAGCCGATCATATACATTTCTTTTTACCATGACACCCGGTGCCGCAATAAAATCATGCTCATATAAAAGTTCAAACATGGAACGCCCGGCAGTCAGCGCAATTGGCACAGTTTCAGTTTCTTCTGACAGATCAAACGGAAAATGTGTATTTTCGTTTCCATACACCACATTTGAATATATCATATCGTACTCGTTATGCGCATTCAAAAAATCTACGGACTTCTCTATACCGTCCCCTATCATAAAATCATCGGCCGCCAGAAATTTTACATATTTCCCTTCACACAGGGGAATCAACCGGTTCAGATTCTTAACAAGTCCCTCATTCTCGTTGTTTTCAATATAAACCACTCTTCGAAAACGCGATTCCAGCTTTTCTCTGTATGCAGACGCAATTTGAAAAGTGCGGTCTTTAGAAGCATCATCCAAATATAGAAACTCGATATCAGTAAATGTCTGACGCACAATGCTCTCCAAACAGTCCGCAATATATTTCTCATGCTGATAAGAAATCACAATAAGAGATACTGATGGCTTATTCTTCATCATTCCGTCTGACCATCCCCCTCTTTTATAATCCAGGTCTTCCTTAATAAAATAAACAAAGGAGATGCTGCCTATCTCCTGATTTTCTCTTCATAGACAGCATCTCCCGGTTCCTCCGTCTCGTCCAACACTTATCTTCCAAATGCTTTGATCCGATCTACAATTTTATCGACATCATTCATCGTAAGGCTGGGATGCAGGGGAATGTTGATCCCTGTTTCATTTAAAAGCTCACTATTCGGCAAAACCGCTTTACTTTTATATACTGCGTTCAAATGAAGCGGATGATATCTCAATGTCGTATATATTTCATTCTCAAACAGATATTTTGCCAACTCATCACGTCTCGGCACTCGAATAAAGTAGGTAAAATAAGAATGCCTGTCTCCCTGTTTCGCGTCCTGAGGCGTTTCAATCCAATCCACATTCCGGAATGCATCCTGATAAATGTCCCATATCTTCTTCCTATATGCCTGTAGTTCGTCGAGCTTTCCCAGTTGCGCCAGCCCGATGCCTGCAGCAATATCAGAAGGATTCATTTTGATAAAAGGCTCTACGATATTATATTCCCACCAACGCTCCTTTCCATGCGTAGAGGCTTCAAAACCGGACTTTCCGATCCCGCAGTACCGCAGCACGCTCGCCCTTTCAATCCGCTTTGGATCTTTCGCGACGACACCGCCCCCTTCCCCCATGGAAAGGTTCTTCACTGCGTCAAAGCTATATACGCCGGCGTCGCCGATGGTGCCGCATGCCCTTCCCTTGTATACGGAATCCACAGCATGACAGGCATCTTCAATAACCGGATAGCCTAACTCTAAAATAGGATCCAAATCTACAGGAAGCCCGGCATAATGCACCACCATAACCGCACTTGTATTCTCTGTGATATGAGATTTGATCGTTTCCGCAGTCACATTCTGTGATTCCAGATCCACATCACAAAATACCGGGACACAACCCGCCAGCATAACCACTTGCGCACAGGACACCCAGGTAAATGACGGAATGATCACTTCACTCCCCTTGGGCAATTCCAGCAATGTAAGCGCCATGTAGAGACCATTAGACCCGCTGTCAACAAGAACAAACCTGTCCTTACCGAGCCGTTTCGCCATTTGGGCTTCAAAAGCCTTGGTTTTTGGACCCATCCCCATCCATTGATTATTGATGCTTTCCGCGATCTGCGCGATTTCCTCCTGGCCTACCTTGGAGCCAAAAACATTAATCATGTTGATTCTCCTCATCAATAATTTCTATCTCTATGTCCGGAATATCCTTCTGCGCGATACCCATAATATAATACTCTTTTTCCTTCCAAATAGCAAGCCCGCATTTTTCATACCATGCAACCGCAGGATTATCTTTCAGAACATCGCATTTAATACGCACCCCCGGAAAGCGCAATTTAATATAATTCAGCATCAGAGACATCGCCTCTCTCATGGAGGCAGTCCCCCTACTCCTTTGCCCCCTGATGATATTGTACAGATCTACAGTTTCGGCGTCCTTCCTCCGGAATGCCATGCATCCAATTGCATGATAGCGATTCTCTTCCGTTTCATCCTTCAGCACCTCCTCAACCATAAACATATTGTCATCGGGTCTGTGCCGATAGCCTTCATACCACTTCAACTGCTGCTCCGGAGATATCAATTCCTGATAAAAAAAACTGTGCCGATTGGCATTTTTCCAGATGCGCAGCGTTTCCACATCCCGTGATGTGATCGTTCTAATGTAAAAACAGGATTCTTTTGTGTCCTTCGCAATAATTTTCATCCGCTATTCTCCAAATACCTCCTTTTTGCTCCTTCTCATGGCCTTTCCATTCTTGATTTCATATATCGTATCACAATTCCGGATCGTACTGAGTCTGTGCGCAATAATAATCAGTGTTTTATCTCCATGCAGCCGGTCTATCGCATCCATCAGCGCACTTTCCGTTTCTCCATCCAACGCAGATGTCGCCTCATCCAGTACCAGGATCTCCGGGCTGTGATATAACGCCCGGGCGATCGCAATTCGCTGCCTTTGTCCTCCCGAAAAACGGATCCCCCGTTCACCCACCATGGTATCCAAACCGGCAGGAAGATGCATGACAAACTCCTTCAACTGCGCTTTTTCCAGTGCGCTCCATACCGCTTCATCACTGACCTCTTCAGGTCCCAGTCCGAATGTTACATTGCTTCGAATCGTATCATCAATCAAAAAAACGCTTTGCGGTACATATCCGATGATTCTGCTCCAGTTTTTCGGCATCGCGAAAATATCGGCACCATCCATATACACACTTCCCTGCTCTGGCTTCAGTAATCCCAGAATAATATCTGCAAGCGTTGTTTTTCCCGCTCCGGACGACCCGATAAACGCTACAGCCTCTCCTCTTCGAATGCGCAGGGATAATCCGCGAATCACCCAGTCATCGGAGCTCTCATATTTCCAACTGACATTTTCCAGCCGAAGTTCCCTCTCAAAATCCAGATCATCCAAAGAAATCTCCAGTTTCTCCAAACGCTCTCGTTCCCGTTGGTAATATTCCCGAAACATTTCCTCATATCGATTAAACCCTTCCATATCCGCATAAGCCGTCTCAACGGAAGGCCGAAAATATACCAGCGTCTGAAAATATCCTGCGCACTTAGATACAGACGGCAAAATCCGAAAGGCCGCCACTGCAAAAACAGAGAGCTGCGGAATAAAATCCCCTACGTCTACTCCCATTTGAATGCGCACACACACGATCCCAATGATTCCTGCCACACATATTGTTTCGATGATCTTCTCAGGCAGCATCGAGATGATATTATAAACGATCGTCGTCTTCGTTACTTTTTTCGTTGCCGTTTGAAAAGCCCGAATAAAATAGGAACTCCTCTGCATTACCTGAATATCTTTATTCCCTGTGATCGGCTCGTAAAGATATTTATACTGTTCTTCTCGAGCCTCCCGGGAGATCACTCCGTATTCGCTCAGCCTTTTCTTAAATCCAAGTGTCACAAGCAAAAAACACAACAGACATATCGTCAGTACACCCGCTGCCATAAATAGATCAGAGTATGCAAGAAGCACCGCAAGAAAAACAATAGTAGCCCCCTCGGCTACCAATTGATACAAAACATTTATCGTATCATATACACAATTTGAATCATTCTGAATCGCCTGAATGATTGCCGCGCTTGTGGTTGTTATAAAATAAGAATACGGACGATTTAAATAAGCTGTCAGCAATCTAATGGAGAGATTCTCATGAAAATGACACCGGAATCTTGTCTGAATATCTCCTGCCACAATTAAATATATATTTTTAAAAAGATAAATCAAAATAATTCCCGTTCCAACAACCACGATCACCAGGTTAGGATCTGTAATATGAAGTATATGAAGCACAGGAGCAATATATCGATTTCCCATTATCCGTTCCGGTGCCATTACCGCCTGAACAAACGGCAGAATCGCTGATACCCCCAGCATCTGTACCAGCGCACACCCAAGCCCCAGAAGGAACAGACCCCAAAGCTGTTGCTTCTGCTTCTGTGTCATAATATAATTTATTTGTCCTATGATTCGAAAAAATGTATTGATATCTCTCATTTCCCACAGTCCTGATTATATTCCGTTCCAGTGTCTTCGCAATTTTCTGATAATAAATCCCTTTATTTCCGTTTGCAGAATTTTAACCTGCTTTGGCACTGGGACCGTATAGAAAAGGAATTCCATTTTTTTAATTTTCTTTCCTTCATATTTCCGGAAATAAAACAATAATCGGTCTTCCGAACAATCCACAATATCACACATATTCCCAGTAAGCATTGTGGAAGCATGTTTATGGCCATCAAACAAAAATGCTTTCACACATGCAAAATCTCTTACGCTCAGATATTCCTTTCGGTCCTCCTCATAATAAGCAGGGACAAAATAGAAAATCTCCCCTCCATAGTCACCAAGAAATTTCGTCAAATCACAATACGGATTTCCAAGTTCTTTTGCAATATGATACTGGCCAGAAAAATTCAGGCAATAGCCTGCTTTTAACATAATTGCCGAAAGCACAGCCATATATCCCCCGGCCGAACTTCCCACAGTTATTACCCGATAATGATTCGTCAGTTCCTTTAACAATGTAATTACTTTGTCAATTGTATTAATCTTGCTGTTAATTCCTTTTGAATACCAACACTTATAAATATCCCTGACATAAATGATCCGGCCAGCCACATCGGGGATACGCGAATTCTTTACAACCCACTTCCATTCATATCGGTTCTTTTCCAGAATTTGCGTCCTGAAAACTGCCTCGGTATCTGGATAATATAAACCGTTGCTGGAAAAGAAGATATAACAGATATTCGAATCTGCGCCAGTATCTATACAGCAATAATTTTTTTGATCATAGGCTTCCCGTAATAAGGGATTCTCCCAATCACGTATATCAAACTTTTCTGTCATAAGACCCCTCTTTACCACTTTGTAAGTGTCGTTCTCTGCATATCTTCCACAGCAGCATTTCTATATATGCTGCAGTTGCCCTGCAAAATGTAGCCAAAGAATTTTTTCGAAATATCCGGTTTACCTCCATGGGTTCCATATAACAATATGAAAAATTTCTGTTCCGATCAATCCGTATATCCATGGGGTCATACAGATCATTCAAAAGACAATTGACGCCGCTTCCATCATACCCCCAATTACGAACTTTCTGTAACTTGGGGCAAACTGCATACTTATCATTTAAAACCATATATATTTTCAACGTCATATCAATAACTGGTATCTGTCCATCCGGCAGACGATACATCCCCGTCCTTCTCAATATCACATTTTGCAACGCATACACCAATTCATAATCATATTGATATATCTTTAAAAGCATCCTCCAACTGCTGGCTATATTCAAAAAACTTTCTCTTGTAATCTCCTTTTCATATGTCTTCATTTTCCGGACCCACGTTCCATATCCCCATGCACTGAAATTATGAGATAAAACAACATTTGAATCATCCTCATCCTTCTCCTCCGCTGCTCCACTTGCGCACACCGCAACGACTCTGTCATCATTTTCAAAAAGCTCCAGACCCTTGTCAATATACTCTATAAAATTTGGCGACAGTTCATTATCATCTTCAATATAAATATATCTGTCATATCTTTCCGCTACATAAGATCTCAAAAACTGAATATTCCCATATACACCGAGATTCTTCTTTTGAAAAAAAAACTTAAGATTTAAAAATCCTGCTACGCCATCTCTCAGATAAGCGCATATTTTCTGATACCCATCACGATATTTGTCTTCAGGAGGATAATCAACCGAAATAATAAGAGGAGTGTACTCCGCCCATGCATTATCCTGCAATGAACGAATACATCTTTTTAAATGTTCAATTCTATTTAATGTTGGAATAATAATCGGTGCATATATCATTGAATAGAATCTCCGTCATGACCTTTATCCGTAATTATTTTCTGATTTTTTCCTTCCACTTTATTATTTTTTCTTTCAAGGGCACTTTATATTCACTCCCTCCAAGCTCAAGCCACAAAGCATAATACCTTTCCCACTCTTCATTTCGAAGACCTTCCCAGAATTTAGGCCTTCCAGCCGCGTGAATGACAGAAGCGTTCTGATAATCCTTTCGGGGAGATGCCACATATTTTTCCGAACATAAACACTCATACTTAATATTATATTTTTGAAGCATCATGGAAAAAATGCACTGTTCCGGAAGATCAATATAGGAACTGTATTTTAATGTGGCCTCATTACACCACCGATAATACTCCATATAATCTCCAATTGTTCTGTTTAATACAAATAAAGGCGTTGTCACCCCTTTCTGGTCCAGATCAATCCCTTCTATCTGCAGCATTTTGCCTTCCTCCAGGAACATATCCCGTAAGGATCCGTCAGCTTCTACCAACTGTAAGGCTGCAGGAGACTCCTTTAACTCATGTAAATCTTTCAGAATTACAACATCATAATCCGTCCAGATAACACAATCATATTCTCTCAGAAGCTGCAAACATTCATACTTGCAAAAAACCATTGGGGAAAAATATCGTATAGAACGATTCTTTCTTCTATCCAGCCAGCTTATTTTAAAATGATATCGGTAAAACTTAGTTGGAAACACAGAAGAAATAATGGCTCTGTCTCTTCTGGACAAGCCATCATGAAATACGATCAGTTCTTCTCCCAGCTTAGCTGCCCTGTCTTTAATATTGAGCGCTAAAACCCCTATGGCTGCTGCATCTTTATGCGTTCCACCTGTCACAACTGCAGTCTTGTTCATTTCACATCCTTTACCATTTGGTAAACATCCAAATCTACCAATAACATCCGTTTTCCACAATCTGAGCATTCCTGCATTGTTCCGACGTCCCCGGCCGAACCCAGTACTCATTATACATTTTTTGAATCAAATCATTGTGATCCCAGCGACTGCCCATAATACCAAAAAGCAGTTGCGTCGCACCTCCCAAATGCACCGCCTGCTTTCCCATTTTCTTCGCTTCTATCGCCAAGGGCATCCCGTACGCTCCACATCCAATGATCGCAATATCAAAATCAATGCGACGCATCTCGGACTTCATATAATCAAGAGCTTCAAACCATGTCGTAAACCTTTTATCCTTTTCTCCAGCGATCGTTTGTACAGCCTTTAAAGTCTTTAATTCGAAATCCGGCAGAACTTCCTGATTCTGAAACAGAAGAGTTCTCCGTGCATACTGCTTTTGAATACTTTCCTCAAATGGATGGATCACTAATACCTTTTTGCCCTTTATTTCCTTTGACCATGGTTCCGCAAACACATATGGTTCCAGCGCGACCAAATGTGTTAATTGGGTGTCCGGCATATACTCACCAATAACATATTCTTCTAAAGAAGAAAACCATACCCCAAGCAAATCTATTTCATGAATCATATTAAGCAACAATTCAACAAAATAATCTATCTTTTTTGCATCGTTTGGAAAAAATCCGGATAAAGTATATAAATTATGATCATTATTTTTATATATCCTGTGGTTTTTATGCGCCTCACGGCTTAATATCACACTCAATTCGGTGGAGCCAAATCTGCAAGCAGCAAAAGGAAGTCCAGCATTAATTAACTGGCCAATCCTCCTGTTTCCCGCATCTGCGTCCCACAACTTTCTGCCAGCATAACACATTATTTCTCGTTTTAAAACTCTTCTATTTATTAATTCTGATATCTTTCGCAGACAATAGTAATCCCACTTATTCATTTTAGCTCCCAAGTTTTTCCGGCCGGCTCATCATGATCTTTGCCGCTTATTGTAAATAATGCTCATATAAATAATCCTGCATATTCCGATATTCCTGCACACGCTGAAAATTGTCCAAAACTGCAGGCAGCCTTCTTTTATATTCATTCATCGTACACTGCCGTAAAACATCTTCCAATTTATCCAGATCCTTTTCTGTAATGGAAATGATCCCATCAGTATTGAAAAAATCACCAATTTTTTTCGCCCCTAAATAAACCGGTATTGTCTGCGCAGCAAAACAATTCGTAATTTTCTCCGTAAAATAATATTCCCTCTGATCATTTTCAATAATGATTGAGAACCGATATTTTTTTAATACATTTTCAAGTTCAACATATCCCTCTCCGATCGCTCTGCCAAATACATCGGCCAAATTTTTCTTATAACACTCCTGCGCCGCTTTTATTCTCTTTTTATGCATTTTACACATCACTTTATCGGAGGATAAAAAGGATATGTCTTTCTCCTTCCCCATATATGCATTTTCATCAAGCTTCTTTTCTTTTTCCATATACCATGGTGCCGCCCAACATGGATAAAAATATGCATTTGATATAGAATTAAGAATCTCTTCATCAAAGGAAAATATTTTGTCAAAATCACATTCCAATCCCTTATGACGGATAAAGATATTATAATCATCCGGAACAATAGCGCGGGATTCCACAAGCATCCCATACTTTATAACCGGCTCTCCTATTGTTTTGAGCATGGCATTATGCGTATAAAAATGCGTCTTTAGTCCATATGCATACCGATCCCAGATAAAATACTTTCCAGTATTCTTATAGGGATTTGCTGCGAAATGAACGTCTCTCATAAAATAAAAATTATAAGGGCGTCCATTTTCATTATAAACTAATGGTTCCTCACTGCTCATAGGAGTCCAATAATCATACAAGGGTTTACGGATTTTCCAATTTCCGACTATCGGAGTTGTTTTTGATTTGATGTAGCCTTTTATATCCACACCTTAACCTCACTTTCATCTGATATAAATAATTTTATACAATATATGCAGCACCTTCGCACTCCATTTTCCCCTTCGCAGCCAATTTACAAATGCAAATAACCAATATCCTCCCGCCAAATGCGTTTTGATACACCGACAGACTTCCTGATCCGACAGCACTCGATTTTTAATACTGATACTCTCTTCTGAAAGAGAATATTCGCATATCACCAGGTTGCTCGCCTGAAACTTGTATCCCGCCTTCTTCATCCGCAACATCCATTCCCGGTCAGCACAAATTTTATAACTGATATCAAACCCCTTTTCCAGGCATTCGCGTTTTGCAAATATCGCCTGATGGTTAATACAGTCTCCAAGCAAATAATAAAACTTTGAGGCACAAAACTGTGTATAGCTTCTTTGCCGCACAGAATCATCCGGATATCGATACAAAATATGCCCATACGCGATATCCGTCGCGTTTTGTCTGAGAAATACCGCCATTCTTCTAACTACATGAACATCAATAAATACATCCCCGGCATTTAAGAACTGAATATAATCTCCTTCCGCCATGGCAATCCCTTTATTCATAGCATCATAAATTCCCTTATCCGGTTCTGACACCCAATTTATTCGTTTATCATTCTCGTATTTTCGAATTATCGATAATGTTCCATCAGAAGATGCTCCATCCACAATAATGTATTCCAGATTGTCATAATCCTGCGATAACACAGATCGAACCGTGTCTTCCATGACTTTTTCCGCATTATAGCATACTGTAATAACCGATATCCGGATTGTTTCCATATATGAACCCTTTACATCATTTTATTGGTCTTATTCTTCAAAGAATCCCGATTAGACTGATACAGGAACAAGAAATGAGCCAATCTGAAAATGCAGAGGAAAATCCCCCCTGGAAGAAATCTATATATGATTTTTTCAGCCTTCAGGAAAACCCCAGGATGCGCGCTCTGCTTCTGATAATCACTCCAGGGTGAGGCCTTCATATAAGCATCATACACCCCGTTAAAAGGGTGTACGTTGCCCTTATGCCACGGGAATTCCCCTATAAAACGAAAGCAATGATAAATAATCGGATTTTTTTTTGCGCTTATCAACTGCATCTGGTTATAATATGCTCTCGGTCTGAAAATACGGTAATACTGTCTCAGAGAAAAAGCCGCGTGAATTGGCTGAAAATTATATTCTGCTCCCAAGCGCAGAACATGGCCTTTACAAACTGCATTCAGCAAATCCTGGTCCGGTGCAGGATAATGATTCCGTACCTTCTGAATGTGTTCAACAATCATGAAGGAATATCCCTGCTTCCGCCATTGAACCATATCAAACAGAATCACGCCGGAATTATAATATTCATCCTCCTTTGCCAGGCCGATCTGTCTTTTATGAGATTCACCCAGCGAATCCAAAACCATCCCAACGGCATTTCCCCGCATATCAACAGAATATAGCCAATCCAGAGCTCCATCCACAACAGTATCTGCATCCAAATACAACACCCGGTCCACGGTAGTATCAAGTATATCGTCTGGGAAAAGCCGCATATTGGCCGCATAAGATCCCCGATAGGCAGGAATCCCTAACGATTTCAGCTTATCAGTCAACACAGAAGTATCTGGGAAGTAAACGTTCCGGTGATATTCCGCGGCCATACACCGTATCCGTTCCACGGATACACTGCTCAGCCCTTCGCCCAGTATATATACAGATATCTGCTCTATATGCCTGTTATTCTCTAAGACGGAATATAACGATACTCCTGCATATGGAGCGTACTTTTCATTAAACTGATATAATAAGTTCAAACGTTCACTCCTCCTTATAATAAAATTCTGTCATCCTCCTTCCTCATCCAGGCAGGCACGCATCAGCCCCTTTGTAAAATAAGGCGGTTTTATATCCCAGATATCCTGAAGCATCGCTCCAAGCATATAACCTTCCGACATCGTCTTCCTGTAATTTGGAAGCAGTGCCCCCAGCATTTTTTCATCATCCATCTTATGATAGGTACACACCGCGATCTTTTTGATTCTTCCCTCGCGCAGCATCTCCGAAGCCCCCAACAGGACGTCCTTTTCACACCCCTCTACATCCAATTTCAGAAGCCCTATCGAGCCGATATGGCGCTCTCTGCAAAAATCGTCCAGAGAAACCGCAAGCGTGTCACTGCTTTTCGAAACACATTTTTGAATAATGTGTACTTTTTCCTTATATGGCCGAAATGTCAGTTCTAACGGCTTCAACCATATATCCTCTACTTCAAAGAGATACACTTCTCTTACCCGTTCGATCACACTTAATGCAAAATTTCCATCCGCACATCCCACATCAAAAACAACATCATCGTATGATACCTGGAATTCTTTTGTCAGATACAAATGGGGGGAATTCTCACTTTGCTCCGCAGCCAGGCCGTTTAAATGGGACAGCGCCTGCCCAGCAGAAGCTATATCTCTGCTGAAATACAACTTCTTATTTTCATACATTCCCCAAAAAAGGCCGTTTTCCGGGTCATAGCCGACATCTCTTTCTGTATAGGGCCGTATTCCATTCAGGCTTCCGCAATACACATCACAGCCGTTTTTCCCGATATACTCTATACAGGCCTCCATTTCCGCATCCCTGACAGGGAACTTTTCATGTGTAATTTTTGACTTTATATATTCCTCTTTCACATTTTCACAGAACTGACTGTACCGATAAGCGTAATCCTCTTTTCCGTCCCGAAATATCATATTCTGCAAAATATAATGGCACGCCTTTAAATAATACATATAGATAAGCACTTTATCAAACATCAGAAAAAGCCGCCAAAAGCGATTTCTGAACCTTCCTTTTTGTTCTTCACTGAAGACACGATTGAAGATCTTCTTCATCCATACCATCAGACTATTCCTCCTCAAAGTTAATCCGCTTTTCCTCCACTACCAACGGTCGGTGGATCACCCTGGCATTAATATTGAGAATATATTCCCCCAAAAGCCCTATGAAAAACAACTGCAGAGAACCTATAATATATATCCCTATAATCATGGGCGCATTACCAGCCTGAAATTCATGCCAAGAAATTAGCTTTAAGAGCAGATAAAATAAAGCCACGCACAAACTGATTCCGGACGAAATAAATCCCAATATGGTAGCCAGTCTTAATCCCACCTTCGTGTAGGACGTAATGCTTAGCATTGCCGCATCATATAAACTATACAGATTATTATGCGTCTTCCCCGCTCTCCGCTTTTCCTGCTCATATTCCACGTTGACCCGGTTGAAGCCGTGCCCATATTCCGCAACGATTCCCCGCAAAAACGGAATCGGATCGTCAAGTTGCTTAAGAATTTCGATGAACGTTCTGTCATACAGCCCGAAGCCGGTAAAATGCTCAATCATCTCAACATCCGACATATTCCGAATCATTTTGTAATACACCGTCCGCAGGAAATAAACAAAAGGATTTTCCCTGCTGCTGGTTTTGACCCCGCTCACGATCTTATGCCCTTTTTCCCACTCCTCTACAAATTTGGGGATCAGCTCGACAGGATCCTGAAAATCGCAGCACATACATATCGTGCAGTCACCCGTCGTTTGGCACATGCCATAAAACGGAGAATTGAACTGCCCAAAATTGGTCACGTTAAAGATTGCCTTTATCTTCTTATTATCGCGGCATATCTTCTCCAGCCTGTCCCTGGTTCCATCCGTAGAACAATTGTCAATAAACAAGATCTCATAATCATATTGCGGCAGCTTTTTCTTCAAAATATTCTCCACCGCATGGCTGATCGGTTCTACATTCTCAACCTCATTAAAACACGGAATCATGATACTTATCTTTTTCATAGGATAGTATTTTCCTTTCAATATCCGCATCTCACACCTTTTGTGACATTAACTGCGAGATGATGGTTCTCCGTATTCCCTCTTCAAAACAGATTTCAGGAACAAAACCTGTATCTGCCGTCAGTTCCCGAATGTCCGCCCCCAAAAACATGACCTGCTTTTCTGAATAAGGAAGATCTCCGATACCGAGACTTCCTGCATTCGCTGTATATTCACATACGATACGATAGAGGGTCTGAATATAATCCTTCAGCGGACACACCCGTCCGCTGCCCAGCACGTAAGTTTTTCCAGCCCGCCCCTGATCCGCCAGCAACGCCAAAGCCCTCGCCGCATCGCTGCTGTACAGATAATCCCACTTCTGTTCCGCAAGAGTGAAGCCTACATGTTCTCCCCGAAGAAGCTTTTGCAGCGCTTCGCTCACCATGGAATGCTCTCCGTCGCAGGGACCGTACACGCTCAGAATGCGCACCCAAATATGCCGCATGTGTAGCTTCTCACACAGGGCTCTGGTCATTTGCCCTGCGCACAGCTTGGCCATTCCGTATCCATTTTCGGGGAAGACTGGCGTCTTCCCCGTCAGAAAACCTTCCACCCTGCCGTATTCCGCCTGAGAACCTGCGCCGATAAAGGTATGACATCCCATTCTATGCGCCAGCCTTACCGCATCCAGCGTATATTCTATATTCCTGTTTTGCAGATACATATCATTTCGGGCGTCACTGGCAGTTCCCGCCCAGGCCAGATGAAAAAAAACGTCATATTTCCCGCCGACCGCATCCGCAGCATAAAACAGACTGTTCAAATCAGATTCTGTCACAGTCAGATACGGGCTCTCCGGAAGATTTCGGTTTCTCGGAGAACCTTTATGACAAATTGCCAACACTTCTGTCTGTTTTCCTATATATTCCTGTACCAATGCAACACCGATGGCACCTGTCGGTCCCGTAATAACAACTCGCAAGTTTACACTCCCTTACCCGAACAAATGCTTAATCAAGCCTACCATTGGCAGCATCCCCACCATACAGGAAACTGCAAATCTAGCCAAAAGCCATTTTCGTCTTTGGAAATAATTGATATCGTATTTTTCCTCTTTCTCCCCCTTACAATTCCATATTATAAAAAAAACAAGTCCCGCTACTACCGCCGCTTTAAAAAGTTTCGCAAAATTGCTCTCGCTGATCCCTGTATAATAACTGATTCTCTCTATATAATGAGACAGTCCATACTGATCTGCTGACATCCCGGAGGATGCCAGATTAAACGTATTCTGTGGCATCATCATGTTTTCAATCAGGTTCATATTACAAGTCCAATAATAATTAATTGCCTTGTTGAATACAAATCCAAGAGTAAACACACCCTCCAGAATTAAATTTTCCTTCATCCGCTCCGGATGCATCAGAATGATCAGAGTGATATAGGGCATCAGAATAATAGCCCATTGCGGATGCAGCTTCACCGTCAGAAAAAAAACGCTCATCGTGATCGCACACACATAAACGATCTGTCGACTGCCCATCTCTTTTTTATAAAAGTAGCAAAATAACCAGATTGCGATCATTCCCACGAAAACCAATGGAAGCGTATCCATTGTAAGGAACGTATATTCGGCTTCCCTGCCTTCCGGAAAAATTGCAGCATCAATAACTGCCTCCGCATGATCTATGATTCCATTCGTGGCGCTCCCAATTTGCGACTCATCCACGATTCCGCCTGTCGCCGCAGCAGATTCCACCGCCTGCCGCAACAGATATCGATGAGACGTAACAGCGAACCAGATCTTGGGAATCACCAGTACGCTGATCCCCTCAATCCCATATATCAGTATTTTCCAGACCCGCTTTTCCCGCAGCAGAACAAGTGGGATGAATATCCATATTGCAAACATCTTCATACCAATCGCTACTGCGAAAGACAAAACAAAGCACCTGTCATTCTTTTTCAGATAACCATATATGCCCACCAAAGTAAACGCAACAGATATCGTATCATAACCGCTCATGATCACCTGCGTATAAAAGAAAATTGCAGAAGATAAGAAAAGTACCGGACACCACTTTGCTTCCTCCCTGTCTATTTCGCACAACTCCGCAATTTTATATATAAGATAAGCAGACACCCCCGCGAACACCCAGCCAATCCCTTTGATATATAACCTGGTGGGAACAAACTGCATAAAACTGAAGCCAGTCAGTTTTTCCCACACCCATATAGGGAAATCATAAACCGCAAAAACAAGATACAGAATGAAATCATAAGAACCGCCCACAGACATTTCCAGAGCGGATCCTTTAGCACCAGTATATCCTTTCCAATAAAAGAAAGGCAGTTCCCCAGAACACAGGCAGTTCCAGAATTTAACCCCGCAGGAAGATGTGAAAGCGATATCATTATAAAGATAACAGCTTCCCAATATCATTCCCACCAGTAAGATCAGCGCGATTTCCGCCCCATGCGGATGCGTACAATTCAGATATTCACGCCATTTTTTCCAGTTCATTCCTGCTTCTCCTTTACGCTGTCAAGAAAGGCCCTATAGTCCCTGATATAATCATTTTCATCATAATACTCTGAAGCCAGGACCATCAATACCGCCCCTGGCATAAAATCATACATTTCCCGCCACACATTCGGCCCGATCAACAATCCCCTGGACGGTCGGTCCAGGCGAATATCGACCCTTTCTCTCCCATCGTCCAAACCGATCGTACACGCCCCAGTCACGCAGAATAATACCTGATAAAGGGATTTATGGGAATGTTTTCCCCTGACTACATTCGGAAGGGTATCATACATAAAATAAACCCGTTTGATCTGAAACGGGATATTTTTATCCTCTTCCAGAGCAACCAACTGCCCTCTCCAGTCTCCGTGCTCCTGAAAATCTATAAAAACAGGTTTCATTCGTTCTCCTTATTTCCATATATTATCGCAGAACTTCATCTTTATCCCGTTTTCTGGCAATACCGTCTCCAATCTCAAATATTATATCACAGTTTTGAATCGTAGACAACCGATGCGCAATAATAATCAGCGTCTTATAACCGTGAAGCGCATCAATTGCCTCCATCACCGCATTCTCGGTATCATTGTCGAGCGCCGCTGTCGCCTCATCCAGAATCAGGATCTCCGGATCATTATAAAGGGCTCTTGCGATTGCCACCCGCTGTTTCTGTCCTCCGGAAAAACGTATGCCCCTCTCCCCCATAATCGTATCGAGTCCATCCGGCAATTCACGAACCGTTGATGTCAATTGGGCTTGTTCAACCGCGCGGCGTATCCTTTCTTCCTCAATTTCATCTTCCTCAACGCCGAAAGCAATATTTCTCCGGATGGTATCATCTGTCAGGAAAACGGATTGGGGCACATATCCGACTATCTTTTTCCATGCGTCCATATTCTGATATATACTCCGACCATCCACAAGGATATTTCCTTTCTCCGGAACGAAGAGCCCCAGTAAAATATCCGCCATAGTTGATTTTCCCGCACCCGACTGACCAATAAAAGCAGTTGATGTTCCTTTGCGGATCACTAGGTTTAAATTCTCAATAACAAAACGGTCTGAATTGGGATACTTCCAGTATATCCCCTCTGCTCTTATTTCTCTATGAAAAGAGAATGCTTCATTTTTCTCCGATAGATGATATTCTATCCCCTGGGGAACCTTCCCCGCATGGGCATATGTTCCGGCCTCTTGCAGATTTCGGTAAGTGGCGTTCATCGCTGGGCAAGCACACACCAACTGATTAAATGCCGCAGATATCTTTCCTATCGAGGGCAGGATCCGAAAGGCCGCCACTGCAAATGCAGCAAGCAGGGGCACAAAACCAGCGGCGTCTCCTCCAAATGCGATCTTTGTACTAACAACAAGAATCAATCCGCCTACGCATACCGCCTCAATCAGATAAGCTGGGCTCTCTGATGCCACGGTTCTGGAAACATCCGCTTTTTGCTGATTGCTGAAAGCATTCTCATAGTTTTTAATAAAATACTCTTCTTTGTGAAACACCAACACATCCTTTATTCCCTGGAAGGATTCATATAAATACTTATTTACCTGCACTGTGCAGTCTCTGTACCAGTCTCCTACCCGCTTCATTCGCTTCCGAAAAAGGAGAATAAGGGCAGAAAGAGAAACCCCCATTAACAGCACAACTCCCATTGCCATGATAGCATCCTGATAAAAGATGAAAATGCAAATACAAACAGCGGATAGGGATTCTGCCATAATCCGAAACAACTGAACCAACACCTCATGCACACCGCTTACATCGTACCCCACACCTCGCAGTACATCAGCAGTATTAACACCAAGGAAATAACCGTATTCTCTTTCCATATAAGAGTGCATAATCCGAACTGACAATTCTCTCTTTACCTTCGTCGCAAATCTTGCCCTGACATACGAAAGCACAACCATGTATGCATTTTTTACAACGTAAGCAAGGATCACCGCCCCCGCGATCCACATGATCATCTGTGTAGGTGACGAAATATTCAAAAACTCAACAAATGGCCGCAGTTTCTCGCTCCGCATAAGCTCATCAGCTTCCAGAAAAGACTGGACCAAAGGAATAATAACAGATACCCCAAGCGTTTCCAACGCCGCACCAACAACCGTCATAAAAAATACAACAATACTTAACTGTTTCTGGCGTTTCGTCAATATACAATTCAATTTGTGAAACACATCCAGAACACTTGCGAAATCTTTGCCAATAAAATTAGCCATTCTCTTTCCTCAATTTGTTCGATTAGGACCATGCCCGCTTTCCCAAAAGTTATTATCATTATGGTAAAGTCCATTATTAATCAGAACATAATCCGAATATTCCTGTTCATACCAAGCCCTCCGCATGATTCTTGCCATAAATGTCACATTAGAATATCCGCAGACCAGGCCATCACATCCTGTCAGCGTGTACTCATCCCGAAGCACCTCCAACCCCAGCAGATACTTATGCTGCTCTCTGTCCGACACACTAAACGCAATGGAATCACCGCCCCCCTCATCTCGAAAAGTATCCTCATATACTTTAACTTTGTCCCCAAATACCTCTTTGAATTTCAACACAGCTCCGTTTTCATCCGTCGCTAGAAAAATCTGCTCATACCCCTTTTTCAGCACTCTCTGCACTGCCTCTATGGTCTGCTCGATCCGCACCGCTACGGGATGGTTATTATATTGTCTTCGAAAATCCGTTCCTCTAAAATGAACGCCCAATGTTTTTTGCGCCCCCAGAAGTTTCTCTCTTTGCGCACGGAGAAATTTTTCTGTTTTCTCATTATAATAAATATACTTTTTCAATATTCGTGCCATGGCATCCACATATTCCTCCGATACATCGTAACTGACTGCGCCGAACAGAGCCTTTACCTGTTCATAATGGCGCATCTCTGAATAGACAAGATGTCTGGCCTCATTTATCTTTTGCACATGGGAAACCTGTGAGAAATAATACAAGAATGCATTATTCTCACCTTCTATTCCACTCGGTTCAAAATAGAGGAAATTTTCACCCCAGTGTACATAAGGTGTAAAACCACGTTCATCCGCAAAATACAACTTAATCAGCGTCACACCCAGCTCCGCAAAAAAACCGACTCCATTTCCCTGTTCATTCACGAAATAGATTGTTTCCCCCATATATTCATTGCCCCGGGAAACAAAATGAAGATAATCCGGATTTTGATATGCTTCCAAAACGTGCTCCCGAAATGCGGCCTCATTTCGGTGAATCCGGCATCTGTTCCAGAATTTCAGCGTTTCATTCCTCGTCAGCATATCTATAAAAGCTGCTCTAAACTTTTCTCCAACCATATCACTTTATCCTTTATCCTGCAAGATTTCGTGCAAAGCCACTGGTATGCGGCCTCCCCTCTGATTTTTCTTTCTTCAGGATTGTTATACAACATTTCCAAAGCATTCTTCATATCTTCCTCATCGTCAACTAAAACTGCGCCACTGATTTCCTCATATACACCCACTTTGGTACTGATAATCGGCATGGCCGTCGCCGCCGCTTCGTGCGCTACAATCGACCAGGTTTCAGATTTACTCGAACAAACAAAAACATCCGCCTCCTGATATAATTTCACAACCTTTTCCCGATCCAAATGTATATGAAACAACACTTGCTTTTTATGTTCTTCCTGAAACAAATCTATAGTAAGCCGCTTTAAAAAATCAAAATACGCGTTTTCTTCAAAGCCCACAAATATCAACTGACTCTCCCCTATATTCGCCTTCTTATATGCCCTGATCAACATTTCATGATTTTTATTCTCACTATAATTAGCAACAAACAGGAATTTAATGCTAGCGGCAGGGGCTTTCACATACTGATGCCTCATCTCCGGCTGAAAAAACACATCATCGATAGCGTTTTCAAGAATTTTTCCATTGGAAAGATCATGCAGCGCCGCATATTGCCAGGCGTTATTCTGAGCGGAGAGATAAATCGCCAGATCATATTTTTTTACATACAAATAAAACCTTTCATAATACTTCTTACATTTATACTGCTCCCACATCCCCAAAATATTTCGCTTTAACAGACGTTCTTTATAATCATATTTTTCCAGCCATTTCGAATACCCATGAGAATAGAAAACCTTGGGGCAATGAATCTTTCCCAAATAAGGGCGAAGCCAATCAAATGTCCATGTCTGCGAACAGACGACAATAAGCACATCTGGACTATATGACCGAATTCGTTTAAAATATTTTTTCGCAGTACTCTCCGAATCCCTTCCTCTCAGGCACAACGGCCATCTGACGTAAACCCGTATTCGTTCAATGCTTACATTTTTATGTACCTCTCTTTCCGGCAACTCTTGCAACCCGCCGTTTCCGGAGCTCGTATAGACCAAAATCTCATGACCAAGTTCTGCCAATCCCTCGGCAAGATATCCAGTAATATTGGCCACACCATCCTGCGACGGCCAGTACGACGGTACGGCAAACATCACTCTCATATTGATTGCTCCTTATACTCATTTAAACAACGGATAATATATTTTTGTTCATCCGGCGTCAGCCCCGGATACAGAGGCAAGCTGATTTCCTGACTGCACAATCGAGATGTCACGGGATAATCTTTCTCATTTTTCCGGAGTTCCTTATACGCTCTTTGCCGAAAAACCGGCGTCGGATAATGCACATTTGTTTCAATTCCCCTATTTTTCAAATATGCCGCAAGCTCATTCCTTGTTTCACACAATATAGGATATACATGAAACACATGGTTATCACTATTATCCCATTGCGGTAAAGTTATTCTATCATTTCTAATACCCTGCTGATATCCGCGTGCCATCTCTCTGCGTTCTTCATTCCACTCCTCCAAGTGCGGCAACTTAACTGATAAAAATCCGGCCTGTAAATCATCCAATCTGGAATTGCAGCCTTGATACATATGTTCGTATTTCTTATATGAACCGTAATTTGCAAGCGCCCTGACCCTATCGGCAAGAAACCTATCATCTGTGACGACCGCTCCTGCGTCCCCCATCGCTCCCAGATTTTTCCCAGGGTAAAAACTGAAAGCTGCTGCATCGCCCAGCGCCCCTGTCATTTTCCCATTTATTCTGGCACCGTGTGCCTGGGCCGCATCCTCTATGATTTTGATCTGATATTTATTTTTTAACTCATATAATGGTTTCGTATTTACAGCCTGCCCATATAAATGTACTACAATAATAGCCCTGGTTTTAGATGTGATTTTTTTCTCAATCTTATCCAGGGCAATATTATATGTTCGCATATCCGCATCGATCAAAACAGGGGTCGCTCCTGTATACGTGATCGCCAGAATAGTGGCGATAAATGTATGTGCAGAGACAATAACCTCATCTCCTTGTCCAATTCCCATCCCCTGTAAGATTAACCGGATCGCGTCGAGTCCATTTCCAACACCAACGCAATATTTCGCGCCGCAATATGCTGCAAATTCCTGTTCAAATTCTTTGCAGTATTCCCCACGAATAAACCATTGCGTTTCCATAATTTTCTGATACACTTCATCAATTTTATTCTGAACATTAAAATTAACTCTCTTTAAGTCAAGATAAGGTATATTCATTTAGTTTCTCCCACATCTTCTTCCCGCTCAGAATATTCGCCGCAAAATAACTTAATGCAACTAATATTATATGTATTTAATTGAAACAAAATCAAAGAATTTTGAGTTACACATCTTTATCGGCGATTTTCTATCTGGTATAGTAAAGCCAATCCACTTCGCTTCACATACTCAATCTACTTTTTCAAAGTTCTTTTTTCCTGCCATAAAATCAATCCCCTTCTAATCCCTATTGCCGCAGCAAATCCCACTCCTAATGCTGTCCCCGTTACGCCAAGTCCAACCGCAAACTGTCCTTTCCTAATCCAATATCCTAATGAAATAACTTCTGCAGATGCCATCGCACAAGCCAGAATATTCCTTTCACTGATCCCTCTCCGCAACAGCTCTGTCTCATTTCGGGTCTCCGCATATATCTCCCACTGACTGCTGAAATACGTTTTATAATAAGGACTTCCCTGCGCATATTGCCACCAGAACACATACCCCGGCATTATACTTACCGGATTCCATGGTTTTCCATAATCCTTATAGGATGAAAAATGGATGATTTTTACCGTTCTTTCACATTCTACGATATAATCATAGCCCAACTCTTCCATATATCTTTCGTTTTCATCAATACAGGATATCCTCCCCGGCACATATTTGATACGCCCCCGAAACAGCATCCCAAACGTAAACTCCATTTGCGAATACCCAGCTGCTTGTTTGACCTTTTCGTCCATAGACAAAATATCTGTCAACGCGAAATCCTCACGGATTTTCTTTACATCATACATGGACAATACAAAAGTCAATGTATCACCACCCAGTCGTTCCATAAACTGTCTGTGATTTTTCGGCTTATGCTCCGGTCCGGGGCAAATCACATAGCAGCCATTAAAATCCATATCATAAATCTCTGAGAAATCACCGACTGTCACTGTATCCGCTTCGATCACCATAATACGATCCACATCTTCCGGGAGCAATTCGTGAAACAGCCAATAACTGGACATCACGCCAACAGACCAATGATCTGATTCTTTAATATGGATATATTTTTGGGCCTGCTTTTCATCAAATCGAAGCACATGGATCTGGTGTCCGTATTCCATCGCAAGTTCCATTTCATTTGTCAGATCTTCTACTTCCAAATCTTCCGAGACAATATAAAGATGTATTTCACGGCTCTGATTATGAATAAAAAGGGATTTGATGGCCACATAAGCAAATTTCAGATTCCTTCGCCCGATCGTGAGAAAAATATTCATTTTCCTTTTCACTTTCACCACCTCATTTATCAAATCACAACCTGAAACACATTTAGAACTTTTCCAGAAATATCAATATCTTCCCAATTCCCAATAAAAAAGATACTCATATTCTCCTGCTTTCATCACCGGAAGGAAACGAGATCCTGTCGTTTTACCCGCAATCAGGCAATCACAGCGAGATAAGAGTTCCATTTCCGTCAAATAATCCAATTGCCTTTTATATAAATCCATTCCCTGTTTAATATATAAGTCATTTAACAAATATCCTTCTTTATATTTTACACGCTTTACATCCAAACCCACTAATTTTTCTCCCAACTTCTTTTGTAGCCTGTCATAAATAACTGCATCCTCAGTTGCGCAAAATACATAATCACACGCATAATCTTTCATTACCTCTTCTATCTTGGATAACACAATATCCACCTCTGGCTGAACATGATGTCCCTTTGGATGCAAACTAAGATAATCGGTTCCTCTGCATAACACCCCTAACACCTTTTTCCCTTTCCGAAATAATCTTTCGTACCATTTATCCATATATTTTTCAGCTTCTTCACTATAATGTATATACGTTTTCCAAAAAGTCTTAAACCGATACATTAAAACCTCATTCTCATACCATTCCTGAAATGGTCTGTCATCATCTATAACAACCTCATATTTCTCACACACATCCGATGACTTGATATCCCCTATACACAAAACTCTTTCTTCTTCACTGCCATGAAAAATAACATTCTTTTTCCCATAAATATCCTCCACACATGCCCCTCCCGGTTGCTTGAAATACAGTTCCCATGCATTTACTGTTCCCTGATCTTTATTTCGTAAATTAGTTGGGAAATTCAGCATATCAACAACCGGAATATACCCCTGTTCAATCGCATACGCCATCTGGGACAGTATATCTATCAAATAAACGAATAATCCTCCTTGCGGTTGATTTGAATATATAACAAAATAAACATTATCATCGTTCAGATCCTTTTTGCAGGATATGTATCGTTCTTTTATATAATCCCAGTCAAATTCAGGAAGCACGCATTCCCTACCCATGACTTTTCTGCGCCATATCCCCAATTTACAAATAAATGGTATCTTTATCAGCTCATTTTTTATTTTCATCCACATGGCCATATGAACCTCTTCCACAGAAAAGCAAAAAAACAATATTTATTTAGACTCCCACTCCATACAATTCAGCAATTGCCTGTTCCCATTCTCCTCTTTGTTTCAGCAAATATGTAATAATATCCCGAACCGCTCCATGCCCTCCTTCAACCATAGATATATAATCTGAAATATTTTTAATTTCTTCACAGGCATCTGAGGGACATCCTGCAAATCCTGCATTCTTCATTCCAATGAAATCGTTCAGATCATCACCTAAATAACCAATTTCATCATAAGAAAGATTTTCTTGGTCGAGAAACCCAGCAAGATATGCTGTTTTATTATTCACATTCTGTACCAAGAAATCGACTTTCATCTCAGCCATTCTCCTTATGGTGGCGGCACATTCCCGCCCAGTCAGCACTACGGTTTTGATACCGGCCTGCCGCGCCGCGAAAAAACCGGCTGCATCTTTTGTACAGAATTTTTTTATCTCATTTCCATGTTCGTCATAATAAACTCCAGCGTCCGTCATGGTCCCATCCACATCTATGATTAGATATTTTATCCTGCCATAGTTCTGTCTGCTCATAATCATCTGCCGTCCTCATATATCGAATCCGTCAGGAAAAAAATCTGCAGTTTCTTTTTCAATTCCGCTACATACCGTCTGATCCTGACATTCTCCTCTTGCCCCTTTGTATGCTGACTGGAAAAATAACCCTGGATATAATTACTTCCATTTTCCTTATATCCGTCGAATCCTGCCACATAAACTTGCTTTATACCTATCCGACGAAGAAGTTTTATCAGCATAATTACGCAATTATCGCAGCTTCCCAGTTCATCAAAACTCAGTTCCGGAAAACTGAATAGATTTTGTTCTTTTTCACAAATCGCGTACAGATTTGACGTAACTAACAGCTCCTGATCCGTTATTTTCTCCTTTAAGGCCTCATATCGCATTACATTAGAGCAGAACACATACTCCGTTTTATATGCATCCGTCACAAAATTCGCCGAAATAACAATCGGATTCCATTTTTGGATAAAATCCTGTATTCTGTCCCTGTTATCGGCAATACTTGATCCAGGCGCAAGGATCAAAATCTCCTTCTCAGCCAATCTTCTCTTTAACTTCTCAAGCAGTTCTCTGTCATCCACTTCATGATTCTGAAATTTTTGATATAAATCCTCTATATATGTTTGGTCATACGAAGTTTTTTTATGATTTTCAATACTGGCCAATATCTGATTGATCTGCTTTGCCCGGAGTCTTCCTTTTCCCAATAGGAATTCGGCATAATTCCGATGCAGATTGAACTTCGCGGAAAGCGCATACGCCGTGCTGTACCCCCAGGGTTCAATGCTTTTCAGCTTTACAATATAATCATCGATTCCATCCAGAATGGGATTCGTATTATAAATGCCTTCCTGAGTCTTATTCATATAATCCATAATCAATTCCATACATAGATTTCCCGGGGCCCGCCCCATCCCCAGCATGGAAGCATCGATCACACACTGTCGACTTCCAGTCTTCATCGCAATAAATTCCTGAGCCAAGGAAAAAGATAAACCCAAATTCTCATGCAGATGAAGCCCGATAACAATAGATGGATCCAAATTATGTTCCACCAGAGAATAAATCCGCATCAAATCTTCTTTCATCATGGAACCAAACGTATCCACAATGGAAAATGCGTATGGTTTTATCCGGTTCACCTTCTCCAGGAGACGCAGGATCATCTCATCCGTATAGCCCATTATATTGATTGGATTCACGAAAACCTTATAACCTTTTTGAATTGCATGTCCTATATAGCTGAGCCCTTCATCAATATCATAATCATGAAATGTAATACGAAGCGCATCAATTGTTCTGCCGTCGTAATCTTCCAACTGATCCAGATCATATTGATTATGCAATGCCATAGCCGTAAACTGTGTATTTCCCCGGTTTACAGGCAAAACATTTCTGATTTCTTCACAATTGCGAAACACCACTGTGTCCCTATCATATTCACCATCACGCAAAAACCCCACTTCGACATAATCTACCTGTGATTCCACAAGTTTTTTTATGATATTGCGTGCCGCATGATAGCCAAAATTCCAGTGATTAATATATCCGCCATCCCGAAGCGTACAATCCAGCAATTTTATATTTCCCATTTTCATTCCCTTTATAATGTAGGCTTTGGATCCCTCAATGCATACAATGCTTTCGCCATCTCATAATCATATATATCATCAATATCCGCTGCCTCTCTTTTGTTGACCAAAAGTCGAAATGCCTTAGGGCCATAGTTATAATGCCATTCACGAATTTTATCCACAGGCGCCAAATTAATTCCATTCGTAAAATGATATAGCATAGGAAGCTGTTCGGAATTCTTATGTGCAAGCCCCATGCTGAAATTCAGAGGGCCTTTTTCGTCCATTAAGTATGTCTGATAAGGGCTGCAAGTTATAAGAGAATCATAACCTTCCTCAAGTTTCTGAAAATACAGTTGAATTGCCTTGCGATAAAGATACGGCTCCACACACGGAGAAGTTGCACAAGCCCACAGCACATGTTGTCCTTCTACGATATTACAGACATATTCCAAAAACATTCCAAACGGAACAGATTCATCTGCATATTGTCTGGGTCTTTTAATCGCCTTAATTCCCGCATTTTCAGCAATTGCCAACATTTCGTCGGAATCTGAAGAACAGATGATCTCATGCAAACCCTCTACCTGCTTTAACTGATCAATCTTATGTAAAAGCAAATTAGAATCTCCAAATGGGAGAATATTCTTATTCGGCAAGCGTGTGCTGTTTCCTTTTACTGGTATAACTGCTGTAATTGTTTTACTGTTCATCTTTTCTCTCTTTCTGCACTGCTTTTTCTGACATACGGTCTGTGATTGCAGTGCGGACACAAACCCAGTACACCTCTTTACAACCCCTGGACGCGATATAAATTATTATATTATTATTTCAACGCTTTATCAATTCTTTTTATTATATCTCTTATCTCCTGTTCATTTGTCAATTCGTGGCTGTGTTCATTCTGAATACGAACAGCGTTTTCCCTGATTTGTCTCTGTTTTTCCAAAAATTCCCATCTTATTTTTTTATTTTCCAGCAATGCCAGATATAGTTTATAAATCACATCACATTGAGAAATGGTTTTGACCAGACGCAACGTCCCCTTATATTTAGTCCGATAGGCTCGTAACTGCTGCTTTGTTAATGTATAATATTCATCTTTCAGGACTTCCTCAGCCGCATCTGCAAATTTGATGTAACTGGGTTCTTCCCAGTCAATCAAATAAATATCTTCAATACGATCCTGCGATACCGGGAATTTTGCATTTGAAGCATATACAGATTGTTTAAATGCCACATAATCTGTCAATTTTAAAGAATCCTGGATCAGTTTCAATTCAAACCCCTTCGTAACCGGTACGGGGAAAAGCAATTGGCACATTTTCTTTGCAAAAAATGCCTCTACTACAACAGAACTGTTACCAGTATACACTTTGTCACATGCGATAATCCACTGTTTCACAGATTCTCCGCTGATAATTTTAAAATTACTGTTAATCCGCTCCAGTCTCTCTGCACATCGGCTTGAATGCCCTGGATGTGGCCTGAATACAATATACAGATCCTTATCCTGTAACAATAACTTTTCAAACCATTGCAAGACTATTTCCTGCGAGTCACACATGAACCGATAATAATCTACCCAGTCTTCACCAAAACGGGCACACATATCATTGATATATACATCAGGAAGTTTATCCCCATAATAAGGGGACGCAAACAAAATCACTTTTTTTTCTCTCGGCACACCATATTTTTCAAACAGCTCTTCGCGGCTCATATAATACCCGGTGAGCGGCGGCCGTAGGAAATCCATGCCTACATGTCCTGTAACCTTTAATTTTCTGGGATCCATCTTTACGACACTCAACATTCTTCTTTCATTTTGCTTTCCCCAGGAAATTCTCACCACATCCTTACCAATTTCCGTATAATTTTTATAGGCATCCGATCTGACTTCATCCTTGGGATACACGATATTCTCCCATTGCATATCGATCACTTTATCAAATTTTACAAAATTCTTTGTCTGCCACTCCAACGTTTGATTATTATAGCACGCCATAACCAACAAGACCTTTGTATGAATAAACGGTTTAACCGCAATCGAATTCTGGATATCTTCAATATACCGGATTTCCGTCCGATACCCTCTCCTATCCAATTCATACTTAATCAAGCAAAGATTTTCCAGTTCCCGAACCTTATGTTCATATAGAAATAAAAAATCCAGTTCTTTCATAAATGCCTCCATAAAGTCCTTCAACACAATTATTGGTAAATCCCCAAATCAAACAGATATGTATATTCATACCCTTCTGTGAGCAGAAGTGCTCCAACTGTGCCGGATACACATCCCGCACATAGGCAATCACACTTTGCCAAAAGCATGGTAGTAATCAAATATTCCAGCCCTGATATATATCCGGCATTCTCCTGCTCATATTCCTCTCTTCCGGTAGATCCCCCCTGATATGTCATATATTCCGTCTTATTGGTGATTAAGTTGCTGCCGAAATAATCCTTAAAAACACGATAATACTTTAAATCCTCCGTAGCTAAAAATACTTTTGTGCATTTTCTTTCCTCAAAAATTTCTTTTGCTTTTCCCAACGCCTGTTCAGGTGATGGCTGAATCGGATGATTCTTTGGCCTCCCGGACACATAATCTGTTCCCCTGCACTTTACTCCGAGCACCTTATCGTTTTTTCCAAACAATCTTTCGTATTCCTTTTCTACCTGTCTCCGGGCAGTTTCATTTAACGTAATATATTTCCTTACCAGCTTTCTCCAGTATTCCAATTCTCCAGTCCTTCCCAACAGAAAATCCACATCCAGATATGGGAACATCTCCGGCACTGCCCCCGATCCAATGATCACATTTCTGCTTTTGCAGATATCCTTCAGCGTATAACCAAGTGGTTGATTGAAGAAATATTCCCATGCGTTTTCTTTTCCGATTTTATCCTGCGGCAGATAAATATTGAAGTCATTCTGCATATCAATAATCGGAATATATCCTTTCTTCACAGCCTCATCTATCCGCACCAAACTGGTCAGGAAAAGGGAAAAAAGACCGCAATATAAATCCCTCCTTCGGATCACATAAAACGTTTTGTCAGGGTTCTCTCTACCATATCGCTTTCGCTGCTCTTCCCAATATCTTCTTTCCTGATTTTTCTTTCTCATCCGATGCCATTTCAGAAAAGAATTTCTCCAAATATAAGAAAGAAACCGATATAATATACTATCCTTCATTACCATCCCCCATATAAATCTCTCCATGTTCTTCTATACAAACCACCTGTTTAAACCTGTTTTGATTCCATAAAATCGCCACATTTGTAATATTAGAATGCCCGCATATCAAATAATCACACCGGCTCAAAAACCAGGCATCCTGTAAAACTTCCCTTCCCAGCAAATATTTATGCATTTTTCTTGGATTCGCTAATTGTATTTCATGGACGCCTGTTCTCTTTGCTTTCCCATCATCCCATATTCGAAATGCACTGTTCACAATAAACTTCCACTTCGATCGCTCAAAAACCCTTTGAAAACACTCTAAAACATTGTTTTCATCCGTCGCAAGGAAAATCCCTGTAATATCTTCATGCTGATCAAGAAATCTAAGCGTCCTGTCCAGATAGTTCTGAATAGACGCAGGTACTGGATGTCCTAAATTATTTCTCATATCAGTCCCGCGAACATGAATTCCCAGGATATGATCTGTTTTTCCCACTTTTTTCTGCCACTGGGCAGTAAAATACGCAACCAGTTCTTGCCGAATCACTATATTTTCCTGAATAAACGGAGCATAATAGGAGATTGCCCTAGAAGTAGGGAAACGATAATCCCCAATACAATACTTCCCCTCATATTTATGCAGCGGTTCATCTCTGCCAATAACATAGCGACCGCTTTCATACGCCTCCTGCACCCCCACGCTTCCTATATTATAAAAATAATAATTCCAAGCGTTTTCTTCCCCATGAATAGGTTCATCTTCACTGTATAAAGTCAGATAGTTTTTCATATCCACTACGGGAATATAACCAAGCTTTCTTGCAAAGATTGCGTGTCCCAATACCCACATGTAATTGGAAAAAAAACCTGCTCCACCAGCCGAACGACATATAATATAATATTTGCAGTGAATCCTTTTTCGATAATAATACCATTCTTTCTCAAAAAAATCCATCAAACAAGCAAACATGTCTTTTCTCTCCTGCCGGCCTTTGGATTGTTAAGAACTCCTTCAAACAAATCTTCCCATTGCTGCGCAATAAGCTCCACAGAAAATATTTCTGCTTTCCGTATGGCGGCCTTCGACATTCGTATACGTTTCTCCTGATCTGACGCCAGTTCTTTCATCGCATCCACCAAAGCATGATTGTTATAAGACGGTACGATCCGGCCCTCAACCCCATCTGTTACCAACGGTTCTAATGCAGGCAAATCATAAGAAATGACTGGAAGCCCTAATTCCAGCGCCTCCGTCACCGACATAGGAAATCCCTCCCATCTGGATGTCATAACAAAAATAGAGCCATTAAGCAACAGTTCTCTTACATTATGAACATAACCCGTAATGAGCACACGATTTTCAATTCTATATTTTCTGACCTGTTCCTCCAATAACTTCCGAAGACTTCCTCCTCCAATGATTATGAGGGTCCAGTCTGAATTCTCTTTTATAAAATAATAAAATGCCGTGATAAGATCATCATACGCTTTTTCCGCCTCCAAACGCCCACAGGCAACAAAACATTTGTTTTTCATGTCCGCTTTATCAGGACTTGAAAAGCTTTTGGGATTCGGAATTACGACAGTATTCAACTGTAGTTTTTCCATATATTTTTTCTGAATATCTCCATTTAGTACAACACGCGCATCCAATCTGTCTGCACATTGCCGATATAACGCCTCCCGATTACGATAATACCCCTTTCGAGGATGAAAATATCCTTCAAAAGAACTATGTTCCCAGCAAATCGTTCTTGCAGAAATCTGATCCGCAATATACCCCAACAACATTGTATATATGCCAGAAATTCCAATCACGATATCAAAACCGGCGGAATTAATCCGTTCAATCCATTCTTCCAGTAAAACGTTTGGATAATATGCATGCTTCAACAATTTTCCTGACAGTTTCCCTTTTGTCATTCCTGTATAATAATACAGCAGTCTAATAATCTTATCTCCCAAATGTATTTTTGAATCATGAACTCTTTCTATTTTTATTTTATCAGATAAATAGTAATCATTCCGATTTTCTCCTTCCGCCTCTCTGTTTTCAAAGGTAAAGATTGTAATATCATGCCTCTTCGCCCATTCGTTTGCCATGATGGAAACTACCCGTTCTTCTCCCCCACACGCATATAATGAATTGATGATAACTCCTATTTTCGCCATGATTATCAAACTTTCCCTTTAAAATATTCCAACAGCGCACTAACAATTCTTTCACTGGCATGTCCGTCCCCATAAGGATTAACAGCTCTGGACATCGCCTGATACTTATCCCTATCCCTGATTAGTTCTTCCACGATCTGCACAATCTTTCTTTTTTCCGTTCCTGCCAAAATCACCGTACCAGCATCTACCGCTTCCTGCCGTTCCGTTTCATTTCGCAACACAATCACAGGAATCCCAAAAGCAGGCGCTTCTTCCTGTATTCCTCCCGAATCTGTCAAGATCAGATAACTCCTCGCCATAAGATTATGCATATCTTCCACATCCACAGGATCAATAAGATGAATCCTCGGGTTTCTCCCCAGCATCGGCTCCACCGTTTCCCGTACACGGGGATTTAAGTGCATCGGATAAATCACCTCTATATCCATATATTTTTTCGTAATTTCAAGAATTGCCTCACAAATATCTTTCAGCGGACGTCCCAGATTTTCTCTTCTGTGCGCCGTCACCAACATCAACCGCTTTCCATCCAATTGAATTGACATTAGTTTCCTATCCTTATAATGATAATTCGGTTTCACTGTTGTCTGCAACGCATCAATAACTGTATTTCCCGTTACATACACATGATCAAAAATATTTTCTCTATTCAGATTTTTCCGATTTAATTCAGTAGGAGCAAAATGGAGTTCTGCGATTCTTCCAGTCAAATTTCGATTCATTTCTTCCGGATATGGCGCATATTTATCATAAGTCCGCAGACCAGCCTCTACATGCCCTACCGGAATTTGCTCATAGAAAGCTGCCAATGCCACCGCAAATGACGTAGTCGTATCTCCATGTACCAGAACAATATCCGGTTTTTCCTGTTCCAAAACTGGTTTCATTCCACAGAGAATATCGACAGTAATAGATGTTAACGTCTGCAAAGGTTTCATAACATGCAAATTATGATCTACCCTTAACTGAAAGATATCCACAACCTGTTGTAGCATTTCTTCATGCTGACTGGTCAAACATACGACAGTTTCGATCTGCGGATATTCCTTCATTTTCTTGATCAATGGGCACATCTTGATTGCTTCCGGTCTCGTTCCAAAAGCACACATAATCTTCATGGTTTTATCTCCCGCTCCAGGACTTTTATCACAGCCTTTCCCCGTTCTTCCCAAGTATTTTGTCGCAAGAAAAACCGTTGCTGCTTTCCAGAATACTTCACTGGAAAACCATGTTCTGAAAGCTCTTTTATCAACTGTAAATATTCTCCCTGACCCTGATAAAAATACACATAATCTTTAAATCGATCTATTTCCGGATACCAGGAGCAGATAATACATTTTCCCCAAGCAATGTATTCATATAACTTTACAGGATCGACGTATAACACAATATCATTCGGAAGAAACGGCATTATCAAGGCATCCATACGATTCACATAGTTTTCCAGCAATCGATGTTCCACAGTTCCCTCATAATGAACTCTGTCATGCCGAATCCTTTCATGTCGGTTCGTCGGTCCAATCAATTCATAATACACCCTTTTATTTTCATCCAGACTATTGAATATTGCATCCCTATCAAACCATTCCCCTATTGTTCCGATATATCCCAGATGATACTCCTCTTTGACCTGCGGACTTGCAGGCTCTCTTATCGTAATATTACTGTACCCATTTCTCACCACAATAACCTTTTTATTCGGACACATCTTCTCCATCTTTTCTTTCAACTTTTGACTAGAAGCAAAAACAACATTCGCCCTTCTTATCAGCTTCCGCTCCTGTTCCTCTACATAACGAACAGATTCCGGACGCTGATCCGGATATAATGCAGTCATATTGTCCATACAATCATAAATCACTTTTCCCCGATAATCATCTGGAATATACCGACCAAAAATAGGATAACCGATCCAAATCATATCATAAGAAGAAATATACTTTAACTGGTCTGTATGCCAAATCCAAGCAATTCGACCGATGAATCTATTTTTCTCCTGAAAAGGCAATTGCAACAACTCTATCAACCGTTCTGGAGAAGCATTCGTATGATTATTATTATGAAGCAACTGTTTCGGACACACAACTGTCACTTCGTAATATCTTTGTAAGTATAAAGCCAAAATCTGGGGACGCTGAATAATCCAGTTCCACTCAACACCCATGAAATATAAAATTTTTTTCTTTGTCATCTTTTCTCACCTAATCAGATTATGTAACTTATAAATCATTCCGCCGCAAATAACAAAGGCATAGCATCGCCAGACGTAAGACGGCGAAACAATATTATATTAGAAAACAGCGCCTTGAAACACGACCGAACTGCACAGAAAAGTTCAACCGCCTAAACACCAATCAACGAACATATCCTCCCGGATATGCATGATATTATACGGAAGATATATCCTCTTCAACCAAATCACCAGCAATACAGCCCATATGAAATTTGCATATGTGATCTTATTTCTGAAATACATATTTCTCCTGAAATTTCAGTATTTCCCACTTTTTCCGCTCAGGAAATCCCTTATTCCCTTCACAATCGCTCCTGCCTGCACAAACTTCCCCCGCGCCATCCATATCCCCATCCAGGCAGCCCGGTTCGCCAGGAAATAGAGCAGAAAACACCCAAAACGAATGCCGTGCAGATGCCGGCTGTGACAAATCAGCCAGTTTCTCGTGATATAATAAACGCATGCTGCGTTGTCATTTCCTTTCGTGGACCCGTTCACCTTATGATACAGCTTCGCTGTCGGCACATAATATACGGAAACGCCGCACTCACCCGCCCGCAGGAAATATTCCGTGTCTTCATAATAGAGGAAAAATCGTTCATCCAGAAAACCGAGCCGTTCAATCACCTGCCGGGACAGGAGCATACAGCACCCGTTCCCGTTTTCACACTGCCGCTCTGAATCGAACGTTCCGTCATCCGGTTTATTTTCTCCATAGCTGAACGGTTTTTTTACGAGTCCTGTGAAACCGCCACCGGCCGACCAGATCACATCCGGCCGGTCGTAATAACAGATCTTCGGGACGAAAATACAGTCCGTTCCGTATTTTCGCTGCGCATCCACCATTTCCGCCAGCATATCCCGGCAGATAACGGTATCGTTATTCAAAAGCATCACGCTGTCCGCGCCATCCTCCAGTGCCCGCCGGATCCCGACATTGTTGGCAGCGGAAAATCCCCGGTTTTCGCCCAGATACAGGAAACGCACCGCGCCCCCGGTTCCTGCCGTCCCTTCCAGCGCTTCCATGGAGCCGTCCGTAGAACCGTTGTCCACCACATATACCGTAATCTGTCCGTTCCAATCACTGTTCAGAATGGAGTGCAGACACGGTTCATTATATTGCAATCCGTTGAAATTGACAAGAATAATCGCCAGCTTCATCTTCCATACCGCTCCGCGAATTCCAGAATGCAGGAAAGATACTGTCTTGAAATCCGACCCTTTTCATATACCGACGCATCCAGACCGGTCTTTCCCGACAGCGGTTTTTTCATCTGATTGATCCAATCCTGTACACTGTACGGATCATTCACGTAATTGGCCTGATTCTGCGTGACCTCCGGAATGCACGTACACTTTGTGGTGATCACCGGCGCGCCCAACAGCATTGCCTCGATCGGAGGCATTCCGAATCCTTCAAAAACGCTTGGAAACAGAAACGCACGGCAATTTTTCAGCAAACTGAATTTTACTTCGTTCTCTACAAACCCTGTGAGCTGTATCACGTCCTCCAGCCCTTTCTGCCGGATCGTTTCCTTTAATTTCTCACTGTGAAAACCGGAAACTCCCGAGATCAGTAGCCGGTGCGGTAGATCGATCTCTCCGTTCTTAATGACCTCCATCACATTTACAAGTGTCATCAGGTTCTTATGCGGAATCAACTGAGAAATCGTGTAATAATATTCCTGCTCTTCCACATGATATTTATCCCGAATCGCTGCAAAAGTCCCCGGCGCCGGTTCTTCCACTGCAATCGGATTATAAATCACCTGTATTTTGTCTGCCCGGAATTTAAAATGCTGTATCAGATCCTGCTTTACATACTCCGAAATCGCTATAATCTTTTTTGAAAAAAAACGGGCCGAATACCAGCAAAGCCAGGAATATGCCACCTCATAAAAGGGATGATACTTTGGATAGTGATATGCCTGAATATCATGAATCGTATTCATCCACGCCACACCGCCATTCAGCATGGGGCGAAAAAACACGGGACAGAAACAAACCTGCAGTCCGTTCTTCCGCAGCAACCGATTTTCAAAAAGATTCTGCCAGAGCAACCGCTTGCCAATCTCCTCCGATTTGATATTGACCTTCAGCATCCGAAATCTCCGGTCCGCCAGATAATGCTCAAATGTGTCCGCATTATCAGATGCCGTAACCAGCACAAAGCGAAATTCTTCTTTCAGCCGCATCAGACCATCCAGCATATTCCGGATATAGAATTCCGTCCCACCCACTTTTTTCGGCCTGAGCCATAACAGATCGATCGCGATTTCTTTCATACTGTTTTCCTCTTATCCACAAACTGCCCCAGCACCCTTATCGTCCTTTTCAAATCGATCCAGACCGCACCCTTCACCCCGTTCTCCTTCAGCGCCCGGTGTCCTTCCTTCAGAGATGTCAAATATCCGTTCGCATCCCTCGTACTGACGCCTCCGTAAAACATGCGGATGATCGTCTGCGGCACATAGGCCAGCTTTACATCCCCGTCCTTCAGGATCCGTACCATAAACTCATAATCCGCTGCCACCCGGTAATCCGTTTTATAAAGCCCATACCGCTCATAAACACGCCTGCGCAAAAAAAGAGTCGGATGCCCCGGCATCCAGCCCTGTCGCAGCGTTCCCTGTCCCATCCTCCAGCGGCGCACCACTCTGTCCCCCTCTGCATAGACCAGATCCGCATGTGCGCCATCGCTTTTCTGCGCATTCATCGCCTCCACACAGAGCCGCACCGCATCTGTCCGGGAATAGACATCGTTAAAAAAAGCGACGATATCGCCGGTAGCCAATTCAAACCCCTTGTTCATGGCATCATAAATGCCCCGATCCCGGCCGGAACGCCATTTCAAATCCATGTCCGGCCGCTTCTCATACTCCTGAAGCACCTCCAGCGTCCCGTCCGTGGAACCGCCGTCCCAGACCGCCACCTCGATCGCCGGATAATCCTGCTGCCGTACGCTCTCCAGCGTCATGCGCAAATGCGCTATACTGTTGAAGGTGGTCATGATGAGCGAAACCTTATCCATTCTGCCCGCTTTCTTTTCGTCTTCTCTCAATTCCGGACGCTTTCCTTATGCGCGTTATCTTCGATGTTCTTTCCTTCTCCCGGCCCCGGACCGTTTCCCCGGACTTCCGCTTCCTTTTTTAGTTCCCGCACCTCCCGCTCCAGCATCGCCTGCCCCTGGGTCAGGCTGCGGATTTTAAACGCCTGTCTGGATACGATGGATGTCAGCTCCATTACCAGCATCATCAGGAATGCGATACAGAAAATGAACAGGCCGTTCATGTTGTCTGTGATGCCGAACAGATGAATGAACCAGGGCAAAAAAGTGGGAAAGATCACCAACAGGGCCATACAGAAACCGGCCAGCAACCAGAGCAGCGTATATTTGAGCTCAATAGCCTTTTTTTTCAGAAAAAACAGGATTAAAACCAGATATACCACCAGCGCGATCGCCAGTGTAATCCGCAAATTGGAAGGTATCATAATCAAATCCCCCTGGTTCCATACATATTCTGAGAAACTGCCAAGATTCTTTATGCGGAATGTCTTTTCATCCGTTCATCTCCGGAACCCATAGCTGACCCGTTTCACCAGAATCGCCAGCGTCACCTTGATCATATAGTAAACCGACCGTTTTAAATTGATAGAGCTTTTTCCGGTCTCCCGCTCTTTCATGACCACGGGAACCTCCCGGATTCTCCCCCGGTTCATGACTGCCGTGATGATCGCTTCCGGTTCCGGATAATCGGAAGGATAATCTCCGGCGTATATTTCGATAAAATGCCGGTTCACTGCCCGAAATCCGCTGGTTACATCCTTCACCCGCACACCGGTACAAAGCCAAATCAGCCCGCTCAGGATCTGGATCCCCGCCCTCCTTCCGACAGAGGACTGAAATCCCTCCCTCTCCAGAAATCGGGAACCGATAACCACATCCGCCTCTCCGTCACGGAGCGGCCGGATGACCGCCTCCACATAGGAAACGTCATGCTGTCCATCCCCGTCGATCTGAACAGCGATCCCATACCCGTATTTGCGCGCATAACGGTATCCCGTCTGCACTGCTCCTCCGATTCCCAGATTAATGGGAAGGTTTACGACATTAAAACCGTTCTCCTCGCAAATCTCCCCGGTGCGGTCCGTGGAACCGTCATTGATCACCACATAATCATACTGCGGAAAGTTTTCCGCAAGATTCCTGATGACGGCTTCTATTCCTTCCGCTTCATTGTAGGCCGGTATGATCAGAAGCGGTTTTTCTTTTTGTTCCACAATGCTCTCCTTTCTTTCCGGCCGCCCATTCATTCATGCCTGAAATACTTCTTCTTTGGATTTTCTGACCACTTTTCCCCCGGCCACCTCAAAGATCACATCCGCATTTCGGATCGTGGTCAGCCGGTGCGCAATGATCAGAATCGTCTTCTGCCCCTGCAGATGATCGACAGCCTCCATCACAGCGGTCTCCGTCTCCCCATCCAGCGCAGAGGTCGCCTCATCCAGCACCAGCACCTCCGGATCGTGATACAGCGCCCTGGCAATACCGATCCGCTGCCGCTGACCGCCGGAAAGCCGCACCCCCCGGTCCCCCACTACTGTCTCCAGCCCCTCCGGAAGGCTTTCGATGAACTCGTAGAGCTGCGCCTTTTTGACGGCTTCGATCACAGCGTCTTCATCTATCTCCTCCTGCCGGATGCCAAACGCAATATTGTTGCGGATCGTATCATCCGACAGATAAATCACCTGCGGGATATATCCGATCTCCCTCTGCCAGACATAAGCGTGCTTATGCACATTCAGATCATCAGCGTAGACCTTTCCGATCTGCGGCCTCAAAAGTCCAAGGATCACATCCACCATAGTCGTTTTCCCGGCACCAGAGGGCCCGATGAACGCTGCCGTCTTCCCCTTCGGAATGGAAAAGCTCACCTGCTCCAGGACATTTTCCTCTGCATCCGGATAATGATAGCTGACATTTTTCACGGAAATACTTTTCTGAAAATGCCAGTCCATCTTTTCCTTCACCTTGACCTCAGGCGCTTCCTCCACCTGCTTCAGATCATGGTAGATCAGTTCCACTGATGGGAGGGAATACAGAATATCCGCCACATGCTCATTGATCTTTCCCACCGCAGGCAACAGCCGGAAGGCCGCTACCGCAAAAACCGCCAGCTGTGTGATATAGCCGCTGATATCCCCCTGTCCCCAGTACATCTTCACCAGAATTGCCAACAGCAGGCTGGACATACAGACAGCCTCCACCACATGCTTGGGAAGCATGGCAATCAGCCGGTTAATGCGGAGCCCGTATATATATTTTGAAAAATAATCCTCATAAGAATCGATGAAATAATCTTCCCGGTTTAAGATCTGCAGCTCTTTAATCCCGCCCAGAGACTGATTCACCCACTGATAAAGCTTCCCCTTGTAGGTCTGGCATCTTGCACCCAGGCTTTTGGAATATTTCCGGGAGATTGACGTGAACAGTCCCACACAGACCACCAGCATCACCAACACGATCACTGTGATAGACTGACTCTCCCGAAACAGAAAGATTCCCAGCACCGCGCAGACTGCCAGCTCCGCTACCAGCTCCATAGCATGAATCAATCCTTTGGCAAAGAGATCGGTATCCTCCTGCAGACTTCTCTGGAGCACCGCAACATTTTTGTTCAGATGGAACGTATACGGCTCCCGCATATAGGCTTTCAAAAGCTGAACGGAAAGCTTTTTCTGAATGCCGTAGGAAAACCGGTAAATCCAGTTTTTCTCCAGCGCCAGAAAAACATTTTTGAAAATATAGATAAAGATGATGACACCCGCAATCGCCGCGAGGAAATCTCTGGATGAGACAAACCCGCCCAGCGCATAAAGCTTCTGCAGAATCCTGTTTTCTTCGATCACGGACGGATCCATGATCACGTTGATGAACGGCGTGAAGATCGCCACGCCCATGAGTTCCAGAAAACTGCCGAGCACGACAGCAGCCAGCAGAAACAGAATTTTAAACTTGTCCCTTCTGTCAAAAATATATCTCAACTGTGCGAACATAAAACACCTCATGATCTGTTTTGGAACACCACCCGTCTCTGCACCTGAAAACTGACAAAGAACAACACCGTATCGACCATTATTTTACACAGTGTCTTTGATACCGGCAGCAAAAGCGACAACACCGATACCAGCCCGGCGGAACACGCTGCCTGAATGACGCACAACGCATAATACCGCCACAGCGATTTCTTCACATCGCCGGATGCTCCGAACACCACGTTGCGATTCACAAAATAATTATAAAGCGAGGAAACAGCACGCGCAAACGCAGTCGCGATCCAGATGCCGGACACCCCCGGGATCCAACACGACAGCAAATGAAACAGACTGATATCGATCACAGATGCGCTCAGGGAGGAAAACAAATACCGGAAGAACTCCCCAAACAGGAGCCCGTATATCTGTACAGAATCCTGCAGCGGGCGGAAATGCGTTCCGCTGTTGTTTTCCAGATAGACCGTTTCTATGGGGATTTCCTCAATGGGAATCTTTCTCCGTACAGCCTCGATGAGCATGGAGGTTTCATATTCAAAGCGCTCTCCCTTCAGGGTCAGAAACGCAGGCAGAACGGCCGTAGTGCCTCCCCGAAGCCCCGTCTGCGTATCCCGGATGCGTTTCCCATACAGCAGCCGAAACCAAAATCCCGTCATCCGGTTGCCGAAGCTGCTTTTAAACGGCACATTCTGTCCGCCAAAATCCCGCGCCCCCAAAAGCAGGCATTTCTGTCCTGCCCCGATTTCCGACAGCCGCCGGTCCATTCGGACCACATCCTTCACCAGATGCTGACCGTCCGAATCAACAGTAATCACACCGCATACGTCTTCTGCCTTTCCGAAACGGTTCAGGAACTCGTGAAACCCGTTTTTCAACGCCCGCCCTTTTCCGCAATTGACAGCATGCTTCAAAACAACACAACCCATATCCGCAAGCTGCATAAAAATCGGTTCATACAACTCTCCGCTGCCATCATCCACGATAATAATACGGCGGAATCCCTCCTCGAACAGCGCCCTCACATATGCTGCCAGCTTTTCATCCGGATGAAGCGAAGGAATCAAAATTACGCTTTGCCTCATTTTCATAAAACACCTCTGCCAAAATCCGGTCACGCTGAACGCTTCCGACAGGTAAAATCTGGATTTATTCTATCATATCCCTCCGGTTCTTTCAACTAAACCTATCCACTTTTCACGCTTTTCTCCAAAGCACAGGTATCGGATCCTGTGAACAAAATGAATCACAATTTTCCCCGGTCTCTCAGGAAATCACCTTTCCCTCCTCATCGATCAGCACCCATCCCGCCCAGAGCTCTTTCATTTCCTCCGGCCTGGCCGTCTGGCTGTTCTTATGCTTCAGCGGCCGAATCTTGATCTTGTCCGGATCCGGATTCAGTCTCGCCCCCCAGAAGCTGAACGTGGAGTTGGCGCAGATATTATGCCTGCAGCAATTCATGAGCCGGATATCCAGGAAACTGTTCTCCCCGGTATTCCAGTCCACCACGGTACAGCGTTCCGAAAAAAGCGCGCGTTCCCGGCCTTCTGCTTCTCCCGGCATCAGCTTTCGGCCGTCTCCCTGTCCGCCCTCCTGATTGACTTTCCGATCCTCCTTCCGGAAGCTATGCAGTTTGCAGAATTCCCTGGCGTATCCGCTGTCGTCAGAAAACACATAAAAATGTGCGTCCGGATATCTCTCCAGAATATAACGGACCGCGGTCTCATAGTAAGCGTCCGTACAGATTCCTCCGAACAGCGCCGCATTGTCCGGATCCAGGTAATCTCCTCTGCGCAGATGAATGCTGACGGATTCCTTTTCAGCCATTTCCTCACGGATCATTTCATTCAGCAGATCGGTAAATATGCCGTCCAGATGCTCCTGCGCAGATTTTTCTTCGGGCAATTCCGTTGCATTCTTTGCGCTTTCCTCTCCTAACGCGGCATTCAGATAATAAGACGACAGGTTCTTGAAATCCGGTTCACGGATTGTCCCTTTGGATTGATTCTCATTTTCCTCCTCTGATTTATCAGTTTTTTTATATTCTATATCTTGAATAGTCTTTCTATTTTCATTATTGTTTTTATTTTTTTGCAATTTCCCTTCTATATATATATTATTATTTGTATTATATATATTTTTTGCATTACATATATTTTTGATATTATTCTTATTTTCTGAATTAAATATGTTTTTTCTATTTTCTTTATTTTCTGAATTATTTATATTATCACAATTATTTGTTTTTAATATATTTTCGTGTTTTTCTGTATTATTTGTAAAATATCCGTTTTTTAAATATTTTGAATTTTTCGTTCGATCCCTGATTTTTGAGTTATATTCCTCATTCTGTTCCTTTATTTTCAGTTTATATATATCTTTTTCAATATTTTCCTGACTTTTTATTCCATATTCATCCTCCTGCCGCCTGCTGTTTTCCCTCCATCTTTCCGGAAAGCTGATCACCTCCCGCAGCATCGGCAAAATATCCGCGTAATATTTTTCACATGCCCAGTATCCGCTCAGATACATATCATCAAACCGAAAAATCTCCGGATGATACATTTCACTTTCCCGGAAATACCGGTTCTGCCCCGGCAGGCGGCGCTTCAGCTTTCCCCACAGACTGTCTGACCCGACCAGCCGTGCCTTTTCCGCCTCCGTGCACACCTCCATGGGCAGATCCACAAAGCGCGTCAGCTCCAGCTTCCTGGGTGCGGCCATTTTTTTCTGGACCTCTTCCGAAAACCAGGACAGATCCAGCTTCACGTCTTTTCCCAGCGATTTCATTTTCTGATACAGCGCATACTGCTGAAGCTGATTTCCCAGTCCGCCCATCACCTCTATGATGATCATTTCCGTTTTCCGCCTTTCCTTTGACCGCTGGCCCGTCCGGACCGCCCGGCCTTCTCCCGCCGGCAGCCCTGCCATTTTGATTCGCCTTTATCCCAGCCGGTCCTTTACCAGCCGATACAGATACCGGAACTCCTCCGTCCGCCCGAACGCCGTCAGAAAAATCCCGTTGAATACGCCGGTGATAACGCCCATCATCAGAATAAATTTCCAGACCGTCACCTGCGGCATGATCACCGCCTGCGCCGGGAGCAGAATGGCCAGCGAAACGCCGATCACCGCCAGATATTTCAGGGAATCCCAAAAATAGGAGGCCGCCGACCGCCCGAAGCAGACCCGATAAATGATCACGGGTTTTGTGAGGTTCGCGATCAGCCCCGAAACCACCGTCCCGATAAAAATGCCGGCCAGCCCGATGCGCTGTACCAACAGGACAGAAAGCACGAGATTCACCGCACCCTGCAAAAGCGTCAGATATTTATCCTGCTCGAATACGCCGGCCGCCGTTTTAAAATTGGAAAGCACGATCCGCTCCCCTTTGAAATAATAATCCGTCAGATACCAGGCGATGGCCGCCGCGGGCAGCACCAGCTCCTTCCCGATGAAACGGCCCGCCAGCTCCAGGAGCGGCGACAGCAGCAACAGGAATCCCACCGCCGAAAAACCGTAGATCCATACGGCAAAAAAACGGTATACCCGAAACAGCGCCAACTGTTTTTCCCGGCCCTCCGTAGCGATCAGGTTGCCGAAGCCGGAGATCACGGAATTGAAGATCACATTCACATAGTTGGAAACGGAACTGACGATGAGCTTGTAATTGCCGAGCAGTCCCACCATGGCCACATCCAGGAATGAGGAAATGATGACCTCGTCGGTCTGCAGCCGGGCCATATCCCCCACCCGGTGCAGCACCAGCGCTTTTGTATTGCGCACCATCAGCCCCGTTTCTTCCTTCGTCAGCGGTTCCACCTGTTTCTCTTTCAAGAGCGGATACCGACGGTCCAGATAACGGCTGATGAAAATCTTCTGGGCCAGCTCCACCCCGGCCTGGATCAGCAGATACAGAAGATAGTTCGGCAGCGTCAGGAGCGCCAGCATCTGCAGCGCCACCGTGACCATCTTCGTGACGGTGATGGTGTTGGTCTGGATGTAATTCTTCTGTTCCGCGTTGGCCAGACTGTATTTCCACGCCACGAAATAGGAGCTCACGGTGTTGAACAGGAAGATCAGATAATAAAGCCGAAGCTGTTCCGCCGATATCTCCTGCGTATGCACGATCGCGGGCAGAAAAGGCAGCAGCGCCAGCCCCAGCACGGCAATGACGACAGCGATCACCCGATACGCCTTTTTGTACAGCAGCATATAGGACTTGACCTTTTCCTTTTCTCCCCTCGCCACAGGACCGTACAGGCTGAAATTCACCGCCGTCCCCACTCCCAGCTCCGCGAAGGAGAGCATGGTCAGCACCGAGGTATACAGATCCTCCACGCCGAACAGCGTTTCATCCAGCTTCATCAGAAAAATGCCGCGCAGCGCAAAGCGAAGCAGCATGGTCGCCACGTTGCCGCCCCAGCCGAATATGATGTTTTTCACCGCATACTTCACCCTGCCCGCGTTTTTTTCCATATCCTCCTCGCAAATTCCGGCCCCGGCTCACCCGTTCCGCCATTCCTCCGCGCCGAAAAAATCCAGGACACTCCCCTGTCCCCAGGGATACCATCCGTAAACCTGCGGATATTCTCCAAATCCTCTGCACTCTCCGGAGCAGTCCTGCACCAGACCGCCGTCCACGGACCGTTCCAGCGCCGCATACAAAAGCTGCAGGGACATTTCCACCGCATCCGGATCCAACTGTCCGTTTTCCGACAAAGCCTGCTGCCCGCCGGACCGGCATCCGCCCGGGCTGCCCCCGGGAACACCGTACCGACCGGCCCTGTCCCCGAGAAGACCGCAGCGCAGTCCCAGGGATATGGCCGCGCCGATCATTCCCTCCGCGGAGCTGTCCCGGTTTCCTTCCCTTGCGGGCAGGAGCCAGGAAAATCCGCCGTCCGTCCTCTGGCAGCGCAGCACCGCCCGGATCAGTGCCCGATACGCGCCATATATCGTTTCAAACGCGGCCCTGCTGCCCGGCCACCCGGACGCGGCCTCTTTTGCGGGATCCGATATCCCCCCGGCAAAGCCGTCGGATCCCGCCTCAGACATGCCGCCGGATATGCCCCCGGCCGCATCCTTCCACGTTTCCTCTACCGCCTTTTTCTCCAGCCAGGGCAGGCTCTCCGCCATCCCCTTCAGCAACCAGCCGCAGGCTCTTCCCCAGCCCACCGCACCGTATTTCACGCCTGTCTTTTCATGGTATCCGTGATAGGGAAGACCGCTTTGTGCATCCATTCCCTTTTCCAGAAACCGCAAAAGCTGCAGCGCGCCCAGACGGAAAAGCGCTTCGTCCCGCTTCAGCGCGCCGTACCGGCACAGAAACGGACATACCATCCCTACGGTATCCGCAAAGATCCAGTCGGGATGCTGCGGCCGATACGCCAGGATCCCGTCCGATGTCCTGGGCGCCCGCCTGAGCCACTGCGCACATGCCTCCTGCGCGTCCCGGCAGGCGGTCCGCACGCCGCCCCGTTTGCCGCCAAAGGCTTTTGCAGCCCTTCCGATCAGGCTGTCCCTTCCGGCTTCGGCGCTTTTTTGCCGCCCTGACCCGGCCAGGTCTCTGTTTCCGCCCTCTTCCGCCGATCCGGCAGCGTTTTCTCCTCCGTCCTGCGGCTCCAGCAGGCCCTCGATCCACAGCGCCAGCGCACCGTTCATCACATTGTCCACAGAATGGATCCGATATTTCTTCCGCCCCCACTGCTCCAGATAGGCTGCAGCATCCAGCAGGCCCTGTTGCTGTCCGCTTCCGGCGAAGGCCGTCAGCAGCCCTCCCGCCAGCATGGCATTGGGCCAGGAAAACGGGTCGATGGGCGCCTGCTTCTGCCGCAGCACCAGCCGCCGGACCAGCCGTTTCAGCCGTTCTCCGTCCGTGATCTCAGGATACAGAAAGAGCTGCCGCCCGGCCGTATCCATCATTTTTTTCAGATCCGCCATCTCCGTCTCCCTTCCCTCATCCCTTTTTCCACAGATGATACAGCCCCATATAGAGCGCGGGACTCATCAGGAACAGCGCCGTTTTGAGGCGATATCCTCCCGGCAGCTGTGCCCGGGCCCCCGGCGTCTGCAGCGCTTTTCGCACGGTATCCCGACATTCCTTCACACAGTCCCCATAACGACTCCGCTCACGGCCTGACAGCGCGGACAGCTTGCCGGCCGCCAGCATGGCGGAAACCGCCAGGATGCCGTTCACCCGCGCCCGATTCCCCGGATATTCCCGTTCGATCATTTCCGCCGCCAGCCGCCAGCTTCGGATCTCATCCATATACGAGGGCGTAAAAGGCCGCAGCATGGCCCCGTTCTGATTGACGCGGTAAAAATATCCGGGATAGGAGAGGCGCGCCGCCCGATCCAGCTTCGGCAGCAGATCCATCAAAAACATCATATCCTCGCCGATGCTCAGATCCTCCCGAAACCTCGTATCCCCGACGAACGCCTTGCGGTAAAGGATTCCCCAGCACCGGGTAACCCCATGCAAAAGACAGTCTGACAGCCAGCCTTCCCGGCCATAGAGCTTCAGGCCATCTTCCGAAAGGTCCGTTCCCGCCGGGCCGGAAGGGCTCTGCTCCTTTCCGTTCCATGTGAGAAAATCGCAGGCCGCAAGATCGGCCCCTGTCTCCTCAAGTCCCTTTGCCAGAAGCTCCAGAAGCCGTTTTTCGATCCGGTCGTCCGCATCCACAAAGGTGAGAAATTCCCCGCGCGCCTCCCCGATGCCCTGATTGCGCGCGGCGGATACGCCCTTTTTCCCGCAGACCGCATAACGCACGCGTTTATCCCTCTGCTCCAGCCGTTTCGCCGCCCGGTCCGTTCCGTCCGTGGACCTTTCATCCACAATCAGGACCTCCAGATCCCGCCGGCTCTGGACCAGAATACTGTCCACACAGGTCTCCAGCCATGCCGCCCCGTTATAGACCGGAACGATCACACTGATCTTTCCCTTTTCCATCCGTCCCGCCTCACTCTCCGCACAGCGCCCGGATCACATCGGCCCCTTTTTTCGCCCGTTCCCGGTATTCCGGCATGACCTGCTGCAGACGGTCGCGGACGGACGTCTCCCGTTCCAGGAGCCATTCAAATGCACGGACCAGTTCTTCCCCTTTTTCCATCTGCTGCACCGTAATCACATAATGCTCGTCGCTGCCGAACAGATCCTTCGCGATGCCCCTGGCCTTCACCGAATATCCCGCCGCCAGCGTGGGCACACAGCTCGAATAGGCCGCGATGGTGGCATGGGTCCTGGCCCCCACAAAAAAACGGCACCGGGCGATAAAGCCCTTCAGCTCCGCTGCGGAAGCATCCTCCACGAGCACGACCCGGCCGGTCCCGGCGAAGCGTTCGTACAGCGACCGCAGCGGCTTCCTGTCGTCGCCGCCCTTCCATACCACGTGGGGGATCAGCGCCACGCTAAAATCCGTCTGTTCCAGGATATGGGAAAGGAGCGCCGCATAATTTTCCATGACAACGCCGGCCTTTTTCTCATTTTCCACGATCATGGGACTGATATTCAGCCCCACCGTCTTGTTTTCCTTCCACCCCGCCGGCAGCGGAAGATATTCCGTTTCCAGTAAAAAAGCGGGATCCGGGTACAGGAACAGCCGTTCCGGAGGGAGCGCCTGCCGCAGCGCCTCCCAGGTGATGCTCTCCCGGGCCACAACGGCATCATAGAGCCGCAGATCCTCCGCAATATCCGGCCTCTTAATCAGCTCCGGTTCGATGGAACAGCCATAGAGCAGCGTCTTCGCGCCCTGGCGGTGAAACATCCGGTTGCTCATGATGAGCCGCTCCAGCATATTTTCATAGCAATAATTGTCCCCGCCGATGGAAATGTTCAGCGCGTGCAGACGCTTCCCGCACACCGCCCGGTAGCGGTAGCGCATATAGCTCTCCGGATCGTGCAGGAAATGCTTTCTGATATAGTAAAAAGCATGAACCGGCAGGCTCGCCTCTACATGCCTTTCTTCGATGATCTCCGCACACAGCCCGGGAAGGGAATACCTGTCATCCTCAGCCTTTCTGCTGGTGATGAGGACCGCCGGCCTGGGAAGCATCCGGCACAGACAGCCGGCAATGGCTTCACTGCCGTGATTGTCGCTGCCCGCATGCATATACAGTACAATTTTGTCATGTTTCATACAGTTCCCATCTCCTGATATCCGCATTTACTCCTCCCGAAACGGTACAGAGCCCTCTATCGCCCTTCCCCAGGGCGTCTTTTCAACGCTGCCTGACGTAATACAATACCATGGCAAAGCGCAGCAAACTGAGCATGACAAAATCAGGATGCTTCAGCACGGCATAGAGAAGCCGGTTGGATGCCGTCCTGATTTCCAGCGGAACGGCATTCACCAGCGCGCTGACCTCCGGATCGCAGCCAATGGCCCGGATATTCTTCCGGTATCCCCTGGGATTCCCTCTCGCCTCATTCTTGAGCACCAGAAGCAGCATGAGCAGAAATTCCCGGTCTGCCCGCCGCAGCATTGCCGCCTGTTCCTCCGGGCCGTATTTTTCCCGCACGATCCGTTCAACGGCCGCACGAAGCCATCGCATGTTTTCATAAAGATTCCGATCATAATGATGAACCAGGGAGGACTCCAGATACAGATAGTGATAATAGGCCTTATGATCCAGGATCACCAGCCGTTCACAATCCAGCAGCGCCGGGACGATGATCAGCGTATCGTCTCCCATACCGACCCGCGGATCACAGAACGTGATATTCCCGCAGATCAGCTCTCTGGAAATCAGCTTCATACATTTGGAAAAAGAAACCAGGCGTTCTTCCTCGCCCAACAGCGCCGGGGCAATCTCCCGGCGCAGCCGCTCCCCCTCATATTCTCCCGGCAGAAGCTTCTGCCATACAAACTGCTGCCGCCCGCCGCTTCTCTCGATCACATAGTCGCAGGCGACGATCTCCTTCCGGCCTCCGAGCAGGTGTTTTGCCATTTCCTCCAGCATCTCCGGATCCACCCAGTCGTCGCTGTCCATGAAATTCAGGTATTCTCCGACGGACTCCCGCACGCCTCTGGTCCAGGCGGAGTAAACGCCGCCGTTCTCCTTATGAAAGACCCGAATCCTGGAATCCTGCTTTGCCAGCGCATCGCAGATGTCCCCGCTCCGGTCCTGAGAACCGTCGTCAATGAGCAGAATCTCCAGATTCCGGTAGGTCTGTGCCAGCAGGCTTTCGATACTGCGTTTCAGATACGGTTCTTTATTGTATACGGATACGATAACGCTGATTTTACACCGTTCCTGTTCCACGCAGAACCTCCTCATATATATCCGTCAACCGTCCGATGCTTTTCTCCAGCGAATAGGACTCCTCCACCGTTTTCCTGGCATTCTCTCCCAGCCTTCTGCAGAGCGCCGCATCCGACAGAACGCACCGCAGCCCCTCCGTCAGGGAAGCAGGATCCTTCGGCCGGATCAGAATCCCGTTTTTCCCGCGTTCCAGGATATGCGGAATACCTCCCGTATCGGACGCCACCACCGCACAGGACGCTTCCATGGCCTCCATCAGCGCCACCGGCTGGCCCTCAAACCAGGACGGCATCACGAAGATACCGCACGCCGACAAATATTTTTTCTTTTCCTCTCCTGTGATCCAGCCCAGCCAGCGAACGGTCTCTCCGAGCTGCTCCGCTTCCCTTTTCAGAGAAGCATCCTCCCAGATGCCGCCCAGATACAGGCACAGCCCCGGAAATTCCTCCCGCAGCACTTCGACGGCACACAAAAGCTCCCTGATCCCCTTCTCCCGACACAGTCTGCCCAGAAACAGAAGCTCCCGCTTTTCATACGATTTCACCCGCCGCGGCAGAACAGATACGGTATTGGGAAATACCAGGATCTTATCCGGTTCGGTGATCTCTCCGAAAAACCGCTTCCAGGACGGCGTCAGCACCAGCATCACATCCGCCATATCCAGGATCCGCCTGAGCCGACGCTTCCCGCGCGCCGACAGCGCTCCATAGAAATTCTCAAAATCCCCTCCGTGCTGATGCAGGACGATCTTCCTCCGGAAAAGCTGCGCCGTCTCGATAAACACAGACTTCCGGTAATAGCTGGCGTCCGACGCCATATTTACATGCACGATCTGACATCCGGGCAGCCGGAGGAGAAAGAGAACCCACGCGCCCACGGCGCACAGCAGCTTGCGCAGCCTGCCCCCCTCCGCCATGGTGCCGATATAGCACAGCGATACTTTTTCATCCAGCCCGGCGGCATAGTAATTATTGACCATGGCAGAAATTCCGCCGTGCACACTTCGGGCAGGCCCGATCATCAGAACTCGCACCGGATCACCTCATTTCCCAAGCGCGCGCCGCTCCAGCAAAAACCAGGACGCGCTGCCAAACAGGCAAAAGAGCAGGCAATAAACCGCCAGCAGGACCGCGTGATGGACCCTGGCCGGCAGATCATAACAGAAGAACACATTGATAATCAGCCAGTGATAGAGAAAAATGCCATAGGAAATATCATTTTTCCGACGGTGCCGTCCCAGCGCATAGGCCGTCCCCACCGTAAGGCAGGGCAGCAGGAGACTCACCGCAATATCCTCATAATATCCCGCCACCGGCCATGCATATTTCTGCCAGAGAACCCTGTAAGTCACATAAAAGATCCACAGAGCAGGCAGACACCTGATCAGCCGCCCCATGATGCGCTCCCGATACTGATACAGACAAAACCCTCCCAGGAACCAGACCAGATAGGGCAGACAGCTCCGTTCCAGAAGAAGCGCGGCATACGACGGCAGCGACGCCTGGACGAACCCGCAAAGCAGATTTCCCGCTGCGGACAGACAAAAGCAGACGAGCCAGAAGCTTCGTTTCCTTTTCCGCCAAAAATCCCAGAAAAGAAAAAGCAGCAGATAAAACTGCATTTCCACCATGATCGTCCAAAGCGTACCGTTAACGCTTCCTGTCCCCAGCCCTTCAAGAAAATGCGGCGTGTAGGCCACGCCCACCGCCTGAACCCCAGTCCATACGATCAGCGATTTCAGATTCTCTGCGGAAGGCCGCAGGATCCCGACGATCAGGACTGCCGTCACCGCGACATTGGCCCACAGCCCCGGGTATACGCGCAGGAGCCGTCTGCGAAGGAACCGCTTCCGGTCAGAACCGCTTTCCAGAGAATGCCCCATTAAGAAACCGCTGATCGAAAACAGCAGAATCAGCCCCGGGAAAACGGTAAACAGCTTTCTGACGGACCACAGCCGCACATCCAGCATCCCCGGTTCCTGATAGGAGATCAGCATCAGGGCCAGAAAATGCGATACGGCAATCTGAACAGCCGCAAACAGCCGGCACCAGTCCAGGCTGTTGTTTTCAAATACGAACTCAGATTTCTTTTCTCCGGCCACCCGCACGTCCTCCAAACAGTTCCCAGAACCGCCACCAGTATGCCTGCCGTCCCCCGCTCTTTCCGGACGCGGCAATGCCTGTCCAGTACGCTCCCAGAAGCAGCAGCACATAATTTCTCGCAATATACACAGAAACCGCATGGGCCTCGATCACTGTATAAACAGCAAACGACATGGTCAGTACAAATCCCATATAGTCATTTTGTTTCCGCAACTGCCGGATGAGCAATAACACGGCCGCAATGCAGCAGATCCCCGGAATGATTCCATACCAGAAAAACAGACGTACATAACCCATATCAAAGTATTCCACATAATCCGGATCCCCGAACAGCTTCCAGTTTTCCAGTACGCCGCCTCCGTTTTCATAAGCGCAGATACTTGTGATGCGCCCCGTGAGAAGGCGGTCGATCCGAACCACCCATGCCGGAAGGAATTCATACCAGTCGGAAATATAGGCCGCAAAGACGGAAAATCCCAATTCCGCCAGAATGATAAACACGCCGCACCAATACACCCAGACCGCCTGCCGCAGCTTCCCGCAGTATTGCATGAGGGCAGCCAGAATCAGAGTACCGCTCATCACCAAAAGCGTCGTACGCGTTACCGTCGCGAGATAAGTCACGCCCGTCAGCAGCGCCAGGAATCCATAATGCCAAAGCCGCATTCTCTCATGATACAGATAAAGGCCCAGCGTCATCAGCGCCCAAACCATTGTGGCAAGCGCATTGGAATTTCCTACTCCCAGGCAAAGGCGGGGAATATTTTCCTTAAAACCGTATCCCGCACCGGCGTCAAACACTTCTCCCAGCACGCCGGCGAAGGCCAGTCCCGCCAGAACAAGCATGCCCGCAATGGTTCCCCAGAACACTGCCTTCATGGCCTTTCGGTGATCCACCCCCTTCATGGCCGCCACAAAAACCACCATCCGCACCGCTTCATCCCGGGTGGAGACAAGATAGCAAAGTCCCGCGATCAGGCCCGCCAGAACAATGGCGCACCATTCCCGAACGGAATATTTCGTCATGCACACTTTCAACGCAAAAAACAGAAAGCTCACCCGGAATATCTGACCTTCCACCGGATTGGTCCAGGAGCTTTTGTCCAGGATCAGGATCAGGATTTCGATCAGCAGCCCAGCATAAAAACAGACCGTCCCCGCTTTTTCCATTTTCTTTTCCCGCTCAATGGAAAGTTCCATTTCGACACCTTTTCTCTCTCGGTTCCTTGCCTTTCTTTCTCCCGGCTCACGCGCCGTTTCTCCGCAGTTTCCGTTTCGCCGCATCCAGGAAAAAAAGCAGATCGGCAGCCCATTTTTCCCGCCGGGCCCTGCCGTAAGCTCTTTTTCCGATCCCATAAGGCTTCAGTGCGGCATAAGGCTGTCCATACTGCGTGGCGATCTCCAGGAGCCGGCCGGAATACGTCTTGCCGTCCGGCGCCCCGTCCAGGGAAAATTCCTGATAAACATAACCGTATTCCCTGATATTCAGCGCACCGTTTCCGCTGCACGCCCGCGTCAGTTGTCCACCGCTGATACCGATACATACCAGCGGATCCCCGGTGCAGACGAACCCCGGCGCAGGTCTGTCCGCAGCAAAAGTCCCCAGGGCAGACCCGACCGCTCCGCCCTGGCTCAGCGCCCCTGTCCGGGCCGTATCCATACGATTTTGGTGTTCCGCTTTCCGCAGCAGCCGCATATAAAATTCCATATCAACCAGCCAGGTCAGTTCTTCTGCAAACAACTGATCGTTTCTGCGCCAGATCACCGCGCTGGGCGCTCCAATCACATTGCCTAAGAACAGATTCCGCCAGTCCGCCCGGATCAGGGTGAGCTTTTCCGCGCTGATATGCCGTGCGAACCGATCCGGAAGATCCTTTTCAAACGCCATGCCCGTCCTCAGCGTCCCGGCTTCCGCGGCCGCCTTTCTCTGGGATTCCAGCTCTTCCTTCGCTTCTGCTCCCAGCGCCACCTGCCAGCTCCCGGAAAAGGCCAGGACCGCCTCCGGTGCGTCATCCAGCAGCGCCGCGAAGCGCCCCAGGCTGTCCGGCCCGGCAAACCAGTCGTCGTGATGCATCATTTTGATGTAATCGCCCCGGGCCTGTTCCACCGCCCGGTTCCAGTTGGCCGCGGCGCCCTTTCTCGTTTCATTCCTGAAATAGCGCAGCTTTTCAAGGCCCGCCTGCCGGGCTGCCGCCTCCACCGAGCCGTCCGGCGAGTCGTCCGTCAGAATCACCTCATAATCCGAAAACCGCTGCTCTCTGACGGACGCCAGCAGCCTTGCGATTCCTTCCGGATTCCGATAGGCGGGAATGCAGATCGATACCTTTGGCATGTCCAGCCTCCCTTCCGCAGCATATATGACGCAGAATTCCTGCCGCCTTTTCCGGACAGTCGTCCTGCCGGAACCGCCCGGCCTTTTCCGGACGGTCTACTTTTTCCCGAACAGCCTCCCCAGAACCGGCTTTTTCCGCGGATACCGCAAATAAGCGTATTCCTCCAGATGTTCCCTCAGATAAACCGGATAAGTCTCATCGATGGGAACGATCTCGAACCGACTCTCTCTTCCCAGGATATCCTGATGATTCCGGATATTCCGTTTCACCCGGGAAAGGGTGGCGCGGTTATTATATTCCTGATGGGCCGCGCTTTTGATTTTATATTTTACCCTCTGCTCCACGGACTCGTTTTTTCCGCCGCCCATATAGGAAAAATGCCATCCGCCCTCCGGCACCCGCACCATTATGGGTCTCTGCTCCTTATCCCGAAGCTGCTCCGTGGTGTATTTTTCCAGCATGCTGTACTTACAGATTTTGGTGCCGAGCCATTTCCGGTCTGCTCCCGCAATCCCTTCAAATTCCCCGGTGATGGACAGTAAATTGCCGGAGGTTTCCTCCATATCCAGATAACAGTAAAAGTTGCGCTGGGCCAGCGCATAAATCCTGCTGTCGTCAAAATGATCCAGCACCCACTTCACCGCCTCCGGATTCGGGATCTCATCCACATCGGAAAAAATCACCACATCCTCCGGCCGGGCCCCGGCAAGTCCCCTGGCCACTGCGCACTTCTGATGGCTGTCTCTGAGAAACGCGCTGGTATCCATAGGCGTATCATCCACGATTTGGTGAATGATCCGTCCCTCAAATTCGGCGAACATATCCCTGTTCTCCTGGAAATACAGCGGTTTCTTATCCCCGGAAAAGGTTACGGTGGATTCACTGATCACAAATTTATCCACCACATCGCTCAGCACATGCAGTCTCAGCTTTAAGATATCCAGCTCATTAAAAAACTGAAAGCAATCGTATACCATCGTTCGCTCTTCACCGATCCCTTCTCATCCTTTTCAGCTTCCGCTCCGCGCGCAGAAGCAGCTCCGGTTTTCCCCTGAATTTCGGATATCCGGCATTGCTTCCCGCCCATTTATGAAAGGCAAAAGGCGTGATTCCCTCTATCTCCGGAATCATGCTCTCATGAGAAAAATATTTCGCCACCTCCAGCGGAGCGATGCGCATGCCGGCCCCTTCCACCAGATGACGGTTTTTACAGCATAAGAATCCGTCCTCATGAAAATAACCGTGATCCGCTTCAAACGGAATCCCCGCTTTCTTCGGGAATTCCAGCAGCCGCCTGCTGCGGATGCCTACGCTGTTGCCCACCCGGCAAAGATTGCCGTGAATGTCCCGATAAGTGAAATCATCCTCCGGCACCGGCCAGGGAGCGCCGATATAATCATAATCCAGAAATTCATCCCGCCACATCTCGGGATGTACCACAAATCCATCGTAATGCACCAGCATTACAAACTCCGTGTTCACATACTGCCCCATTTCATAGAGCATCTGATAGTTAAAGCAGTCTATATTCTCCAGGCGCTGGGTCTTCGCGAAACGGATGGTCTTCGGCAGAAACAGCGGTTTTTTATGCGTCACCAGAACACAGTCCCCGAAATCGATTCCCCGCATGCTGTACTTCATCGCCTGGATCGTCTCCAGAAGCTTCACGCTGGTGACGGCCATCAGCGTCACATTGGGAAGCTGCAATCTGCCGTTTTTCACTTCCATTTCATCACCGTCCTTTTTATCCGACACCATGCGCCCCTGCACAGTCTGGCCGCACGCCACCGCCGGTAAAGCATCTGACTCTTCAGTTCCCATAACCGTTTCGTCAGTCCCTCCGGCTTTTGGTTCAGACGGCGGTAATCCGCGGAATGGGCTTTATATTCCTCCAGCTCCCTGCGGCATTCCTGAGCGGTGAACACCCGTCCTCTTCTGTCCATATAATGCCAGCCTGTATAAATATTCTGTTCCGATGCCCAGTATCCGTTGGACACATTATGTCTCGCCCAGTATTTTGGCGCCAGAATATACTGCACGGTTTCCGAACACAGCGCCGGAAAATAGGCAAAGGAAGAATTGGCCAGCAGCAGGTACCTGGCATTTTTCAAGATGGCATAATCCTTCGCCAGATCAAAATTGCAGGCCGGGATACCGGGCAGAAGCTTTCCCGCTTCCCGTACGTCATTGGTCACGATGAGGAATTCCATCTCCGGATCGATCTCCCGCATCCGCTTCATGCCGTTCTTCCAGTATTTTTTTCTCAGATACATCTCCGGGAAATCCATATAATCGGAACAGCGCAGATGCATCACGCACAAATGCTCCCGGGAATATTCCCGACAGTCATATTCCGGTTTGACCCGAAGCCATTCGCGGATTTCCTTCCGATACTCATAGAAATAGTCCTCTGCCTGCATGTTGCCCAGCAGCAGGGTATGATCCGGCACGGCAAACATTTTCGGATCGGCTCCCGTCACATAACAGCCGTGCCTCATATCATGCCGGGAATTCCCCATATACAGACGGTCTTCCCGCTCCCGGTATACCGAATCGAAATCGGACTCACTGGCCTCCTGTCCAAAATCCAGATCCATGAAATAAAGTCCGCACTGACTGTGAATATTATTGGCCAGCGTTTCCTTCCCCAGAATGGAAAAATCCAATCCCCGCTTTCTGGCGATGCAGCGGCAGGTCACATAACAAAAAAGCTGATTTCCCAATCCCTGTCCTTTTGACAGCTTCGTTCCGATCATTCCGGCGTTCCCTCCACTACCGTCACACTGTTCTTTCGGTAATAACCCACCACGGAAATGTTGATCCAGTAATCGGGGCTCCCTTCATTCCCCACATCCTCCTTAAACAGAAGATAAGGCTTTGCCGTCAGACAGGAGATGGTTACATCCGGCAGCGATTCATCATTGTAAAGCTCCATGCGCTGTGCGTTCTCCTCATAAAACCGCTCCGCCTCTCCGTTTACCAGAGAACGGAAAGCCGATATGGAGGTGTATGTGTTTTTGTTCGCCGGAAACAGAAAAAGCAATGCCATGCCCACACTGCACATCGTAAGCCAGAACGCGTAGCTCTCTTCCGCGTTCCCGATCATGCGGCGCAGCAGATTCTCCTTCTTCTGAACCCTCAGCCAGCCCAGCGCATTGAGCAGATTAAAAAAGACGAGCAGATACATCGCAACGCGCATGATATTTTTGCACCGGTCAGGCCCCTCGCTGGAGGTCGCGAACAATGTAGGCGTGAACATGGCGGCAAATATACAGAAGCTCACAGCCGCGGCCGCGGCGGGATGAAAAAATTCCGCCCTGCTGTTCTCCGTCAGCTTCCAGAGCACCGGGAGCATCAGCAGAAAGCCGATTAACACCAACGGTGTCATCCACTCCGTGAAAAACACGGCCGCCCAGTAAAAGGAGAGCAGGATGGCTTTTACCGCGCCCATACCTTCCGCGGTCGTCTCCCGCACCGCATTGCCGGGAGCCAGAACATTGACGGCAAAACCGGCCAGATTTACCGTCAGCACGGAAAGCACCCAAAATGCCGCGGTCATCCGGCTGTTCTTCCTGTCCTCTCCGTTCTTTCGTCCCCTTCTTCCCGTCCAGAGCAGATACAGCTCCAGAAAAGCCGTCAGAATACAGGACTGCAGCCCGGTCAGCAGATTTGCGCCTCCCAGCACAGCCGCCAGCAGCAGGGAAACCGCCCATAACAGGAAACGCGCTTTCTGACCGGTCCCGGTCATCCGGCAAAACGTCAGAAGCGCCGCGGCCTGAAAGAAAAGCACCGATTCCATGAACACATAATGCAGCGCTCCGTTATACCAGTAAAGTCCGTCGGAAGGAGCCACCATCGTCTGCAGGCTCAGAAAGCAGAGCACCAGCACACACAGCAGAATCCGCCAGCGCCGCGATGCCCGCCGCTCAGCCGCCGGATTTCTCCCCGGAGCGGATATATCAACCTGTGCATCCGGTCTGATCCTGTCTTCCACACAGACGTACCGGCCGATCACCGCATACACAAGCGTGCAGATACTGCCGCAAAGCATCCCCGCCATGAGAAATGTAGTGAGAAAATACCACCTTTCTTTCAGGATTCCCGGCGATAACGTCATCAGGAAAATAGATGAATAGGTCCCCTGCCACCGGTACCAGTATTCCGCCGCGGTCTCCGCCGCCGCGCGCAGTACCGCCGCCAGAGAATGTGTATCCAGCCAGGCGCCGTGCGTTTTCATGCCGTAAGTGTAGTCATCACAGCCCGGCACGGCATAACGGGAGAGATACAAAAGCGGCAGCATGGTCACGCAGAAGGCCGCAAGCCAGAGAAGAGCAAGCCATCGGTCCGTATTCTTTTTCACACACAGCCAGATTTTTTTCATATACAATCCCCTCTTCCCACAGCTTCCTCCTGTCAGCGCTAATGCACCGCCGTCAGCGCAGTCTGCACGATCTTGCCCTTATCCACCTTATAAATAATATCACAGTTTTCAATGGTGCGAAGCCGGTGCGCGATGATGATCAGCGTCTTGCGCCCGTGAAAACTGTCAATCGCTTCCATGATGGCGCTTTCCGTATCCGTATCCAGCGCGCTGGTAGCCTCATCGAACACCAGGATCTCCGGATCATGGTACAGCGCCCGGGCAATGCCCAGCCTCTGCCGCTGACCTCCGGACAACCGTACCCCTCGTTCGCCGATAGCGGTATGAATCTGATCCGGCATCTGCGCGACAAACTCTTTCATCTGAGCTTCCTCCAGCACCTCCCATACCCGGTTATCATCAATGTCTTCCCTGGCCACGCCGAAAGCAATATTTTCCCGAATGGAATCATCTGTGAGATATATGCTCTGAGGAATATAACCGATATGGGACAGCCAGGATTCATAATTCTCGAACACGTTCCGCCCGTCACACAGAATGCTTCCCTCCTTCGCCTGTAAAAGTCCCAGCAGTACATCCACCGCCGTAGATTTTCCGGCGCCGGAAGGACCCATAACGCCTACGGATTTTCCCATGGGAACCACCATCTGTGCGTGATCCAGAATCAGCTTGTCCGTTCCCGGATACAAATAAGTCACATTCTCCATCCGGATCTCCTTTTTCAACTCCATAGGGGGCGCAGCCGGCTTTTCCTCACGGACATATTTCCCATGAAGACGGTAGGAGGTGAAATCCACATTTTCTGCAACATAATTGACGCTGGGCTCGTAAAAGGCGATATTGCTCATATGCGTGTTGATCCGGTTGACGGAGGGCATCAGCCGCATGGCCGCCACTGCAAAAGCGGAAATATGAGGCACCAGCTCGGACAGGTCCGCGCCGCTGAGGATGCAGAAAGCCAGATATCCCAGAATTCCGCTGACGCTGAAGGTTTCGATCAGCAGACGGGGCGTATTGTTGAGCACCATATACCGGGTCTGCAGCCTGGCATTCCGCTCTGAATAGCGGCCAAAGCTGGAGGCAAAATAATGCTCCTTATTCAATATTTTCACGTCCTTGATCCCATAAATGGACTGCAGACGCCATTTTCCCATCTGACTCTGCAAACGCTGGGATGCCGTTCCCAAACGGTTCAGCGTGGGCTTCAGCACCGTGATGACCAGCACCGTCAGCCCTACCATGATCACCATGATCATGATGGTCATCACCGGGTCCACCGCCAGCAGCGTAATGACCAGCACCCCGGACACCATCAGTTCCGTAGCCAGCTGAATAAATTCCATCAGCACAGTGAACACCTTGGGCACATCACCGTCAATGGTGCGAAAAATTGTCGGAATATCCGCGTTCAGATAATACTCATAGGGTCGGTTCAGATATTCCTCCAGCATATAGCTGATGGTATTCGACTGATTCAGATTGACAAACCTGCTCTGGACATAGGTCTGCAGCAGCAGATAACCGTTTTTGGCAAAGAAAACCGCAATGATGGCCGCCACCAGAAACAAAAGCCACTGCTCCGGCTCCTGAAATGGCAGAAACCTTCCCAGAAAACGAATATAGGTTTTCTCCAGCAGGCTGTCCGCCCTCATCACGCCCTCCACCACAGGCATGATCAAACCGACTCCCAGCATCTCCAGCAGAGCGCCGCCGAAAATCATCACCATCAGTGCGGCCACCCGGCGCTTCTGTTCTTTGTTCAGAATGCCCATCAGCTTTTTTAAAATAGCGATCATATCCCGATTTTCATCCTCCCTGCCGGCGCGGCACGTCGCTTCCGTTTCACAATACGATCATCTCTTTCGTATAAATATCCACACAGGCCTCCCGCACGCCGTTTATCCCTTCCGGATCCACATTCAGCCAGCGCTTCGGGGCGATCACCCGTTTCCCGGGATCCGCGTTCAGCCAGGCGCCCCACCAGGAGAACGAGCTGTTGGCGAGGATGTGGTGACGGCAGCGGCTCATCAGATACAGATCCGCATACCCCGCATCCTCTCCGTTTCCTTCTACCATCACGAAATCCGCAGCGGCATATTTTTCTCTGACCCACTCCGGATCGTTGGAAAAGAAGAAGAACGCGGCCCCCGGAACCAACTGCCGCATCCGGGCGATGGCGGACGCATAATAGGCATCCGTGCAGATCCCCTGATAAAGCGCGCGGTGCTCAGGATCCAGATAATCTCCCCTGCGGATATGAACGCTGACGGAGGCGCACCCGAGGATCCGCTCCTCCATCGCCCGCATCCGCGCATCCGGAGCGAAATTCCGAAATCGGAACGCTTCCCGCACCTGACCGGCGATGTCCGCAAAATATTTCTCGCTCTGGTAATACCCCAGAAACAGAGCCGGCTCCCGGACGAAAACCTCCGGATCGAAATTGCTGCTCTTTTCCCGATATGACAGATTCTTCCTCCCAAAAAGCTTCCGGCGGATCCTCTGATCCGGCCGCATGCCGGAATCTGTCAGACCGATATATTCTTCCCTGGACAGCCGCTCATAGGAGACGCCGAAGACATCCAGCATCTTCCTGCGTTCTCCCGGCCCGTAACAGGTGAAATCGTCTATTTTCACTTCTTTTCCCAGGGACTTCAGCTTCAGATAAAGCGCATATTCAAACATCTGATTGCCCAGCCCGCCGGACAACTGCACCGCAACCATGCCGCTCTCCTCATCGGGGCGCGAACCCGTCCGCGAGGGAATCCCCCCGCAGGGTGCTGCGCTCCGCCATGAACCTGTACGCCGTTGCCGGAAAGGCATGGTAGCTGATGTTATCCCCCTCCGCCGGATAAAATACCGGGAGCCCGCCCATGTCCAGCGTATCCGTTTCCACACTGTCATAGCTCTGCTGCAGAAGGTACGCCGGATCTCTCAGATGCGCTTTGGTCCAGTTCACATCATACAGGAAATAATAGCTCATATAATAGCACAGTGCGCCGCAGACGGCCACGCTTCCGAACCCGGCCGCGATCCTGACCGGATCCAGCCGCATGGGACGAAGCCATTCCCCCACTGCCAGAAGCGGATAGGCGAGCAAAAAGGCAAGACCGTACCGGATGAAGGGGGCCAGGAAAAACCAGGCCAGGATCCCCGCCAGAACGCTCAGATGCAGAACTGCCTTTTCCGGGCATATGCGTTTCCTGCGCATCAGTCCCCGGAAAACGGACAGCACATCCACCGCAGCCGCGGCCAGATTGGCTTCGATGAGCATTTTTTCATAGGTGTCCCTGGCCCCCCACCAGACCGGCGCCCATTGTCTGACGGGAAGATCGATCAGCGAGACATCAAAAAGGCATCGCCCCCAGACCTTGATCTGTGCGCTGTCGATCTCCACATAGGAGGCCGGGATCTTCCAGTCCACCTGAAACAGATCCAGCGCCGGGAACGGATAGAGCAGCCAGCCTGAGATCAGTACATTTCGGATCAGATACGGCGCAAGGACAGCGATCCCGGATATCAGATATACGAGAATACGCTTCCGGTCTTTTCCCCGGATCAGGACCCACGCCGGATAACATGTCAGCAATACCAGAAGCCCCGCGGACAGCTTGAAGGTCGCGGCGCTGACAGCGGACACGCACAACAGCGCGTAGTCATCCACGCCTGCCCCCTCTTTCTCCCCGCCGGCCAGCTCTGCCCAGCGCACGATCACATAGAGAATCAGATACATGGTTCCGAAATCCGTGGCGGGAGACATGATGTATTCCGCGTTGACCAGAGCATAGATCAGAACGCCGGCACGCATCGCGTCCGTCAGATTGCTCTTTCTCCGTTTGAATCCGCGCAGCCCGTTCACCGCCCAGATACAGAGCACCGCCTGCAAAAAGCCGTTGGTTCCGTGAAGAGAACGCCCCAGCAGCCATTTCATGGAAAAAGCCGCTGCATATCCGAGGTATGCGCTGTTATAGGCGAAATGAAGCTGAAGATTTCCCAGTCCCTTTACCAGACCGTATTCCTCATACCACCGAATCGCCTGAGCATGGTAGATCCCGGTATCCGTATGCTGCAGACCGCGGGAAGCAAAAAACGCCGTTCCTGCGGCAAGACATCCGTAAAGCAGAAAGATCCACCGATTTTCCTCCTGTTTCATCCTGCCGAACCAGTCTGACCAGATTTCTTTTCCGGCCCGGGCCGACAAAACAGCCAACGCCAGAAGCAACAGATGCGCCGCAGCACCGATCCTGTAAAAGATGCTGAAAACGGAGACGTACGCGGAAATCGCCACTACCCCCGTCATAACGGCGGGAACAACCTCCACCCGTACGGTTCCTGCCCACCTTCCAAAGATCCGGCGGTACAGCTTGATCACGCCTATTCCAACGGAGGCGTTCACAAGGAACATGTAGCCCCAGAGCAGCAATAATTCAATCACGTTTTTTCCCTCCTCCCGCCATCCGTACCTTGACCGGGATGAGAAAGGTATCGTTCAGCCGCATCGCCGCCAGATACAGGCGCGGTGAGCACAGGAAAAGCTTCAGCTTCCGGTATTCGTTGGGATTGGCCTGCGCGATCCCGAATATGGCAGGATACTGCGCCCTTCCCGCCTCCAGCCTTTCCCGCAGACAGGCCTTATGCTCGCCCTTCTGCGGATCAGCGCTCCTTGACACGGCCGTATAAAACAGCAGCAGCCTTTTGTACAGAAAATAATCCTGCAGAAGCGCCAGGTCCTCCCGTCCGATGGAACGCAGATAAGCGCTGCGGTCATACAGATTGGGGATCAGATCGGAGAAAATACGGGGATTCACGCCTTTGTTCATGATGCTGCCGCTTCTGTCACAGATATAATTGTGCCCGGCCCGATCCAGATACACGCTCCGCTTCGGCTTCGCCAGAAGCTGAACGGTATAAAGCATGTCCTCATACCAGCGAGCCGGGAATTTCAGGTCTCCCAAAATGGACCGCTTGTACAGCTTGTTCCATGCGGCATTCTGGATCTGATAGGCTTCATCCTCCTCCAGATACTTCGCCAGCATTTCCTGCCCTTCCATGACCGCCGCCCGATCGGTGGAACGGTCCACCGTGCCGTCCCGATAGACGCATCTGTACCGGCAGACCGCCAGATCCGCGTCCTGCTCCCACAGACTGGAAAGCATGCGCTCATACATATCGGGATCCAGCCAGTCGTCTCCGTCCAGAAATGCCAGATAAGTTCCCGTGGCGTGCTCCATCCCCACATTGCGGCTGGTATACAGGCCGCCGTTTTTCTTATGGATCACCTTCACCCTGGAATCCAGGGCCGCATACCGGTCACAGATATCGGGACACGCGTCGGTGGAGCCGTCGTCCACCAGGATCACCTCCAGATTCCGATAGGTCTGATCCAGCACAGACCGGATGGATCTGTCCAGATACGCTTCGCTGTTGTAAACCGCCACGGCCACGGAAATCGTTTCCGTCTGTTCCTTTGGCGGAATCGGTCCCGGCCGGTACTGTTCCATGATCTTCAAGGATAACTCCTTTCCGCAGTTCACGCGAAGGCCCATTCTTCCGGCCCTCCGCCGCGGCATCCGCATTTACCGCCCGAAAAAGGCCGCCAGCCTGCGTACCCCCTCCTGCAGGGACACGGGGGAAAACGGTCCGAAATCCTGCCGGAACCGGCTGATATCCAGCACATTGACCGGGACATCCACCGGACGCCCCGGCAGCCATTTCACCTTTGGAGCAGCGCCCAGCACCCCGGTGATGGCGCCGATCACATCCAGTACCGTACGCCCCTCTCCTCTGCCCAGGTTATATAGCCGGTGGTTTCCCGGCAGCCGGGCGATTTTCAAAATACCCTCCACCGCATCGTCGATATAAATATAATCCCGGACCACGGAGCCGTCTCCGTAAACCTCAATGGGCAGTCCCGAAAGCGCCCGGTATGTGAATGTGGTCACGACGCCCTGCACGCCGTCCGGCCTCTGATAGGGGCCGTACGGATTGGACAGCCGCACGATGCGATAGTCCAGACCATACATTTCCCGATACAGATAAAGTATTTTTTCAATCGAAAGCTTCTGTACGCCATAAGAGGTGATGGGGAACGCCTCATCCGCTTCCCGGCAGAGCCCTGTCTGATGCTTTCCGTACACCGTTCCGCCGGAGGATAAAAACACCACTTTTCCGACGCCTGCCGCCGCACAGCGGTCCAGGAACCGAATGGTCGCCAGCAGATTGTCCTCCATTTCCCCCGCCACATTCCGATTGGAATTTGTGGGGCAGGTGGTGCTCACCAGATGATAGACCGTGTCCACTTTTTCCAGGAGATCCTGCGCAATGCATCCTCCCCTCCCCGCCTCCGCCAGCGAACCGGATACCAGGCATGCCTGTCCCTTTTCCGCGGCCTCCCGCACCCCGGCGGAATATACGGCTTCCGGCCGGTCAAAAAGAACCGGCTGTTCTCCCTCTGCCAGCAGCCGAAGCGTCAGATTGGTGCCGATAAATCCGGCCGCGCCCAATATCAATATGCGGTTTTTTTCCTTCTGCTCCCCGCTCATGCCCTTACCGCCTTTGTATTTTTCCCGTTTTCCTTCCTCTTCCGGCGCGGCCCGGCCGAAAACGGTCAGCCGGCGTTTTTCTGTGTCCGCCCCGCAAGCCACGCCTCAAACTGCAGAAGATGCCAGATCTGCCTGCGCCAGATCCCCTTCTGTTCAAAATCCTCCCACAGCCGACGCACGGCCGCCGGATCAAAGAAGCCCTCCCTGCGGATCTTCTCCTCCCGCAAAAGCTCCGCCGCCCAGTCATGAAGCTCCCGCTCCTTAAGCCATCGGGAAACGGGAATCGAAAAGCCATGCTTGGGGCGGTCCATCAGCTCCTTCGGCACATACCGGTACAGCACATCCCGGAGCACCTGCTTTCCCACCCCCTCCGACAGCTTCATGGAAGGAGGCAGCGTCCAGACGAATTCCATCACATCCCGGTCCAGCATCGGGATCCGGCTCTCCAGGGAGACCGCCATGGCGCACCGATCCACCTTCACCAGGATATCGTCAGGCAGATACATCGACAGATCCATCAGCATCAGATTGTTCAGGGGACCGGGCAGAAATCCGCTTTCATATTCATCGTACGCGCAGCGCGCCCCGCCCGCCTGCAGGGACAGCCGGCCAAGAAAGGGCTCCGAAAGAAGGGACAGACGGTACAGTTCCTCCACGGTTCCCGCGGTCAGCAGGTTCCCCCGGATCACATTGCCCTCCTTTTTGGCAAAGGGTCCGGCCGAAAGCACCCGTCCCGCGGCCGCACGGACCGGGCCGGGAATTCTTCCCATCCATTTCCAGGCCCGGGTCAGGGAAATATAATCGCCGTATCCGCCGAACAGCTCGTCTCCGCCGTCCCCGCTCAGGGAAACGGTCACATGCTCCCGGGTCATCCGGCTCACGAGAAACGTAGGGATCTGGGAGGAATCCGCAAAGGGCTCCCCGAACATATCCGCCAGCTTCGGCAGCACCGCCTTCGCATCCCGTTCGGAAATATACAGCTCCGTGTGCTCCGTGCCCAGACGCGCCGCGATCTGCTTCGCGATATGGGCCTCGTCATGATCCCGCCGGTCCATGCCGATGGTGAAGGTCTTCACCTTCCGCTCCGACAGGGACTGCATCAGGGACACCACCGTGGAACTGTCAATGCCTGCCGACAAAAAGGCGCCCAGCGGTACGTCCGCCTGCATCTGCCCGCGGACGGCATTCTTCAGAAGCCGCTCCAGCTCCTCGGCAGCTTCCCTCCTGCTCCCCGCAAAGGGCGCAGCCTGACCGGTTCTGGCCGCCGCGCGCATGGACCACCAGGTTTCCTCCGTAAACTCCCGGTAGGGAGCCCTTGTCCGCAGGAGCTTTCCCGGCTCCAGCTTGAAGATCCCCTCGTAAATCGAATGGGGCGCAGGGATATAGCCGTAGATCATGTAAAGATCCAGCACGTCCCGATTGACGGGATTGTAAAAACCCGGCAGCGCCGCGATGGTGCCGATCTCCGACGCGAAAACAAAGCTTTCGCCCACAAATCCGTAATAAAGAGGCTTCTCCCCCGCCCGGTCCCGCAAAAGCCAGAGCTCCCGCTCCCGCCTGTCGTACAGAGCGATGGCGAACATTCCCTTGCACAGGGAAATGCCCTCCCGCACGCCGTAAGCCTCCAGCGCCTCCAGAAGCACCTCCGTATCGCAGCCGCTTCGCAGAAACGTCAGCTTCCCGTCGGCCTTCAGCTTTTCTTCCACCTCTTTATGATTGTAAATTTCCCCGTTATAGGAAATGACATACCGCCCGCTGTGGGAAACCATGGGCTGTGCGCCCCGATCCGACAGATCCAGAATGGAAAGCCTTCGATGCCCCAGCGCCACATCCCCTTCTTCGCTGATCCAGCTTCCCTCTCCGTCCGGTCCGCGGTGCGCCATGCGCTCTTTCATGCATTCCAGATCCCGTTTCCAGTTTTCCTGCCGGTTGCAGAATCCCGCGATCCCGCACATGGCTGCCGCCTCCTTTCCCGTACGATCCTTCGCTGTCTCACTCGATCACTTCCGGCGCCCATTTCCCGTCCGCAATATCCGCCAGACAACTGGCCTCCGCCCCTGCCTGCTGCCCAAGATAGAGCTGATACGCCGCGTCCCAGCTCTCATACCCGTCCTGTCCCCGCCGATCCGGCAGCGTATAATGGGAATGCAGATACTCCCCCAGAAACGCGGAACACTTCGCTTCGCCCAGGGCGTTCACATGATCTCCGTAATCATAAAAATCCGTGGCGAAATCAATTCCGGTCTCTGCCGCATGCTCATTCAGATCCAGCATCGCATAGCCTGCCTCCTCAATGACGGCGCGCATGTAATTATACCGCATTTTTTCTTCCGGTTCCATCGTATAGGGAGATACGAGAAAAAGAGCGTCCTGACCGCTCTCCCGGATATAGGAAAGCAGGTCATAGAGCACCTCTGTCTGCTCCGGCACCAGAGGCTCCGCTTCCGTCACGCCGCTCACATCCGGCGCCTGCGTGGGGCCCACACCCAGTTGGATTTTCAGTCCTTTCAGCGGATGGGACTTCTCATAGCGCCAGCACGCAATCTGACTCGGCAGGACCAGCGTCTTCCAGTTGGAATGATATTTAAAGATATCAAAATAATAGGTATAACGCTCCTTTTTATCGCTGACCAGCGCGTTGATCGCCCGGACCCGGTTAAGGGAGTATTTCAGATTGTCGGTGACGCCGCGGGTGAACGCCATGGTATCCTCCCATTCCTCATCCGGCATCGTGAACATTTTCAGCTCAATGACGAACAGCGAAGGGGTCTGGGTTTTCTGTGCCTCCTCCAGAAGGTAACGGATCGCCCTGGGCCGCTGGTTATTGGTGGAGAGCGGATAGGCGGCGATACCGAACTCCCCGTAGAGCTTCGGCGCGCTGTAGGCCGGATACACCGGACTGGACCCGACCAGGATCACATCGATGGTGTTCTCCTTTTCTGCGTAAAAACCCACAAAACGGTCCTTCACATCCCCGTTGGTGCGTATGATATACGTCACCGTTCTCAGTATGAAAATGAACAGGGCGAGAAAGAGGATCGCCCGTACCGCCTGCTTTTTCGTCATAACCTTCCCGGGCTCCGCCCACCTGTCCGGGGCGCGTCCCGTTTCCTTCCCTATTATGCCCGTACCCGGCGGCTTCGTCAGACACGCGCCGCCTTTTCCGTTTCAGGCCCGGAAATTCTGATAGATGAATTCCGACGCGCTGTAACCCGGTCCGTACTGTCCCAGCAGAATCACATAAAACAAAAGCGCATAGAGCAGGATCCACCGTACCGCCAGAGGCTTCCTCTCCAACATCTCCCGCACGCTTCCTTTCTGCCCCAGCAGTGTGACCGATACAAAAAGGAGCAAAGAGACCAGTGCCACTGAACATTCGATCCAGTCCAGCCCCAGAGAAAACAGCGTGCCGTTCACGAAAATCTGCGGATTGAACGCGCCGAAGGCCCGTCCGATCATGCGCAGCGCATCCGGCACACGGGGATTGCGGAAAAAAATCAGCCCCACCGTCACCAGGAAAAAGGTGCGCAGCCGCTGAAGTCCGGTAAACCAGCCCTTCCTGCGGTCAATATGCCAGGCAGCGCACCATTTTGCGAACCAGGGCTCCAAAAGCTCCCCGGAGACGATATAAAACCAGTGAAGCAGCCCCGATCCGATGATATAATTCCAGGTCCCGCCGTGCCAGTAACCGATGGTGAACCACAGAAGGAACATGGCCGCAAAGGTGGTGATCTGCTTCGCCCGCTTTTTGCCGAACCGCGGCTTCAGCCTTCCCGGCAGCGCCATGAAAAACCGGGTGCGCAGCAGCGGATAAAACAGATATTCCCGCAGCCAGCTTCCCAGCGAGATATGCCATCTGCGCCAGTACTCCGAAATGCTCCTGGCCAGAAACGGCGCGTTGAAATTTTCCGGCAGCGTGATGCCGAAGCATTCCGAAATGCCCAGCACGATGTCCATACATCCGCCAAAATCCGTATACAACTGCAGGGTAAAGGCCGCCGCGCCCACCCAGATCTCAAAGCCGGCATATTCCGTATAATGGTCGAACACCTGATCAGCCACCAGCGCCATGCGCTCCGCGATCACCAGCTTTTTGAAAAAACCCCACAGCATGCGCTGCAAGCCGAAGGTCACCCTGCGGTAATCGAACCGATGGCCCCCGAACAGTTGTCCCTCCATCTCTTTATATCTGACGATGGGTCCAGAAACCATGGTGGGGAAATAGCAGCCGAACAGCAGCAGCTTTCCGTAGCTGTTCTGCACCGCGCCGATTTCATAATAGACGTCGAACAGATATCCCAGCAGCGTCAGCGTATAAAAGGAAATGCCCGCCGGAACCAAAAGCCCCAGCCCCAAAAACTTCAGGGAACACAGCAGGCCGACACAGAAAAGGACAGCGCAAATAAGAGCAGCCCTTTTTACCCTCTGCTCCTTCGCCCTGTCGATCAAAAGCGCCGCAACATATACCGCGGCCACCGCCGCCATCGGATACAAGACGACATACCAGCCGCCGCTCTCCGCCACCTCCGCCGTAGTCATGAACCAGAGGAAGCTGACGAACAGCAGAAAACCCCACTGCAGCTTTTTCGGAAGGATATAATACAGCCCGAGCACCACTGTGAAAAAGCACAGGAAGTAAAAGGAAGTAATGCTCATCCTCTCCGTTCTCCCAACCGTATTCTCAAAGCTTCTGCAGAATGATATCGGCCATCTCGCCTACGTTCTTCATGGACACGACCTGACCCATGGAGAACTTGATGCCGAATTCGGCCTCCACCGCCGCCACCAGATTGATGTGCTCCAGAGAATCCCAGCCCTCGATATCGTCCGCAGTCGTTCCGTCATTCACCGTGATGGAGCCGTCATCGAATACATCCTGAAAGACCGCATTCAGCCGTTCAAACACCTCTTCACGCGTCATCTGTCAACCTCCTGATATCCCGCGGCCAGACCGGTTCTCCCGGCCGCTTTTCCTCATCATGATAGTATAACACGAAACGTCCTGTGCCGCCAGCCATTTTTCAGAAAAATATCCGCGCTGAAAACCGTTCACTCCCACTTTTTCCCGACGATACGGGCAAAATACGCCTCCCATTCGCCGTTCACCCGCTCCGGCCGATAGGCGTCCTGCAGCCTGGCGGCCGCCCGCCCCAGCGCATCCGCCTTCTCCGGACAGGACAGCAGCTCTGCCAGCCGGTCCGCCAGGGCCTGCGTATCTCCCGTCGGAATCAGAAAGCCGTTCACGCCATCCTCGATCAGATCCCGCGGGCCGCCGCAGGGACAGTCCGTGGAAATACAGGCCAGCCCCAGGGACATGGCCTCGATCAGCGTATTGGGCATTCCCTCCGTAAAGGAGGCCAGCACAAAAACGGCCGCCTTCTGAATGCGGTCCGGCACGTCCGTCACCGTGCCGGGCAAGACGACCCGGTCCGCCAGTCCGGCCCTCTCCGCCTGCTCCCGCAGCGCCTCCCGCAGAGGCCCGTTTCCGTAAAGAAACAGACGGCTGTCCGGGAAACGTCCCGCGATCCGGGCAAACGCCTCCAGGATCATTTTCTGATTTTTATTTTCATCCATCCGGCCGACGGCCACGATATCCTGTCCGCGCACGCCCTCATATCTGGGCCGCACGAAGGCCGGATTCAGGGAATTTTTCAGGATCACGCAGCGTCTTTGCAGACCTTTGGAGAAGAAGGATACCGCTTCCCGGGTCTGCATCACGATCCCGTCCGCCAGATAAAACAGCGTTTTGGCCAGGATGCGCATCAGGCCGTTCGGATATTCCTCCTTCGGATCCGCCACCACGGAAACCACCACGCGGGTGGGCAGGAAAAGATTGGAGAGGATCGCATTGATATTATTTTTCCCGAAAGTGGAAAGGACCAGATCCGCTTTTATATCGCGGAAAATCCGCCTCAGCTTTCGATAGCGCCGCCAGACGTTGCCCAAACGTCCGCCGGTCTCTTCCTCCGTGATATCGGAAAGGATACGCACAATCCCCTGCGGCAGTTCATACTCATTTTCCCGCTGATACTGCGTCACCATGGTGACCCGATAGCCCATCGCCAGAAAATACTCCGCCAGATTGACAAAAACCCGTTCCGCTCCGCCTTTGCTCAAAGAACCGATATAAAAGGCGATATGTCTGCCTTCCTTTCCCATAGGCCTCTCCCCGTTTTACAAATCCAACCCTTTTCACAAAGATCAAAGCTTCCGACCGCCGAAAGCGTTTTCAGTTCTTCCCGCAGTCCGACATATACCGGGAATACCACTGCTGAAATACAAAGAAGGCCCAGACCAGGCGGGAGTAGTTCGCTCCGCTGGACGCTCCGCCGTCCCCCTTCGCCAGATAGCCCCGAAGCATTTCCTGCACATAATCCGCATTAAAAAGCCCCTGCCGCCGCAGGAAATCCATCCCGGAACAGTCCAGCAGCGGCTGCCGCAGAGGCCCTCTGAGCCACTGATCCAGAGGGACGCCGAACCCTGTCTTGGGGCGGTCCAGAAGTTCTCCGGGAATATATTCCCGGGCAATATCCTTGAGAATGTGCTTTTTATCTCCCCTGCAATACTTAAAGGAATGCGGAATCCGGAAAGAATACTCCATGACATCCCGATCCAGAATCGGGCAGCGGGTTTCCAGAGAATACTTCATGGAGGCCCGATCCACCTTGCACAGAATATCTCCCGGCAAATAAGTGTCCATATCCAGCAGCATCCGCTTGATCTGCCAGTCCCGTACCGGATATTCCTCTTCAACTTCATAATGACAGGGCAGACTGATTCCCGCGTTTTCCACCATTTTCTCCGCACAGATCACATAATTATCAACGCCGAACTGCACCTTTGTGCTGCGGTTCCGGTTCTGCGCAATAATCCTGACACGGAAGGGAAGCCGCTGCAGAACCGGAAGCCTGCGCAGCCCCGGCATTTCCAGCAGACGGTACAGAAGTCCGCCCGCGGGATCCAGCCGCTGCGCCTTCGCCAGCATCTGATAGATATTATATCCGCAGAAAAATTCATCTCCCCCGTCTCCGGAAAGCGCCACCGTCACGTCGCGCCTCGCCAGCCCGGCCACAAGCATGGACGGGATCTGGGAACTGTCCGCAAAGGGTTCGTCATAATACTGCGGAATGCTCTCCACCAGATCAAACATTTCCTTCTCGCCGATATACAGCTCTGTGTGATCGCAGCCCAGATACTCCGCTACCCGCTTCGCGTACCGGGCCTCATTATAACGTTCCTCCCGAAACCCGATGGAAAATGTCTTGACCGGTTTTTCTGCACATTCCTGAGCGATCGCGGTGACGAGAGAAGAATCATATCCGCCGCTCAGAAAAGTACCCAGCGGAACATCCGCGATCATCCGCTCCGCCACAGCGGTCTTCAGGCGTTCCTTCAGGCCTTCCCTGGCCTGTCCGTAATCCGATACGATATCCTTCTGACAGCGCGCATATACATCCCGGATATCCCAGTACTTCCTGACAGAGACGTTCCCCGCTTCCCAGGTCAGGACTGCGCCCGGCTCCAGCTTCCAGACATCGGAAAAGATCGTTTCCGGCGCATTGATATATTGCTGATACAGATAGCGGGAAAGCACATCCCGGCGGATTTCCCCCCGAAATCCGCTGCACGCCAGAATCGGCTTCAATTCCGACGCGAATACCAGCTCTCCCCCCTGCTGCCAGTAATACAACGGTTTTTTCCCGATCCGGTCCCGCACCAGATACAGCCTTTGCTCCAGATGATCCGCAACCGCAATGGCGAACATTCCCCGGAACCGTTCCACACAGGATACGCCCCACCGACGCCAGGCGGCCAGAATGACCTCCGTATCGCAGTTGGAGCGAAACGGGTAATCGGACAGTTCCTTTTTCAGCTCCTGAAAATTATAAATCTCCCCGTTGAAAACGACGCTCAGCCGCCCGTCCCGGGAATGCATGGGCTGATGTCCCAGAGGGGACAGATCCAAAATGGCCAGCCTCCTCTGCGCCAGACCCAGCTGCCATCCCCCATGCCAGCAGAAAAGCTCTTCTCCGCTGTCATCCGGGCCGCGGTGTACCATCGTATCGTTCATCTGTTTCAACTGTTCCGGCGTTCTCCCGTGTCGGGAAAGGAATCCGCAAATTCCGCACATGACCTCATCCCCTCTCCGGGATCAGCCCGGCGCGCAGAAACTCCTCCTTATATTCGAAAAAGTCCTTGCATTCATTGTTGATGCTTTCGACCAGCTCCCGGTATTTCTCCCGGATCAGTACCGCATAATTATCCCGGTTATCGTATCCTTTTGGACTCCAGGCAAACGGATGAACCAGGATCTGCACCCGGTCATGGTCCATGATATTTCTTTCATCCGGATATCCGTATCTCCAGATATGATTCGCGTCCGACATATATTTCACCCGGACAGGCGTATCTTCCGTTACGGTTTCCGCAAACGTGAAAAAATCATCCTGATAGGCGTTGAGAATGCCCGGAAGCCTGATATTTTCCCGCAATACATCCCGGGAGGGACGGTGAATGGAAAACGTATCGATCTGAAACCCAAACATTTCCTGCAGGATCCCGATCTCCTTTTTGATCTGCTTTCGGATCATTTCCATATCCTTCATCCCGTTCAGCGCGAAATGCAGGCCGATCCGATGCCCTCTCTCCTGCATATCCTTGATAATATCCATATTTTTCCGGGAGAGAATATTGTAGGAATTATTGGTCCACTGAAAGAACCAGGTGGATGTAAAATCCATGCTTTCTTCCACCTTGGACAGCGCATAGGCCCGGTCCACACTGTATTCCACATCATGCCGCATGATAATGAACCTGTCCCTGCCCAGCGCTTCCCTGTAGCCGGCCTGCCTTCCTGTCGCCTGAATCAGCCGGATGATTTCTCTGTAATCGTCATATGAAAACATCTTCTTCTCCTGTTCGTCATTTCTCCCGGAGGATTTCTTCTATATAATCCCGCCACTGCTCAAAAACTGCCCCGGGATTCACCAGCTCGCGGATCCTGGCGGCATTCCCGGCCAGCCTCTCCGCAAGCTCCCGGTCCTCTATCAGCCTGTTGATTCCTTCCGCCATCGCTTCGGAATCCCTGATCGGAACCAGAATGCCGTTCTCCCCGTCCCTGATCACTGTCCGCGGCCCTCCGCAGGGACAGTCCGTAGCTACCACGGGCAGCCCCAGGGCCATCGCCTCCAGAAGCGCGTTCGGCAATCCTTCCCAGTCAGATGAAAAGGCGAAGACGCTGGCCGAAGAAAGCTGTGTCTCCAGCTCATCGCTGGCCCCCATGAGCCGGATGAACCGCTCCGCCCGGTTCGCCCGTATCTTCTCTTCCAAAAGCTCCTTCGTCCCGTCGAAAGAATCTCCGCCATATATTTCCAGCTCATAATCCGGATGCTTCTCATGCACCTTCAGAAAGGCATCGATCAGCATGGGCTGATTTTTGAAATCCACCAGTCTGCCTGACTGCATGACCACCTTCCTTCTCTCTTTCGGGGCCGGCGCATTGAGATATTTTTCATGAACCGGGTTCAGAATGATCCGGGATTTTTTTTGTACATAGGACGGGAAAAAGGCCTTCTGTCCTTCGGTCTGGAACACGCAGCCTGCCGCATGCGGGAACAGGAGGGGAATCTGCAGCCTGTCCGAAAGAGAATCGTAATGCCCCACCGGATTGGTCCGCACGGAAATCAGCACAGGCAGCTTCATTCCCACGGTCGCCGCCAGCGCCCTGTAATTGGCCTTATGGGCAAAAGCGATGAGGATATCCGGCTTTTCCTCCTGAAGAAAACGCCGCAGATATTTATGCCGCAGATATATCCGGGCAATTCTCCCCTTTTTCTCATCCTCCTCCCGCAGCCCCACATGAACCCGGCGCACACCGTCATCCAGACGGAATTCATTTTCCCCGTACCATTCTGTGGCTACGATCACCTCATAATTTTCCCTGGAAAACTGGTTGGCAAGATTGCTCACTACCCGTTCGGCGCCGCCCTGTTCCAGACAGTTCAGGTGAAACACGATCCTGGTCATACCGCACCCGTACCTTCCCTTTTTGATGCCTCATTCTATCACATTCTGCGGCACATCTCAAGCGCTGCCGCATTTACGGCGCAGAGAGAGGAAGAAACCGTTCCCGCTTCTTCCTCTCAGCGCCCTGAAGCCAGCCTTAAAAACTGTTCCGCATAGCTCTCAAAGGTAAAAAGCCGGGCCCGCTGTACGGCGGCGCTGCGGTAATGCTCCAGCAGCGCGTCATCCTTCAGCAGCCCTGTCACAACAGACGCAAAATTCCGTTCTTCCTGCGAAATATCTCCGGCCTCCAGATTCCGTTCCCGCGCCATCTCCGGGACCAGGATCCCGTATTCTCCATAGATCACCGGCATTTCCCCGTCGCTCCTCTGCCGTTCAAACCGGGAAGTATCCCCATCCTCCAGCAGGATCTCCGCCGGTCCCGTCATACAGTCTACACTCACCGCCGCCAGTCCCAGCGCCATTCCCTCAACCAGCGCGTTGGGAAATCCCTCATTCCGTGAGGTGAGCAGATAGATTTCCCCCTTCTTCAGATATTTGTACGGTTCTCTCTGCATCCCCGCAAAATGGACGGCACCGGATATTCCAAGCTCCGATGCCAGCTGTTTATACAGGGAAAAACTGCCCGCTCCCAGCAGAATCAGCCTGGATTCCGGAATTTCCCCGTGTATCAGGGAAAATGCCTTAAGCATATGCCAGAATCCTTTCATATCGTCATCCCTGCCCATGGACACCAGATACCGGATTTTCCTGCCCTCCTCATCCTTCTCTCCCCAGGGCAGATCAGGTTCCTTCCGCTCCGCTTCCCTCCGGATGGCCGCTATATCGTACAGATTATACAGTGTACAGGTTTTGTCAAAATGAAACCTGCGGCGCAGTTCTTCCTCAATCCTTTTGGAACAGCAGATCATCAGGTCTGCCAGATGCACGAACAGCCGTATCTTGACCGTTTCCTCCACATCCGTATAATTGCGCAGTCCCAGCCATACCTTTTCCCACCCCGTCCTGGAAAACGCATTCACCATATTGGCGCTTGGCCCGAAGCTGTAAACGATATCGGGACGCATTTCCTTTTTCAGCCGCCTGAGTCTCAGACTCCTTCGCATGATATTGAGAATTTTTCCCAGTTTTCCCTTTCGCACCCCCAGATGCAGATCGACAATGTGCAGACCGCTCACATCATAGGCGATATCGGCAGCGCTGAACACCACGATGGTCACATCAAAACAGGCCTCCATCAGCCGTGCCGTGGTGATGCAGACCCGTTCAAAGCCCCCCTGATGCAGCATGGGAGAAACCAGCATCAGTTTTCTTTTTCCTTCTGTCCCCGTATTCTTCATCGCCAGACCCCGCTTTCGTAAAACGCCATCATTCTTTCCGCCTGGCTGCGGACATCAAATCCCGACCGACCGACCTCATCTGCATGACTGCTCCTGTCATATCGCGCGGTTTCTTCAATTTTCTCAGCCCAGACACGGGGATCCGCCTCAATACTCATACATCGGACCAGCTCCGTAACAGCCGCCTCATCGCAGACAGCGTCCGACATGAGACACTTCAGACCGCTGGCCTGAGCCTCAATCATGGCGCCCGGCAGGCCCTCATAGCGGGACGGATATACAAAATAATCCATGGCCTGATAATAATCGCTCACATTTTTCCGATTCCCCAGGAAAAAAACCCACTCCGCAATGCCCAGCTTCTCAGCGAGCTGTTTCATGGCATCCATCTGAGGCCCCTCTCCGAGAAGCAGCAGCAGATACTGCAGTCCGCTTCCGGACCTCTCCCGCTGCCCGTCACACAGAGCCGCGAAAATCCGCAGCAGATATTCATGATTTTTCGCGTAATGAAACCGTCCCACATGGCCGATCACATACCGGTCCCCGATGCCGAGTTCCGCACGTATCCTCTCCCGCACGCCTTCATCATAGGCAAAGGCCTGACAGTCGATGGCGTTGGGGATGAACACGGTCCGCCCTTCCTCCACCGCTTTCTTCCCAAATACCGAAATGCCGGCCAGCCTGGAACAGGTAAACATGTAATCTGTCCGCTGCGAAAGCCGGAGGCGCATCAGTCTGGTGAGCGCGCCCTTAAGCCCCGCGTCCACGCCGGCGCTCCTGGCATGGGCGATGGTCACGCGCACCCCGGCCCGCTTTGCAATGGGCAGATAAACGGCGGCGCTGCTGGTAATATGTCCTTCCACCGCCGCGAATTCATGATGCCCGGCGAAGAAAGACCGCATTGCCTTTCGATAGGCAAAAAAGTTATAAAAACGAAAACGGGGGACACGATAAATCCGTCCTCCCAGCTTTTGAATCTCCTGATCAAAAAAACCGTCCTGCTGCGTGTGAATCAAAAAGTCAAACTGCACCCTGCCCCTGTCCATATGGCGGTACAAGTCCATGGTACGGCTTTCCGCACCTCCAAGCTGTGTTGTACCCAGAACATGCAGCACCCGAACCGGTCCGTCCATCGGCATCTCCTCCCCTTCTCAATGTTTCCGGAGCAGACTGGCAGCCAGGCACTTTCCCGCCGCCATACAGTACTCCCGTCCTCTGGAAAACAGGCCCGCGCGCACGGGCTGCTGGTTCAGATACGTTTCCCAGGAAATCCATTCCACCTCCGGGCTGGAAAAATATGCTTCGTAGCGGGCAAGCGCATCCGCCGTAACGGTCGCAGGATGGATCACCAATGTGGAAAAACCGTCCTTTCTCCGCAGGGTATGACGCAGTTGAAACGAGATGGGATAAAACACCAGCCCCTTCCAGCGGTAGGGCCGGCTCCCAAAGCCGTCCGTCACCGCCGTAAAACCGGCCTTCTTCAGCACGCGCAGCGTGTTCCTGTCATAGGAATGTGCCGGCGCCATAAAAATCCGCGTTTCGATTCCATACTTCGCCAGAAGCCGTTTTCCTTCCAGCAGCATTTCTTCCTGCCGCTCCGGAGGCAGTCCCGCAAATTCGGAAAAATGATTCAGCGGAAAACAGCCGCCCTTTTTTGTCGTATAAAGGTGCCGGTAACCATGCATGGCGACCGTCCAGCCATCCTTCCGCAGATTTCCGATATAACGCCAGAGAATCTCCTGCCCGCCGTCAGAGCTTCCGTCCCCGGATACGCCCTCCGTACACCCATCCTCCGCCGCCTGCATCAGCCGGATTTTTCTTTCCGCTTCATACGATGCCTCTGATTTTCCCCGCAGCAGCTCATCCCGGTTGTCGGGAACAACGCCGATCAATGGCTTAATCCGAAAACGGTCCAGCAGCGCTTTCATTTTCAGAAAGCCGGCCCAATCCATATCGGGAGTGATATCGTCCAGTCTGACCGCAATTTTGATCATATCGCTTCCTTTATTCCAATATATCCCCCACAGCGGGCCCGCACTGACAGACATACCGGTCTATCAGCAGAGAGCCATCCACCGTCCTGACGATCAGCTTTCCGTCAAATATATCGATGATCTGTCCCGGCCGGTATGCGGAAAAATCCATCATCTCATCAAACGGGTGCGCCTCCCAGATCGTGATCCTCTCTCCGTTCAGAAAAGCAAAGGCCCCCGGAAACGGTTCGGAAACGCCCCGGATCAGATTATAGATCTCCCGGGTCCGTTTGCGAAAATCCACCTTCCCGTCCTCCGCCGTCCGCTTCCCGTACCAGGAATCAAAATCCGCGGATTCCGTACGGATGGCGATATTCCCGGTCGCATAGGCCGCCAGAAGCTTACGGATCAGATTTTTGGAGCAGATCATGTTTTTATACTGCGCCGTCCGGATCGTATCATGGGGCGTCAGAGAAAACAGTTCCGTCGCAAAAACGTTGGGGCTGTCCGCCCTTTCATCATAGCGGAACAGATTCAGGTTAAAGCGGGTATCCCCCAGAATGATTGACCAGTTCAGCGGGGAGCGCCCCCGTCCGAAAGGAAGATATCCGCAGTTGCCGTGGAATCCGTAAATGCCGTACCGAAAACGCTCCAGCACAGAAGGCGGGACCAGCCGCTGCCAGCCCATGGAAATTCCGATGTCAAATTCATTTTCCGCCAGAAAGCGCTGTGTCTTTTCATCTGTCAGGAAATAGCTGTCAGCCTCATGCACGGGAATTCCATATTTTTCCGTCATTCCCGCAAGCCCCTTATAGCCGGACACCTGGTTGCGCTTCGTGACCTCCTGACTTATCGTGATGATCAGATCCACCGGACAGATCTGTTCCTGGATGAAAGAAACAATATTTTCCGTGGTATCTTTTACGCCGAAAACTACCACGCTGTATTTCATAAATCCTTCCTCCGCGTCTCCCGCCTTTTCCGTCTGTTTGATCCGCAGGCTTTTTCAAAGGTTCTCTCTGTACCAGTCAATGGCCAGCCGGATCCCCTTTTCAAAATCGTATTCCGGATCATATCCCAAAAGCTCCCTCGCCCTGGAAATATCTGCATTGGAATCCCGAATGTCTCCTTTTCTGGGCGGGCCGAAAACGGGTTCGACGGAAATTCCCAGCGCATCGCACAGCGTATGGTACAGATCCAGCAGAAAAACCCTTCCGCCGGAACCGATGTTATAGGCTTTTCCGGCCGCTTCTCCAGACGCGAGGCAGGCTTTCAGATTTGCCTCGATGACATTGTCCACATAAGTAAAATCTCTGGACTGCATTCCGTCCCCGTTGATCACGGGGGCCTCCCCCTGCAGCAGCAGTTTCAGAAATTTCGGGATTACAGCCGCGTACATTCCCTCCGGATTCTGTCTGCGGCCGTACACATTGAAATAGCGAAGCCCGTAAGTGTCCAACCCGTACAGTTCCTTATATAATCTGCCGAATTCCTCATCCGTCCGTTTGGTCAGCGCATAGGGCGAAAGCACATTCCCCTCCGCTCCTTCCTTTTTCGGAAGGCCCGGATGATCCCCGTAGACGGAAGAGCTGGATGCATAGACAAATTTTTTCACACCGTTCTGCCGCGCGGCTTCCATCATATTCAGCGTGCCGATGATATTGTTCTGCGCATAAAAAACAGGCATCTCAATGCTTCTGGGTACGCTGCCCCACGCCGCCTGATTCAGCACATAGGTGACACCCTCGCAGGATTTCATACAGGTATCAAAATCCTTAATGTCCCCTTTCACAAAGGTATAGTTGGGATTGGAAAGAAACATATCCACATTCTTCCGGCTTCCCGTGGAAAGATCGTCCAGGCAGCGAACCCGATATCCCATATTCAGGATCGCCTCACACAGATTGGAGCCGATAAACCCCGCACCGCCTGTCACCAGAAAAACACTGTCCCTGTCAAATGTCAGTTCCTTATAGCCCATGCTCTTTTACCGCCTGTTTGTTTTCGCTTTTTTCCGGGAGACGGATCATATCTCCCAGCTTCCGGTCCCATTCCTCCGGCGTAAATACGATGAAGCCGTTCAGGGTATAAAAAGTCATTTCACCAAAATAAACGGTTCCGTCAATGACATAGGTATCCACCCGAACCTGCGGGATCCCCTGAGAAAGAGCTTCGGAAATGCGGATGATTTCATCCATTTCCTTCGGCTTCTCAATCGGATGGGTATTTTTATAGAACGCATAAAAGGGAAGGTAATTGAAATCACGATCATAATTGTCTTTTGTTCTGTCGGCATAGGTCCGGTGCGGAATGCCGCGGCAGATCGTGATCAGCCCCACTCTCCCGTCAAAGCAGGTGAGGTTGTATTCCACAGAATCCTTATTCCCCAATGTCGGAATATATTGCTCCGCCAGGATACGGGGTTTCACATCCTTATATACCCACTGCCGTCCCACCTTGTAAAAATTCCGCTGCAGACGCGGATTCAGTCGTTTCCTTGCCGCCTTTATATCGAACGAAGCCTTATCCCGGCATACCACGGAGCCTCCGCTGTCGTGCGTACATTTCAGGACAAACTGATCCGGCAGACTGTCAAAATCGATTTCGTCAAAGCTGTCCCATACGCCGTATGCGGGAATCGTATGTCCTTCCCCCAGAACGGAATCCACATATTTTTTGACCTCATATTTGTCCACCATTTTGTTATAGGCGGGATTGCGGTCATACAGCTTCAGCCACTGCAGCTTTTCACAATACGTCTTCGGATCGTCCAGATTCAGTTCCTTCTTCATATAGAGCCGGAATGCCTTTTTCAGCCATTCCTCATCGGAAACCCGGTCATAAAAACCCCGGGAAGAGAGAAACAGCATTCTTTTAAACGGATCCGTCATGACCTTTACTCTGGCCGTCATTTTTGAAGTATTCAAATCTTTTCTCCTTCTGTGAATCTGCCGTCAGCTCTGCCGGTCAAAATCATAGGTATTCCCGGAAACCTGCCCCTCCTGCCCGAACACCAGACAGGACGCCACCGCTCTGGCATATACATCCCGCCCTTTTTCATTCAGATGGACGCCGTCTTCAATATATGCATCCGCCGTGTACGGATCAATCCCCAGCCCGGAATAGCCATCCACACAAAGCGTCCCTTCTCCCTTCGCCACATCCATGGCTATGCTCGCGTAATTGCTCAACGCCTTCTCTCCCATATTCGATACCGAGATTGGGAAATAGGAGGCATACGTGGGGGCTACGATCATGATCTGCGCCTTTGAACAGATCCGCCGGATTTCTCCTACGGCATGCACCAGCGCCGTCCCGTACCCCTTCCAGGGCTCATCTGAATTGTTGATGGCCGCCTGCTCCAGGAAATCATTCATTCCATAAGCCAGGATGACCACATCCAGCTCATCCTTTCCTTCGATCGCCGCCGCCATTTCCTCGTACGCCGCTTTCCCCTGCAGATACCCCACATCCGTTTTTTCATCCAGAATGGAAATCATCTTCGGCAGATCATTGTTGCTGCCCGGTCCGAATTCCCAGGGGCTGTCCTCCGGATCCAGGGTCGCCTTTGTTCCGCCAATGGCGGCGTTATAAATCACGGCATCATATCCCAGCCGGCCCATGTAACCCTGCACCTTTACCGCCACGCCGGTATCGTCCCGATAATTTCCCCAGATGCTGTCCCCCAGCACCAGAATCCGGACAGTTTTCTCTTCCTCTGCATCCGCGTTCCCTTCCGTTTCCGCGGGAACCGTTTCCGGAGCCGACTCCGTTTCCTCCACGGTTTCCTCGGAAAACGCCGTCCCGGAATCACTCTGGGTTTCCGCGGTTTCCTGCGTTTCCTCCTCTGTCCCGGGGGATGCCGCTGATCCCTCCAGCAGCGCCAGGCGCTCCTGCAGCGCTTCGTTTTCCTGCATCAGCGCCTCCAGTCGCTCCTGATATCCCCGGATCTCTTCCGTATAATCCGTGCTCTGGGCGCAGCCCGCGGCCACGGTCGCGGCCAGCAGGGCCGCGGTCAGCGCAAGAGCGCACAGAAACTTTGATCTTTTACGCATCGCTCTTTTCTCCTTCCTGAAAGCCTGACTTTTTCGGTCTTTAGTATATCCCCTTTCCCGGCCTCAGGCAACGGATTTCATGAAATCTTAAACTTTTCCCTGCAAAGGAGCAAAAAGCCGACATAGAGCAGAGGCATGCCGTAGATCATATAACGGGACAGGCACATGATGATCAGAGAGGTGGCGCACACATTGGCCGCGGCCGCCGCCAGAGAAAACGCCGCCGTCCACGCCGCCCTGCTGTCCGGATTCTTCCAAAAGGACCGGCACAGCAATCCGGCAAAGATAAGGTAAAAGGCCAGAGCGTACCAGCCGAAGGGCGGACGCGCCACAGCCGCGGAACGGAGGAAGCCGCAGACGGAAAGCGCGGCATAATCGTACAGCCACCGGAATACGATTTTCGGAAAAATCCCCCGGATAATCTGCGCCGCGATCCGCTCCTGTTCCAGATTTTCCGGAATATAATCCGTAAGGCCGGTCTCGTCATGGACCGCCCGCCACGGCTCCTCGATCAGATGGAATTTCAGTTCATCATGATACTGTTCCAGATGCGCCGCCCTGTTTCGAAAGCCCCCGGGCGCATACCGGTAATTGGCGCCTTCGGCATCGGCCAGATCCCAGGACAGTTCAAAATACCACCGCGCTTCCTCCTCCGCGATGGCCGCTCCGTCCTCCCGGTCCGCTGCATAGAGCATATTGGCCAACAGCCCCACATTGCCGAAGGTATTGTTCACAAAATATCCGTTAAATACGAGATTATAGCAGCGCACCGTAAGCGTCCGCGCGCCGAATGCCAGCACGACGCACAAGAGCACGCCCGGGACCGCGGCAAAAGAGCCGCATCCCCGCCGCACATCCGCGTTCCTGCCTTTGCGGTCCGCAGCGCGCAGCAGAAAACGCCGCCTCGCCTCCAGCGCCAGCGCCAGCACGCCCCAAAGCAGGATCGCCGTCATCATCTGCCCCCTGGTCAGAGCCAGCAGCACCGCCAGCACCAGGGCGGAAACGGCCGCACTCCTCTGCTGCCGGACCGGCTTTTCCTCCTGCGCCCGGAAAATCATTTTCAGGCACTGGGCCGCAAACAGATAAAAAAGCGGAAGCCCCAGCGCTTCGCTCAGGATCCCGTTGGAAAGCACCAGATGGGTGACGGAAAAGAAGGGCGTCGCCGCATGAGGCGCGAGGAGCAGGAGACAGAAAAGGAGAGACAGAAACGTCCCGCCCCGAAACGCCCGGCGCAGGCAGTCCGCCAGCCAGATCACCGAGAACGCGGCGAATATGTTCTGGAGCAGCCGCACGGCCTCCAGATAGCTCCCGTCGCCCAGGGCCGTGCGAAATATCCACAGGAAAAACGAATACAGCGGCTCCCTGTGGATATGCATGGCGATATACTGCTGGCTGTCGCTGTAAAGGCCCGTTTCCCCGCAGATCCAGAGCGCCGCAAAGAACAGCGCCGGCACCAGCCAGGCCGGAGAAAAACCTCCCGTTCTTTTATCCTTCGGACCTTTGCTTTTCATCTGCGCGCATCCCTCTCAGCGTTCTTCACAGTCTCCAGTAAATATAAGAATCGTCGTCCTGATAGGTCTTCCGGTCGAGGATCCCCTTCACGTCCGCCAGCACCTTCTTTTCATTCGTCTTCTTAAAACAGGCATCGATGGCCGCCCGGTCCAGCCCGGCGAACTCCCGGTGCGCCACCGCGATCACCAGGGCGTCCACCTCCTTCACCGAGCTCCTGTCCGCCAGCTCCACGCCGTAAAGCGCTTTCGCCTCTTCCCGGTCCGCCGTCTCGTCCGCGATCACCGGATCGATACCGTATTCCCGCAGTTCCTTCACGATGTCGATGACCTTCGTATTTCTCGTGTCCGGGCAGTTTTCCTTGAACGTAAAGCCCAGGATGGCGACCCTGGCAGTCTTCACGGGCACATCGGCCCGGATCAGGTTCTTCACCACGTTCTCCGCCACATACCGTCCCATGTCGTCGTTGATGCGGCGTCCTGCCAGAATGATCTGGGAATGGTAACCCATCTGTTCCGCCCGGTAGGTCAGATAATAAGGGTCCACTCCGATGCAGTGGCCTCCCACCAGCCCCGGCGTAAATTTCAGGAAATTCCACTTGGTCCCGGCGGCCTCCAGAACGCTTCTGGTATCGATGCCCATTTTGTTGAAAATGATGGACAGCTCATTCATAAACGCGATATTGATGTCGCGCTGGCTGTTCTCAATGACCTTGGCCGCCTCTGCCACCTTGATGGATTCCGCCCGGTATACGCCGGCCTCCACCACCAGCTCATAGACCTTCGCCACCACGTCCAGCGTTTCCTCGTCCATGCCGGATACGATCTTGGTGATGGTCTCCAGGCGGTGTACCTTGTCACCGGGATTGATGCGCTCCGGCGAATAGCCGATCTTAAAATCCGTACCGCACTTCAGCCCTGACTCCGCCTCCAGGATCGGCACGCAAATCTCCTCTGTCACGCCGGGGTACACGGTGGACTCAAACACCACAACGCTGCCCTTCGTCAGGTTCCGGCCCAGCACGCGGCTGGCCCCCTCCACGGGCCGCAGATCCGGCGTCCGGTCGTCGTTGACCGGCGTGGGCACGGCCACGATATGAAACCTGGCTTCCCGCAGCTTCGTCTCATCCGACGTGAACTCCACCTTCGTATTCTTTATGACCTCATCGCCCACCTCTCTGGTGGGATCGATGCCGGCGCGGTACATCTGAATTTTCCTTTCATTCAGATCATAACCGATCACCTGGATCTTCCTGGCGAAGGCCACCGCGATGGGCATGCCCACATAACCCAGTCCCACCAGCGAAAGCTTCTCTTCTCCGGCCAGAATTTTCTCATACAGATCCATCTCATCCTCTTTTCCGCCGCCGCAGCGGCTGCTTTGGTATTTTCCGGCGGCCGGCCGCCTCCGTGTTTGCAGCGGTACGGCGCCCGGCTGACTGCATATCCGCGTCCATGCGCGGTACGTCACCCTGTCGCCGCGCGTATGGCCTCCAGATAGGCCTCCACCACCTGCCGGCGGTCAAAACGCTGCTCCACATGGGCCCGCGCCCGCCGTCCCATGGACGCCCGGTCCGCGGCGGACAGCGACAGAAAGGACCGGAGGGCCGCGGTCAGGCTCCCGGCGTCCCCGGGCCGGAACGCGATTCCCGAAATGCCGTCCTCGAAAATCTCCCGGCAGCCGCTGATGTCGCTGGCGATCACGGGTCTCCCCGTGGCCGCCGCCTCCTGCATCACATTGGACATTCCTTCGTGGTAGGAGGGATGGATCAGCGCATGGCAGTCCACATACAGGGCGTTCATGTCGTCCCGATATCCATAATACCGCACGACCCCCTTTTCCTGCAAATCCCCGATCCGCGGCTCGTAAACGCTGCGGCACTCTTCCTCATAGGCGCCGGCGATCCCGAACACGGCCTCCGGATGCTCCCGATGAATCGTCTCCGCCGCCGTCAGAAGCTCTTCAATCCCCTTGTCCTTCATGATGCGCATGACGGACAGAAAAAGAATCTCCCCGCCCGCCGGATATTCCCGGAACGGATGCTCCTCCAGATTCACGCCGGAACCGGGCAGAAGCAGGCCGGGGGCATCCCGCCGGACACAGCCTTTTTCCGCCATGAATTCCCGGTTCTGCCGGTTCTGAAAAAAAACGCGGTCCGCGGCCTTCAGGCCCTCCCGATACATCAGGATGAGCATTTTCTGCAGCGCACCGCCGTGCTCCAGCGCGGTGCCAAGCCCGGTGATATTCGCCAGATACGGCGTGCGCGTCAGCCTGCACGCCAGTCCGCCGTAAATATTGGGCTTGATCGTATATGTGAGTACCGCCGAGGGCCGTATCTTACGGATCAGCCGCAGATAGAACCCAAACAGCTTCAGATCCTTTCCGGGATTCATGCCGCGCCGGTCCAGCGCCGTTTCGTGGCAGACGCAGCCCATCGCCCGGAGCTTCTCCACATACCCGGTGTCCGGCACGGAAAGATGGACGCCGTATCCGTCCTGCAGCAGAGCCAGGGCCAGCTCCCTGCGGAAATCGTAAAACCCGGAATCCAGATTGCCCAGGATCAGGATTTTTTTCTGCTCCGCCGCCGGTTTCGCCTGCGCCGCTTTTCTTTTTCCGCTTCCCGCCGCCTCCGCCGCGCGGGCCATACCGCTCCCTCCTTTCGTCTGTCCCATCTATCGGATATCCTTTCCTCTCCTGCACTCATCCAGGGGCGGTACCGTCTGCTGTGCGCCGGAAAGCACGTCCGCCCGCTCCGCCACCTTCCGCACCGTCTTCAGAAGGATCGATACATCCATGCAGAAGCTGCAATGCTCCACATACTGCAGATCATAGGCGAACTTTTCTTCCCAGTTCAGAGCGTTGCGCCCGTTGACCTGCGCCAGCCCCGTCAGGCCCGGCCGGACGCTGTGCCGCGCCCGTTCCCTCTGCGTATAATAGGGAAGATAACGCACCAGCAGCGGTCTGGGGCCGACCAGGCTCATATCCCCTTTCAGAATATTGAAAAATTCCGGCAGCTCATCCAGACTGGCGGAGCGCAGGAACCGTCCGAAGGAGGTCAGCCTGTCCTCGTCCGGCAGAAGATCCCCCCGGGCGTCCCGCGCGTCGGTCATCGTCCGGAATTTGTACAGCTTAAAAATTTTCTCTCCCAGTCCGGGCCGTTCCTGCCGAAACAGCACGGGACGTCCCAGCTTCACCCGCACCAGCGCTGCCAGGACCAGCAGAATGGGACTCAAAAGCAGCAGCATGAACAGGGAGATCAGAATATCCAGAAGCCGTTTGATATACCTTTGATACAATCCAGGTCCTCTCCTTTCCCCTCTCCGCCCCGCGGTCCCGCGTTTCCCTCAGCCCGCATTTTCCGCCGCGCCCCTCAGGCAAACAGTCCGCGCACGACGGAAATGATCAGCTCCATGTCCTCCGGCGTGTTCTTGATGTCGCTGGGCAGACACAGCCCTCTGTTGAACACATCCTCACAGACGCTCATGCCTTCCTTCACCTGAATGAAGTCGTTCTCCGCAAACACCGGCTGCAAATGCATGGGCTTCCAGATCGGTCTGGTCTCGATATTGTACGCTGCCAGCGCATCCATCACCTGATCCGGCGTCACAGGGCAGCCTTCTTCTATGGTCATACAGGAAAGCCAGTTGTTGGCAATTCCCTCCGGATTCATGGGGTTCATGGAAATGGCGCCGATATCCGCAAAGGCGTCCCGGTACTGCCGGTAAATCGCCTGTTTTTTTGCCAGATGCTCCTCCATGTGCAGAAGCTGTCCCCTGCCGATGCCCGCTACCACGTTGGACATCCGGTAATTGTAGCCAACGGTGGAATGCTGATAGTGCCGGGCGGGATCCCTGGCCTGTGTGGCCAGAAAACGCGCCCTGGCCACCACCGCCTCATCCTTTGCCGCCAGCATGCCGCCGCCGGAGGTGGTGATGATCTTGTTGCCGTTGAAGGAATAGATGCCGAAATCGCCGAAGGTCCCGGTCATCTGCCCTTTGAACACAGCGCCCAGCGATTCCGCCGCGTCCTCGATCAGCGGCGTGTGATGCTCACGGCAGATCTCCCGGATCTCCCCGATCTTCGCCGGCGTCCCGTACAGGTGTACGGCGATCACCGCCGCCGGATGGGGATATTTTTCATAGGCGGCGCGCAGCGCGGCCGGATCCATGTTCCAGGTATCCGGCTCCGAATCAATGAAAACCGGAACCGCCTTCTCGTAACAGGCGGGATTCACGCTGGCGGAAAAGGTCAGGGAAGGCGCGAACACGATATCCCCCTCCTTCACTCCCGCCAGAATCGTGGCCAGATGCAGGGCCGCTGTCCCCGCGGAAAGCGCCGCGGCGTGACCGCAGCCCGTATAGGCGGCCAGCTCCTTCTCAAACGCGTTCACATTGGGGCCCAGCGGGGCCACCCAGTTGGTGTCGAACGCCTCCTGCACAAACCGCTGCTCGTCCCCGTGCATCGTGGGAGACGACAGATAGATCCTTTTTCTTTCCATACTCATATATCCTCCAGAAGTTCGATCATGCCCAGCGAAGAATGCATGAAAAACACCACCCGTCTGCCGCGGATGGCGGGCGCCGCCTGCGGCTCTCCCATGCGGGTATATCCGTTTGCCTCCAGCCAGGCCGCATCCTTTGCGAAATCATCCGCCGTATAGCAGATATGATAGGGGGCATTCTTATACAGTTTAACCAGCCCGGCCACCACCGATTCCGGCGTATAGGGGCTGATCAGCTCGATTCGGTATCCGTCCTTCTCCAGAAAGAGGATGTCCGCGCCGCGGCCCTCATCCCGGACGGCGGAGCCCTCCGGCACATAACCCAGCGCCTCGAAAGCGACCGCGGCCTTTTCCATTTTTCTGACCAGATATCCGATGTGATGGATCTTCATACCGTCTGTTCCCCGTCCTTTTTATAATGATAGGTGGGCACGATCTCCTGTACCATGGGACGGATATCCTGACACTCATTCTTCGAGGCCGCCTCCAGCGCCTTAAGCTGCACGAAGAATTTTCTTTCATCCAGCTCGATGGGCCGCCCGATATGAATCTGCCGGTTTTCCGTCTCCTGCAGCCCCTCCTCGTCCATCAGGAGCTCCTCATAGAGCTTCTCCCCGGGCCGCAGTCCCGTGAATACGATCCTGATATCCTCGTCCACCCGGTAGCCGGACAGACGGATCAGGTTTTTCGCCAGATCCAGGATCCGCACGGGTTCTCCCATATCCAGGACGAAGATCTCGCCGCCCTTCGCATAGGCCCCGGCCTGCAGCACCAGAGACACCGCCTCCGGGATCGTCATGAAATAACGGATGATATCGGGGTGCGTCACCGTCACCGGGCCCCCCGCGGCGATCTGTTTTTTGAACAGCGGGATCACGCTGCCGTTGGAGCCCAGCACGTTGCCGAAGCGCACCGCCACAAACTCCGTTTCAAAATTCCGGTTGAAGGTCTGTATGATCATCTCGCAGATCCGCTTGCTGGCCCCCATGATGTTGGTGGGGTTCACGGCCTTGTCCGTGGAGATCATGACGAACTTTTTCGTGCCGTTCTGCGCCGCGGCCATGGCCGTCTTCCAGGTGCCGAACACGTTGTTCTTGATCGCCTCGTTGGGGGAATCCTCCATCAGCGGCACATGCTTGTGCGCCGCCGCATGATAAACGATGTCCGGCTTCCAGGTCTCAAAGACCGCATTGATGCGGTTGGTGTTGCGGACGCTGCCGATGAGCACGGTCAGCTTCAGCTCCGGATGCTTTTCCTGCAGCTCATGCTGAATATCATACGCGTTATTTTCATAAATGTCAAAAATGATCAGACGGGAAGGCCTGTGGGTGGCGATCTGCCGGCACAGCTCGCTGCCGATGGAGCCGCCGCCGCCCGTCACCAGCACCACTTTGTTCTGCACATAGCCCAGAATGGAATCCAGATCCACACGGACCGGCTCACGGCCCAGAAGGTCCTCCACCTCCACGTCTCGCAGCTTGCTGACGTTCACCTCGCCGTTCACGAGCTGATACAGGCCGGGAAGGGAACGCAGCTTGCAGCTCGTCTCCTTGCAGATCTCCAGAATCTCCCGGATCTGCGAAGGCGAAGCGGAAGGAATGGCCAGAAAAATCTCGTCAATATCGTACAGATCCACGGATTCGATGATCTTTTCCCTGCCGCCCACCACGCGGATGCCCTGGATGAACTGTCCCCATTTGTTCCGGTCGTCGTCGATGATGCAGCGGATCACCATGGTGGAATAATTGCTGGTGATGATCTCCTTGATGATCGTGTTGCCCGCTTCTCCGGCGCCGATGATCATGACGGAAATGCTGTTCCGGCGGTTCTGCAGCTTATGCTTCTGGCTTCGCAGGAACCGGTAGGAAAAACGGCTGGCGAACAGGAACAGAAGCAGGAAAAAGAAATAGCCGAAATAATAGCTGTCCGGCACCGCCTTGACAGCGCCCTCCACCCGGAAAAAATTGACCCCGATCCCCGTCACGACGCTGGATGTCAGACAGGACAGCACGATGTTCTGCAGCTCCGTTTCCCCGGCAAAGGCCCAGAGGCTGTTATACAGCCGGAAAAGATAGAAAATAAATATGGTCAGGAGCACATTGAGCCCTACAAAATTCCGCACCGGGATCAGGAATTCCGTCTGCACCGCATCCAGCCGGAAATCGTACCGGAACAGGAGCGCCAGAAAGCTGGACGCCACCACGCTGATGATATCATAGGCGATCAGCGCGGTCCTGCGGTAGAATTTCTGATAATTTATGTGAAGCTTTTTCTTTTCTCCGTTTACTTTCCACATCATCACTTCGACACTTTCCGGTCATTGCGGCGCGCGTTCTCCGGGGCCCTCTGCTTTTTCCGGCCTCCCGTATACAGAAGCGGCGCCAGCACGACCATTACGGAAAACCCCATCGGATTGCAGGGATGGAACAGCCACTCCACGAGCCCCGCCACCGCGAAACCGATCAGGACCGCCAGCGGGAGCGCCGCATACGGGTCCCTGCGGCATCCGTGCAGGGCATATGATGCCATCAGTCCCGCGCTGACGGCGCCCAGCAGCAGGAACACGCAACCCACCGGCAATCCGTGGTCGTGAATGACCTGCAGGTAAATATTGTGCGCATGAACGCTCACAGAACCGTCCGCCAGCGTTACGCCCATACCGTCATGTCCGGTCAGATTCCATTCCCGGATATAACGTCTGAAAATGTCCAGCCTCCCATTGGAAAACGATGCGGCATCGCTCAGCCCGGCGTCCCCTTCGGATGCCACCAGCACGGAATCGGGCAGCACATACAGAGTATCCCCAAAGCAGCGCAGAAAATCACGCACCGGCTCCGGTTCCGCCGCCTCCGCGAACAGCTTTCCCTCCATTACAAAACGGAAATAGGAAACGGACATATAGGCGTTGGAATCCTTCGGATCATCCCGGTGTATCGCCGCCGCGGACTCCTCCACGCTGTAAATATAAGGATCGTTATACAGCGCCGGCAAAATACGGATCCCCGTATAGGTCATCGGCAGACACACGGGAAACGCCAGCGCCATGATCAGAACATCCCGCAGGAGCGCTGAGAGCCTCTGCCGGAAACAGAACAGAACCGTGAAGGGAACCATCACAACAGTCATTACGAGCACCGCCAGATAGCCTGTCCTGGAAAGCGTCAGGAACAAAAGCGATACCGCCGTCCCATAAAGCAGAAGCGTTCCCCCGATCTGCGAAAAACGCATCCTTTTTCCGGACAGTCCGGCCAGCAGACGCACCGTCAGGGCACAGATCACCAGCGTCAGGTAATACGCATTGACCGTGACCGTATGGAAGATAAAATTATAGCGGGTGAATTCCCACGCCCGGTAAGGACGCCGCGCCATCGCGAAGATGACGGCCGTCACGAAATGCAGAAGAATGCCGCTGCAGAAATTGCGCATCAGCCTGTCCCGGTTTTCCCAGCCCGCGAAAAAAAGGTAAAACAGGCCGAAGACGACAGCGAGATAGACCGGCCATCCCCTGGTGTTGCGGAAAATCACGAGAAGCCCCAGGAAAGCCGCCAGGAAACCCGCATAGGGGCGGTTCAGCCCCGCCGTCTCAAAACGCCGGTTCCGGATCTTGTCCACCAGGGAAAGCAGTACAAGCCCTGCGGCCGCAGCGGCCAGGATCTCATACCTCACCAGGGACAGCTCGGGTTCCCGGGTCCGAAGGCCGAATCTGCAGTAAAGATCGTATCCGATCCCCGCCGCGGCGGCAAACAGGCACCAGACGGCCCCCCGCCGGTTCCACACCGCCCGAAGGGATCCCATGGTCAGCAGCAGAAGGAAAACCCAGAATAACACCTCCCGGCTGGCCAGATCCTGCCAGATCTGATACTGGGCATTCATGAAATGGACCGTTCCCCACAATATCCCGGCAAAGCACGCCGTCTGCAGCCAGTCCATTCCATGGGCAGCAGCCGCCTGCCGAAGCGATATCTGTTTTTCCGATGGCCGCTTTCCAAAGAGAAACCACGCGAAACAGACCGCAGCGGCCGCGATTCCCAGCGCATATACCAACTTATCGTCCGCTTTCCCGCCGAATATCCCCCGTATGAAAATGCCGTCGGTCAGAAAAACCAGCGCCGCCAGCCCGACCGGGCCCGCCGTCAGTTGGACTGCCAGTCGGAAACGGATCTCGTCCGACAGCCTCCCGGAGCGTCTGCCCCGGCATTCCGCGAATCCGATCCCGGCGCCTGCGGCCAGCACCAGCACGGCATACAGAAGGAACATCTTCTTTCCGGAAGGGCTGTCCGTATAGATCAGACGCATGACGATATTCTGCGCTTCCCGCATCCGGGTCTGTCCGTCCTGAATGACATAAAAATTACCGAAGGCAGAAAGCCCCGTCTCTCCCGTATTCTCATAGGAGAGCTCCATCGGCACCGTCATCCCCTTCAACTGCCAGACATAGGCGGTCCCCGGCACGGTCCTGACCCCGATGGGGATCCGCAGGAAACCAGGCAGCGTCACCTCCGGCATCGCCACGTCCCGGTCAACCAGCTTTTCATTCTGTTCATCATAGAGATAAAGATGGTAACTGTCCCCGGCCGAATCCTCCGAGGTCACATAAAGCTCCAGATACCGCAGGTAAGTGCCCTCCGCCAGGAACACCTGCTGAACCTGCCGGTCCATCCGGACCTCCACCGTTCCGACGGGCGCTTCCTTTCCCGCCACCGTCCGGTCCTTTTTCAGAATCCCGCAGTGTCCCAGCAGAAAAAAGGCGACGGCGGTATAAAAAAGGATGATATATGTAATTGCGCGATAGACTCTGATCCTTCGATTCATGAACGCTTTCTCCGCGGGGCGAAAACCGTGCGGGCCGCTCCGCTTTTCCCATTATCCATAGCAGTATAGCACATTTGGGATTTGATGACAATTGGCAACAGCGGCAGCGCAAACCAAAAAATCAGCACATAACGCACCAGGTACGTGGGGCCCAGCATCACCGTCAGCAGATTCAGATAAACCGGAGCCAGTATGCCGATCCCCCGCCATTTTCCCTCCGAGAGCAGATACAGTCCGGCCAGCACATAGATCCAGCACAGGAAGCCGGGAGAAAATGCCCAGGAAATCACCGGGACCCGATGGATCCGATCCCGCCAGGAAATTTCCTGGTACACCCGCTCCAGAAGCGGGATCCGGCTCCGGCGCATTCCGGGCGGTTCCGTTTCGCAGCTAAAATAGGAACTTCCCGTATAATAACGGTTCCCGTTATAGACGTCGATGACGGTAAACGGATACCAGAAGCCGTAGGATGTCATCAGCCAGGCGTTGAGATAAGTGAGCGGCGCCTTTTTCCCGATCTGCAGCCAGAGCTTCGCGTACCGGCCCGGAGCCTCCCGGTACTTCTCCGTCCGGAAATCGATCTTCACCAGATCTGAAAGCTTCGGCGTATAGCGCTCCAGCACTTCCTCCGGAAGAACCTCAAACAGGACTTCCCTCTGCGGACCATCGAACAGCTCCGGGCTGTAATTCCAGGCCCGCGCCAACTGCTGGATGGGGACCGTGAGGGTTTCCTGCGCATCCGTACTGACCGGCTCCAGGGAAATGTTCAGAACCGCCCTTGTCCCCAGACAGGCAGCCAGTGCCGCCCCACAGACAAACGCCGCCCTTTTTCGCTCCGTTTTCCCCGCCACTCCTATTATGACCGGAATCATCGCCAGAAAAACATAAAACCCGTTGTTCCGGAAAACCGCCGTCACAAACAGGGAGAAAAACAGTCCCGCCGCGCTTTTCCATCCGCCCTTTTCCTCCCCCCGCCAGAGCAGAACCATGACGGCCAGCATGCCGGCCGTATAGGGCATATCCTTGGAGGTGCACAGCACGAACATGGGGATCACCGGGAAAAAGGCGAAAAAAAGAAACGACAATGTGCAAAACCACCGTTTTGCACCTGCACGCCCGATCGCCTCCAATATCCAGGACAGCAGAAACGCCATAAGAAGCATCTGCGCCAACACATAAACGGCAATTCCTCCATTGCAGCTTCCGGTAAGCCGTTCTCCCCAGACCACTGTTTTGCCCAAAAGAAGCACATGCAAAAGCGGCTGCCGCGTCACATAGGCGCCGGACAGTACCTCCTCCAGTTCCTCCGTCGCATCATAGGCAAAAAAACCCGGATACACGGCCAGGAATACGGGCAGCCACGCAAGGAACAGAAGCGCGGCGCGCAAAATAACAGGTTTCCGGGCGGCAATCCCCGCGCCGCGGGCACACGTCAGGTTCGCGGGCTGCGTCCGCACCGCGCTGCCGCTCTGCAGCCTTTCCGAAAGCATGCGGAAAATCCGCACCAGGGCCAATGTCAGCAGAGCGGTCAGGGCAGCCGTTTCCAGCCAGAGCCGTCCGGAAAGAAGGTCTACGGCCCCTGCCGCGTCCAGCCGCCTTCCCCAAAGAAAGGTTACGGCCACAAACAGGCCTCCTGCCAGGGCACAGACGCGTCTTCGCACCGGCATCTTATTCTGCTTTCTCCGTTTTCCCGCCGCTTTCCTCTCCATTCCCCGCCGCTGCCTTCCCGTTTCCTTCCGTATTCATCGCGCGCCCCGGACAGCCTTCCTCCGCGCGCCGTTCCTCTTCCCACAGCGCATGTCCGCGTCCGCCTTCCCGGAATGCGCTTCCGCGCCGTCCGTCCCCGCCGCTCACAACCTCCCGGACCACATACTGAGGCGCATGATTCATGCAGATATACATCCGGCCGATATACTCCCCGATCAGCCCCAGCATCAGCATCAGCATTCCGCCGATAAACATGACGGCCGACATCAGCGCCGAAAATCCCATCGGGACGTCCGGCACCAGAAATTTCTTGATCACCGTATAGATGCCGTACAGGAAGCCGAGCCCCGCGCACCCCACGCCGGCCATCGTGGCGATCCGCAGCGGTTTCTCGGAAAACGCCGTAAAGCCGTTGAACCACAGCGCCAGCAGCTTTCCGAAGGTATAGCCGGACACCCCCGCCTTCCGGTCCCGGTGCTCCACCGTCACATTCACAATGCTGCGGGTCGTGCGCAGCACGAGGCCGATCACATAGGGAAACGCGTTCTCATACCGCAGCATTTCCTCCAGCACGAACCGGCGCGCCGCGAAATAGCTGGAAACATACAGATCCTTCGGCTTCCGGAGCATGAAGCAGAGCATCCAGTCGTTGACCCTGCTGCCGAAATTGCGGAAAGCGTTGTGATGCTTATGTTCGTATCTGGCATAAACCACATCCGCCCCTTTCCCGATCGCGTCCAGCAGCTTCCCCACTTCGGCCGCGGGCGTCTGTCCGTCGTCGTCCAGACAGACCAGGATATCGCCCTTCACATGACGGAAGCCCGCCATCAGCGCCGCATGCTGCCCGAAATTCCGCGCCAGATTCACCCCGGTGATCCGCAGATTTTCCGCGCACAGCCTCCGGATCACGGCAAACGTATCGTCCGGGGAACAGTCGTTGACGAGAATGATCTCATAATCGTACGCCTCCAGCTTCTCCATCGAGGCGCGGATTTCCTCCGTCACGCCGCCGACCGTCGCCGCCGAACGGTAACAGGGTATCACAAAGCTCACCAGTTTCTTTTCCATACCAACCTCCACCCGGCGATCCGTTTCCGCGGCCGCGCCGCGAAAATTCACGCATTTTCCGGAAAGATCACCGCCATCAGCAGCAGATCCCGGTACGCGTCCCCCTGCCGGATCTCCTCCCGCAGATGCGCCTCCTGTACAAAGCCCGCGTTTCGATAGCTCTTCACCGCGCCCGCATTGTCCGCAAACACACGCAGCCGCAGCTTGTGCAGCTTCAGGACGTCCCTGGCATACGTCACCGCCAGCCGCGCGGTTTCGGAGCCGAGCCCTCTTCCGGCGGCATCCGCCTCCCCGATGAAGATCCCGTACTCCGCGCTCCTGCCCGCGGGGTCGATATCCCGAAAATAGACGCTGCCCACGGGCCTGTCCGATGCCTTCTCACAGATGATGAACTGCACGGCTTCTCCGGAGGCCACCTTCGTGCGCATCCACCTTTCATGGCTCTCCTCTGTGAACAGGGCCTGGTCGATGAAATTGTGCCGCACCCGGTCCTGGTTGCGCCAGCGCACGATCCGCTCCGTATCCTCCAGGGTGATCGGACGCAGATAGATATTTTCTCCTTCCGGATAATTCGCGTTCCCCATATTCCTTCCTTTCAGATGTCCCGGCCTTTCTGCCCTCCATTATACACATTCTTCGCGCGCTTGTCATTCTAAATCTTTACTTTGCTTTTCATTCCGTGTTATAATAATGCAGTTCGGATGCGCAGGATTCCGGCCGGTGCCGGCCCGGGCCTGCGGACCGCGGGACGGGATCCGTCTGATAAAACAAACCGGAAAGGACTGGATAGCTATGAAGCTTGTTGTTGCAGGGACCGGCTATGTCGGCCTGGTAGCGGGCGTCTGCTTCGCAGAAAAGGGGCACGATGTGACCTGTGTGGATGTGGATGCGGAAAAAATCAAACTGATGGAAAGCGGCGTCTCCCCGATCTATGAGGAGGGGCTGGCGGAGCTGATGCAGAAAAACTACGCCGCGGGACGGCTTCACTATACGACGGACTACAGAAGCGCCTATCGGGATCCGGACGCCATCTTCATCGGCGTGGGGACGCCGGAGCAGCCGGACGGCTCCGCCAATTTGAGCTATATCGCCACCGTCTGCCGCCAGATCGCGGAAAATGTGGAAAAGGACTGCCTCGTCGTGGTGAAGTCCACCGTTCCCGTCGGGACCAACGATCTGGTGGAGCAGTTCATCCGCGATTTTCTGGTTCGGAAGGAGCTGCATATCGAGGTCGCGTCCAATCCGGAATTTCTCGCGCAGGGCTCCGCGGTACACGACACGCTGCACGCGGCCCGGATCATTCTGGGCACGGAATCCGAATCCGCAGACCGCCTGCTGCGCGCCATTTACGAGCCCTTCGGCCTGCCGGTGGTTTCGATGAACCGCCGCTCCGCGGAAATGACCAAATACGCCTGCAACGACTTTCTCGCCCTGAAAATTTCCTATATGAATGACATCGCGAACCTCTGCGAGCTGCTGGGCGCCAATGTGGACGACGTTGCCCGCGGCATGAGCTATGACGCCAGGATCGGGGCCAACTTCCTGCGGGCCGGCATCGGCTACGGCGGAAGCTGCTTCCCCAAGGATACCAAGGCGCTGAAATTCCAGGCGCACAAGGCGGGATACCGGCTGCGGACCGTGGAGGCCGCCGTCGATGTGAATACGGAGCAGAAAACCCGGCTCTTCCAAAAGGCCAGCGACCGGATGATCAGCTTTGAACGGCTGAAGGTCGCGATCCTGGGCCTTGCCTTTAAACCCGGCACAGACGATCTGCGGGAAGCGCCCTCTCTGGACAACGCCGCGCTCCTGCTGGAAGCGGGCGCCGATCTTTATGCCTACGATCCGGCGGCGGCCGCCAATTTCCAAAAGAAATTCCCCGCCGGCCCCCACGGCCGCGGATCCATCACCTATGTTTCGTCCTGTGAAGAGGCGCTGCGGGACGCCAATCTCTGTTTCATTTTTACGGAATGGGGACAGATCCGGTCCATCGCGCCCGCCGCTTTCCGGGAGCTGATGCGCACCCCGCTGGTCTACGACGGCCGGAATCTCTTTTCTCCGGCGGAAATGAAGGCCGCCGGCGTGGAATATTACAGCATCGGCAGATGAACGCGACAGCGATGGGGCAGAACGGATATGAATGAAGAAAAAAAGGTCCTGGTCACAGGCGCCGCCGGCTTCATCGGATACCATCTTTCCAGCCGCCTTCTGGAACAGGGTATCCCGGTGCTCGGCGTGGATAACCTGAATGACTATTATGACGTGAATCTGAAAAAGGCCCGCCTGGGGCTTTTGTCCCGCCATGCGGATTTCCAGTTCATCCGGGCGGATATTTCCGATGAGGCGGCGGTGCGGGAGTGCTTTCTGCGCGCCCGGCCCGATACCGTCGTCCACCTGGCCGCGCAGGCGGGCGTGCGGTACTCCATCACCAACCCGGAGGCCTACCTGCAGAGCAACCTGATCGGGTTTTTCCGCATTCTGGAGGCCTGCCGGCATTCGGAGGAGATCTGCGGGCAAAAGCTGTCGCATCTCGTCTATGCCTCCAGCTCCTCCGTTTACGGTTCCAACCAAAAGGTTCCCTACAGCACACAGGACCGGGCGGATCACCCCGTATCCCTGTACGCGGCCACCAAGAAATCCAACGAGCTGATGGCATACGCCTACAGCAAGCTGTATGGGATCCCCTCCACCGGACTGCGCTTTTTCACCGTATACGGACCTCTTGGCCGGCCTGACATGGCTTATTTTTCCTTCACCGACAAAATGGTGCGCGGGGAAAAGATCCAGCTTTTCAACAACGGGGACATGTACCGGGATTTCACGTATATCGACGATATCGTATCAGGCGTCGTCAAAGTGATGTCGCGCGTGCCCGATCCCGATGAAAACGGCGTGCGGCACAAAATATACAATATCGGAAACAACCGGCCCGAGACGCTTCTGCATTTCGTGGAAACGCTGGAACGGTGCCTGACGGAAGCGGGCGTGATCGACCATCCCGCCGGGAAAGAATTTCTCCCCATGCAGCCCGGCGACGTCTACCGGACCTATGCGGATATCGGGGATCTGGAAAAGGATTTCGCCTTCCGCCCCCGGACCGGGCTGGACGACGGGCTCATGAAATTTGCCAGGTGGTACGCCGGCTTTTATCCGCGGACTGAAAAACCGGACTGAAGGCAGTCCGTTTTTTTGCCGAGAGCCCTGAAAAAATATCCGCGGGCAAAAATGCCGGAGGAATCGTTATGGATCATATTGCACACTATCCGTCGCCCCTCGGGGATATCACCCTCGCCGGAACAGGGGAGGTTCTGACCGGCCTGTGGTTTGACGGGCAGAAATATTTCGGGGCCGCGCTGTCGGAAATGCGGACGGAAAAAACGCTTCCCGTTCTGGAACAGACAAAGCGCTGGCTGGACTGCTATTTTTCCGGAAGGGAACCGGACTTCATGCCGCCGCTGGCGCCGAGGGGAACGCCCTTTCAGCGGGAGGTATGGGCGATCCTGCGCAGGATCCCATATGGCCGGACGGTCACCTACGGGGCGATCGCCGAACAAATCGCCGCCGGGCGGGGACTTTCTTCCATGTCCGCCCGGGCGGTGGGCGGGGCGGTGGGGCGGAATCCCATTTCCATCCTCATCCCCTGCCACCGGGTATTGGGAAGCGCCGGCAGCCTGACCGGCTATGCGGGAGGCACAGAACGGAAGGCGGCGCTGCTGCGGCTGGAGGGTATGGGATAATTCCCGCTTTTCGTGCTCATCATCAAAACCGCGGCGGCCTCAAGCGGCAGCTTCTCCCACCGGCTTACCGGCCCCCTGCCAAAGCTGCGGAAGGATGTGGGGTACATCAGCGGCCTGTACGCGCCGTACAGGCTCCGGCCCGGTTCTGTGCCGGCCGGCATGGATGAATCCAATACAAAATGGGTTCCATGACGCCGGAGCCGGGCGATATGCGTATCGGACGGAAAAAATGCGCTGACGATATGTAAAAACCTGTAACCCATCAAATCCCGCGGACCCGCTCGGGTCCGTATTTTTTATGCATTTTCGCGGTTCTCTCCCAAAATCGTTTTCGAAGCCCTCTCCCAAAATCTTTTTTACAGTTTTTTCCAAAAACAGCCTGCAGCTTTCTCCAAAAAGGGCTTGACATGCGAGGTCTATTGTTATAGACTCATAATCAGATAAAGTCTATTCTTATAGACCTCATTTGTAAAAAAACACAGAAAGGGATCAGACGCATGAAAGAGATCAGGATGAGTGACAGCGAATGCCGTCTGCTTTCCGTCATATGGGAAAGCGAACCGGTGAACTCCACAGAGCTGGTACGGCTGTGCGAACAGCGCCTTCAATGGAAAAAATCTACCACCTACACGATCCTCAAAAAGCTGGAGCAGAAGGGAGCGGTGCGCAATGACCGCGCCACCGTCACCGCTCTCATCGACCGGCAGCAGGTGATCCGCCAGGAAGGGCAGGAGCTGCTGCACCGGACCGGAAGCAGTCTGCCGGATTTTTTTGCCGCTTTTCTGAAGGACCGGACGCTGAGCGCGGAGGAGGCCGGACGCATCTACCGGATGATCCGGGATTCCCAGGAAAAATAAAACGCGCCGCGCCCGTTCGGCATACAGGGCAGAATATCATATGAGGAGAAAATGATCATGAACGGATTGTTAGAGAACCTGCTTATCATGTCACTGGAGGCGACGCTGACCGGCGCGGCCGTCCTGGCTCTGCGCTTCTTTTTCCGCAGGCTGCCCAAAAGCTATTCCTGCTTTCTCTGGCTGCTGGTTCTGTTCCGCCTGCTCTGTCCGGTCACCGTCACCACCCGTTTCGGCCTGATGCCGTCCGGCGGAATACTGCCGCAAGGCGTGACGGCCCTCTCCGTCCGGAATAACACCTCCCCGCAGGATATAACCGCGGTTTCCCCGCGGTCTGACACACGGTTTTCTCCCGACCGGCTTCCCGCCTCCAGCGCCGCGTCCGCTCCCGTTTCCGGAGCCCCTGCCGCCGCCCGTTCCGGCGCCGGTCCGGAAAACCGGGACCGGCTTCCCCGCACCGCAGGCCGGAGCTTCTTAGACACCGTTCTGACCCTGCTCTGGCTGACCGGCGCCGTTTTCCTGGCATCGGCCTACCTGATCCAATATCTGCGCTGGCGCAGATGTGTCCGGGGCTGTGAGCGCCGGGCGCTGCCAAAGGAGATTTCCGGCACTTCCGGCAGGCAGAGATTTCCCAAAACGGTCTGGCTGGCGGAGAGCGGGCGCATCCGCGAGCCCTATGTCTGCGGCATTTTCCGCCCCACCGTCTATCTGCCCGCGGACATGGACCCGGCGGAGAGGAAATACATTCTTCTGCACGAGCGAATGCACACCCGCCATCTCGACCCGCTGCTGCGCCTGCTCTGGCAGGCCGCGCTGGTTCTGCACTGGTTCAATCCCTTCGTCTGGCTGGCGCTGTCCCTTCTGCAAAAGGATATGGAAATGTACTGCGACGAAAGCGTGCTCCGCGCCTGCGGCGCTGCCTCGCGGCAGGAATACGCGCTGACGCTGCTGCGCTTTTCCATGAAAAAGAGCGGCCTCCCTTTTCCGGTGGCCTTTGGGGAAAGCAGCACGGAAAGCCGCGTGAAGCACATTTTAAAATGGCGGAAACCCGCATTCGCCGCCAGCGCGCTTGCGGTCCTTGCCATCGCGCTGGCCTCCCTGCTCCTCCTCACGGACTCCGGCCGCAGCGAGTCGGCGGAAAACGGTGCGGCAGTGAGCGAAACAGGCGGTGCGGACGATGGCACGGCGGACAATTCCGGCAATACGGCGGCAGGCGCGCCGGGTGAATCCGGCGGCATGGCGGCAGACGGAACGGACGGCGCGGCTGCAAGTGCGGCAGGTGTATCTGGCAGTGCGGGGACAGATGGCGGCACGGCGGCGGACGATTCCGACAGCATGACCGGCGGCACGGTCGGCGGTGCCGCCGATACATCGGCAGAGAACAGCACCGGCGATACCGGGGCGGACGCGGGCACCGATGACACAGAGACGGCTTCCCCGGCAGAAGACGCCGACCGCCCCGAGCAGCTTCTGGAGCTGGGACAGCGCTGGGCCTCGGCCATGGTGCGCCGGGACAACGGCTCCCTGATCCCTCTGCTGGCCGAAGGGGAACAGTTGGACGAGCTGCGCCGGATGGACGAAGAAGGGCTCTCCGTCGGCTGGTCTTCCCCCTGGCCCTGGTTCGACGATTACAGGATCAACTACGCCAGCACCCGGGATGAGATATCCATCGCTTACTACGCTCACACCTCTGACCCCCGCACATATGCGTGGCGCGAGGTGCTCACGCTGACACGGACCGACGGCGGCTATCTCGTACAGGAAAGCGAGCTGCAGACGGACGCCGTCGATTCCCTGGCCGCTTTTGAAGAACGCTATCGCTACGAATCCCCGCAGGACTACGCTCTTTCCGGCACAGGATACCGTTTCAGCGAAACGCCGCTGGACTGCTTTGCCGCTGCGGAAAGCGCGGAAGCGCTGGGCTTTTCCTGCATGGCGGACTGGTATCTGCAGCAGGAGTCGGAGGGCCGTACGTTTTCTTCCCTCCGCTCTCCGGCGGATGCCGCCGCCTGGTTTCTGAATCTGGAAGGAGGAACGGCGGAAACGGTGGAAAGCCCCTGGGAAGACAAAATCTGCCTGCGCTGGCGCTTTTCCGACGGGGCCACGGATGTGATCTGTTTATGCCCCATGGACGCGTACAGCCGTTCCGATACGTCCTCCGCGCTCTGGGCGGTGGAGGACATTCTGGAGGAAAGCGCCTATCGGGAGGCGCTGGAAAGGAACCGTCTGATCGACGCCTTCCTGCAGGATCCCTCCCGGCTCGACGAAAGCGGCCTGAAGGGCGTCGACGGGATCATGCAGGCGGAGTGGCTGGCAGAACCCTCCGTCGTGAAGCTGAACGCTCTGGCCGACGGCAGCGTTTCCCTCTACGGGCTGATGCCCTCGGGGACCGGCCTTTTCCTGACCGGAAACGGCGTCTGTCAGTTCTGGGACCAGTCCTGGCTGTCTCCGCAGACGCTCTGTCCCCGCATGGAACAGGCGGACTTCGATGGAGACGGACAGGAGGAGATCGCCGTGACGCTCTGCGTCAGGACGGGCACCGGCTGTCATGCGGAACAGCTTTTTCTGCTGGAACAGGAAAGAAACGGCTGGACCATCCGGGAGTATACGCTGGAAAACTGGACGTCCGATCTGGCAGAGAAGCTCCGGCTGACCTGGCAGGCAGAAAAAAAGGCCCTGCAATACCGGCTGGCCGCCGACGGCAGTCTGCTGGGAGAAGAGGATTTTTCGGAATATGCTGCGGATAGGGAATTCCAGAGCGCACATTTCGGCGACATCGCCTGGTTTTCCGCGGAAGGGAACCGGCTCTGGCTGGAGACGGAACCGGCAGTCATCTTCACGGAAGGCATCGCTTCCGGGGTATACGGCGACAGGGAGCTCCGATGCCGGGTGGTCTATGACGGAAACGGGTTCTCGCTGACAGATTTTACAATGACGGAATAACATCAGGTCCCGTGCGACCCGTCCGAAAAAGTCCCGCACGGTCCCTTCCAAAAAGTTCCCTGCGGTTCCCCCGAAAAGGTCTTGATTTTCCTCCCCGGGTGGACTAGAATAACAGCGTGCCGCCCGCGGCGCGGTCATCCTGATGCTGTTATGGCGGCGGCGCTGTCCCTGCGCGGACGTTTTCACTTGTATCCATTCGGAACCGGGAGACTTAAAAATGGAAGGCAAACAACAGAAAAAATATGAGATCGACATGTGCGAAGGGCCGCTGCTGGGGAAGATCCTGCTTTTCGCGCTGCCCCTGATGCTGTCGGGCGTCCTGCAGCTTCTGTTCAACGCGGCGGACGTCATCGTGGTGGGACGCTTTACCGGCCATGAAGCGCTGGCGGCCGTGGGCTCCACCGGCGCCCTCATCAACCTGCTGATCAATATTTTCATCGGCCTGTCGGTGGGCACCAACGTGTTGGCGGCCAACTACTACGGCGCCAGAAAGGAAAGGCAGGTCAGTGAAACGGTCCACACCTCCGTCCTGACCAGCCTGATCAGCGGCTGCATCCTCATCGTGATCGGGCTGTTCCTGGCAAAGCCCCTGCTCACCCTCATGGGCACCCCCGCCGATGTGCTGGACCAGGCGGCGCTCTATATGCGGATCTATTTTCTCGGCATGCCCGTCATCATGCTCTATAACTTCGGCTCCGCCATTCTGCGGGCCATCGGCGACACGAGGCGGCCGCTTTACTTTCTTCTGCTGGCCGGCATCATCAACGTCTGCCTGAACCTTCTTTTCGTGATCCGCTTCGGCATGGGCGTGGCGGGCGTGGCGCTGGCCACGGTCATTTCCCAGGCCGTCTCCGCCGGGCTGATCGTTCACGCGCTGACCGCCAGCGAGGGCTGCTTCCGCCTGGATCTGCGCAAGCTGCATATTTATCCCGCCAGACTCAAGCAGATGATCCGCATCGGTCTGCCCGCGGGCATGCAGGGCGCGATCTTTTCCATTTCCAACGTGCTGATCCAGTCCTCCATCAATTCCTTCGGCTCTGTCGCCATGGCGGGGAGCACGGCGGCTTCCAACATCGAGGGCTTCGTGTACACGGCCATGAACTCCCTGCATCAGACATCGCTGAGCTTCACCAGCCAGAACTACGGTGCCGGGAAGATCGGCCGGATCAACCGGATCCTGCTGCTCTGTCTGGCCAGCGTGTCCGTCGTCGGCATCGTGCTGGGCAACGGCGCTTACCTTTTCGGCCGCCAGCTTCTTAGCATCTATTCGTCCGATCCCCAGGTCATCTCCTACGGCCTGATCCGGCTGGCCTACGTCTGCGCGCCCTATTTCACCTGCGGCGCAATGGACGTGTTCGTGGGCTCCCTGCGGGGCATGGGCTATTCCGTCATGCCCATGCTGGTGTCCCTCACCGGCGCCTGCGCCTTCCGGGTCCTGTGGATCTTCACGGTGTTCCGCTGGTCCCACACGCTGGAGACGCTGTTCATTTCCTACGTCATCAGTTGGGTGCTCACCGCCTCCGTCCATGCAGTCTGCTACTGCTTCGCGATCCGCCGCCTGAAACGTAGCCGGGCTGCGTCCTGAAATCAGAGGCTCCGGCCCTAGACAGACAGCCGCCCGCTCCGGGACGCGTTCTCCTCCGGCGGGCATACAG
>CANQVD010000007.1 GCA_947627215.1 uncultured Eisenbergiella sp.
ATAGAGAAGATCCCTGCAAAGTCCGTATTTATGGGCAGTGCAGGGATCTTTTGACATTAAAACTGTAAAACATGGGGTGAAAGACTAAAATCAACTTCCTCCCTTTCAAAGTGGAAATAAACTTTTCACTTCACCTACGATATTATTGTGAACATTTTTGTTGCGTTGTTCGTTCGCCTATGCTATAATAATAGCAACGGGTGAATGATAAAAAATTAACAAACTCAAGAACCCAAAAGAATCAATTCATTTTATTTCAGGTTATCATGGAGGAGATGACATGGCAAAAAAAATTGTATTGGCAGGCGCGTGCCGTACAGCCATCGGCGTGATGGGCGGCACACTGAGCACGACCCCCGCTGCGGATCTGGGTGCGATCGTTATCAAGGAAGCGATAAAGAGAGCAGGCGTGCCTGCTGACCAGGTTGATCATGTATATATGGGCTGCGTCATTCAGGCCGGCCAGGGCCAGAACGTGGCGCGTCAGGCGTCCATCAAAGCGGGCCTTCCGGTGGAGACCCCTGCCGTTACCATCAACGTCGTCTGCGGTTCCGGTCTGAACTGCGTGAATCTGGCCGCTCAGATGATCCAGGTGGGCGATGCGGATATCGTGGTCGCCGGCGGCATGGAGAATATGTCCATGGCTCCTTACGCGGTGATGCAGGGACGGTACGGCTATCGGATGAACGACGGCAAGCTGGTGGATACCATGGTGCATGACGCCCTCTGGGATGCTTTCAACGATTATCATATGGGAATTACCGCTGAGAACGTCTGCGAGCAGTGGGGCATCACGAGAGAGGAACTGGATCAGTTTGCGGCCCGCTCCCAGCAGAAGGCTGTGGCGGCGCAGGAATCCGGCGCGTTTGACAAAGAGATCGTTCCGGTGGAAGTGAAGCAGAAGAAGACCACCGTCATCTTCAACAAGGATGAAGGCCCCCGCCCCGGCACCACGGCGGAAGGCATTGCGAGACTCCGTCCCGCGTTCAAGAAGGACGGCCTTGTGACCGCCGGCAATGCTTCCGGCATCAATGACGGTGCGGCGGCTGTCGTCGTCATGACCGAGGAGAAGGCGAAGGAGCTGGGCGTGAAGCCCATGGCGACCTGGGTCGCCGGCGCGCTGGCGGGCGTGGATCCCGCCATCATGGGCGTGGGCCCTGTTGCGGCGACGAAGAAGGTGCTGGCGAAGACCGGCATGAAGATCCAGGACTTCGATATCATCGAGGCCAACGAGGCGTTCGCGGCGCAGTCCGTGGCAGTGCAGAGAGAGCTGGGCTTCACCGATGAGCAGCTCAATCCCAGCGGCGGCGCCATCGCGCTGGGCCATCCGGTGGGCGCTTCGGGCTGCCGGATCCTGGTGACCCTGCTGCATGAGATGGAAGCGAGAGACGCGAAGAAGGGTCTTGCCACCCTGTGCATCGGCGGCGGCATGGGCTGCGCGACCATCGTGGAAAGAGAATAACAGAAGCGTATGTCGGAGGATGCCCTGCGGGACGGGGCATTCTCCTGACTGTGCGGCAGAAAGGCAGGAAACCATGGAGTATATTTTATATGAACAGAAGGGCGCCTATGCCATCCTCACCATCAACCGGGAGCGGGCGCTGAACGCGCTCAATTCCGCGGTGCTGGAGGAACTGGACCAGACGCTGGACAGCGTGGATCTGAATACCGTCAGGTGTCTGATCGTGACCGGCGCCGGGCAGAAATCCTTCGTGGCCGGTGCGGACATCGGTGAGATGAGCACGCTGACCAAGGCGGAGGGCGAGGCTTTCGGCAAAAAGGGAAACGATGTGTTCCGGAAGCTGGAAACCTTCCCGATTCCCGTCATCGCGGCCGTGAACGGCTTCGCGCTGGGGGGCGGCTGTGAGCTTTCCATGAGCTGTGACATCCGCATCTGCTCTGACAATGCGGTGTTCGGACAGCCCGAGGTCGGGCTGGGGATCACGCCGGGCTTCGGCGGCACCCAGAGGCTGGCCCGTCTGGTGGGCGTCGGCATGGCCAAGCAGATGATTTACACCGCCCGCAACATCAAGGCGGAGGAGGCGTACCGCATCGGCCTGGTGAACGCGGTGTATCCGCAGGAAGAGCTGATGGCGGCGGCGGAGAAGATGGCGGCCGGCATCGCGAAGAACGCGCCCATCGCGGTGCGCAACTGCAAGAAGGCCATCAATGAGGGACTGGACGCGGATATGGATCAGGCCATTGCCATCGAGGAGAAGCTGTTCGGCGACTGCTTCGAGACGGAGGACCAGAAATACGGTATGGCGTTTTTCCTGGACAAAAATAAGGAAAAGGTAAAGGCACCTTTTAAAAACTGCTGAAAAGGAGGACAAAATCATGAAAGTTGGCGTTATCGGCGCAGGAACGATGGGGGCCGGGATCGCGCAGGCCTTCGCAATGACGGACGGCTATGAAGTCTGCCTCTGCGATATCACGGTGGAGCTCGCCCAGGGCGGCAAGGCCAGGATCCAGAAGAACATCAATTTCCTGGTGGGAAAAGAGAAGATCTCTCAGGAAAAGGGCGAGGAGATCATGGGCAAGATTGTCTGCGGGTTAAAGGACATCTGCACGGACTGCGATATGATCATCGAAGTGGCGCCTGAGAAAATGGAGATCAAGAAGAGCACCTTTAAGGAGCTGATGGCGATTGTGAAGCCGGAATGCATTTTTGCCTCCAATACCTCTTCTCTGTCCATCACCGAGATGGGCGCCGGGCTTGACAGACCGCTGATCGGCATGCATTTCTTCAATCCTGCAGACCGCATGAAGCTGGTGGAGGTGATCGCCGGCGAGAACACCCCCGCGGAGCTGGTGGAGAAGATCAAGGCGATCGCGGTACAGATCGGCAAGACCCCGGTGGAGGTCAAAGAAGCTCCCGGTTTTGTGGTCAATAAGATCCTGATTCCCATGATCAACGAGGCTATCGGCATCTATGCGGACGGCATCGCGTCCGTAGAGGATATCGACACCGCCATGAAGCTGGGCGCTTCCCATCCCATGGGCCCGCTGGCGCTGGGCGATCTGGTCGGTCTGGACATTGTTCTGGCGATCATGGAGGTGCTGCAGTCCGAGACCGGCGATCCCAAGTACCGCCCGCATCCCCTTCTGCGCAAGATGGTGCGCGCAGGCAAGCTGGGCAAAAAGACCGGCATCGGCTTTTACAATTACGCGAAATAAAAAAGAGACTGCGCCGGGCGCGGCCCGTCCAAGGACCCGCGGCCGGCGCACGATCGCGGCAGGAAGGCTTTCGGCCCGCAGCGGGTCCCTGGCCGCGTTCCGCGGCGGAACCTTCCCAGTGAGTATAGTTTGGAGGAAAGACAGACATGGATTTTATGTTGGACAAGAAACATGAAATGGCAAGACAGCTTTTCAAGGAGTTTGCCGAAAAAGAAGTGAAGCCGCTGGCCCAGGAGGTGGATGAGACCGAAGAGTTCCCCAGAGTGACGGTGGATAAGATGGTCAGGGCCGGTTTCATGGGTATCCCGGTTCCGAAGGAATACGGCGGCCAGGGCTGCGACCCGCTGACCTATGTGATGTGCGTGGAGGAGCTTTCCAAGGTATGCGGCACCACAGGCGTTATCGTTTCCGCGCATACTTCCCTCTGCTGTGATCCGATCCTGACCTTCGGCACGGAGGAGCAGAAGCAGAAATATCTGGTTCCGCTGGCGAAGGGCGAGAAGCTGGGTGCTTTCGGTCTGACCGAGCCCGGTGCCGGCACCGATGCCCAGGGGCAGCAGACCAAGGCCGTTCTGGACGGCGACGAGTGGGTGCTCAACGGCTCCAAGTGCTTCATCACCAACGGCAAGGAGGCGGATGTCTATGTGATCTTCGCGGTGACCGGCATGGTCGAGAAGCGCGGCAGGATGCAGAAGGAAATCTCCGCTTTCATCGTGGAAAAGGGAACCCCCGGCTTTAGCTTCGGTACCAAGGAAAAGAAAATGGGTATCCGCGGCTCCTCTACCTATGAGCTGATCTTCCAGGACTGCAGGATCCCGAAGGAGAATCTGCTGGGCCAGAAGGGCAAGGGCTTCAACATCGCCATGCACACGCTGGACGGCGGCCGGATCGGGATCGCTTCCCAGGCGCTGGGCATCGCGGAGGGCGCGCTGGAGTCCACGATCAACTATGTAAAAGAGAGAAAACAGTTCGGCAGAGCCATCGCCGCGTTCCAGAACACCCAGTTCCAGCTCGCCGACATGGCGACCAAGGTGCAGGCGGCACAGTTGCTGGTCTATAAGGCGGCCATGGCGAAGGCGACCCAGAAGACCTACTCCGTGGAGGCGGCCATGGCGAAGCTGTATGCGGCGGAAGTGGCCATGGAAGTCACCACCAAGGCGGTTCAGCTCCACGGCGGCTACGGCTATACCAGAGAATATGATGTGGAACGCATGATGCGTGACGCCAAGATCACGGAAATCTACGAGGGGACCAGCGAGGTGCAGAGAATGGTCATCTCCAGCGCGCTGCTGAAATAAGACGCGGAGCTTAAGCGGGACGGCGCGGTACAAAAGCGGCCGCCCTGCGGACAATGCGGTTTCCCATGGTTTTCGTTTTTTCTGCGCGGCACGGCCGGAGCGCTGCGTGCGCGGGGAGAACGGAAAGAGTTTTGCATAACGAAAGTAAGGAGAGATTCACACAATGAAAATCGTTGTTTGTATTAAACAGGTTCCCGATACCAAGGGCGGCGTGAAGTTCAACCCTGACGGTACGCTGGACAGAAGCGCAATGCTGGCGATCATGAACCCGGACGACAAGGCGGGACTGGAAGCGGCGCTGCGGTTAAAGGATCAGTACGGTGCGGAGGTCACCGTCATCACCATGGGCCTTCCCAAGGCGGAGGATGTGCTGCGCGAGGCGATGGCCATGGGCGCGGATAAGGGCATTCTGGTGACGGACCGTGTGCTGGGCGGCGCGGATACCTGGGCGACCAGTCAGACGCTGGCAGGCGCGATCCGCAACCTGGAGTACGATCTGATCATCACGGGACGTCAGGCCATCGACGGCGATACCGCGCAGGTCGGCCCTCAGCTTTCCGAGCATCTGAACATCCCTGTTATCAGCTATGCGCAGAATATCCGGATCGACGGCGATTCCGTCATCGTGGAGCGCCAGTATGACGACAGGTACCATGTGCTGAAGGCGAAAATGCCCTGCCTGATCACCGCTCTGGCAGAGCTCAACGAGCCCCGTTATATGACGCCCGGCGGTATCTTTGATGCGTACGACGCCGAGATCACCGTATGGGGAAGGGCGAACCTGGTGGATACCCTGGATTCCAACCTGGGCCTGAAGGGATCCCCGACCCAGATCGCCAAAGCCTCCGACAAGGTGCGCAAGGGCGCGGGCGAGAAGGTGGTCCTGGATCCCGCGGAATCCGTGGACTACATCATGGATAAGCTGCTGACCAAACATGTGATCTGAGAAACCTATTTTATGGAAGAGAGTGGTGAATGAAATGAACTTAGAAGAATATAAAGGCGTATTTGTCTTTGCGCAGCAGGTAGACAATGAACTGAGCAGCATCGCGCTGGAGCTGGTGGGCAAAGGAAAGGATCTGGCGAAGGATCTGGGCACGGAGGTGACTGCCGTCCTGATCGGCAGCGGTGTAAAGGGCCTTTGCACCGAGCTGGCGGAGTACGGCGCGGACAGGATCATCCTGGTGGACGATCCCGAGCTGAAGGAGTACAGGACGGAGCCCTATGCGCATGCGCTGGCCGAGGTGATCAAAACCTACAAACCGGAGATCATGCTGATCGGCGCCACCGCCATCGGCCGTGACCTGGGCCCCCGCGTATCCGCCAGGATCCACACCGGCCTGACTGCGGACTGCACGCAGTTGGATATCGGCGACTTCCCGATCAATCCGATTCCCGGCAAGGAGCAGAAGCACAATCAACTGCTGATGACCCGTCCGGCATTCGGCGGCAACACCATCGCTACTATCGCTTGTCCGGAGTTCCGTCCGCAGATGGCGACGGTCCGTCCCGGCGTCATGCAGAAAGCGCCCCGCGTGGAAGACGCGCAGGCCGTCATCGAGGAGTTCAATCCCGGCTTTGTGCCCGATCATAATTATGTGGAGATCCTTGAGATCGTGAAGGCCGTTTCCGATGTGGAAGACATCATGGATGCCAAGATCCTGGTATCCGGCGGCCGCGGCGTGGGGAGCCCCGAGAACTTTAAGCTGCTGGACGATCTGGCGGCTGCCATCGGCGGTACCGTAAGCTGTTCCCGCGCGGTAGTGGATGCGGGCTGGAAGCCCAAGGCGCTGCAGGTGGGCCAGACCGGCAAGACCGTCCGCCCTCATGTGTATTTCGCCATCGGCATTTCCGGCGCGATTCAGCATCTGGCGGGTATGGAAGAGTCTGACATCATCATCGCCATCAACAAAGATGAAACGGCGCCCATCTTCGATGTGGCCGATTACGGCGTGGTAGGCGATCTGAATAAGATCGTGCCTGTGCTGACGGAGAAGATCAAAGAGGCGAGAGCGAAGAAATAATGCAGGTTCAATGAGGGAATAAAACCATGAATGCAAAAGCGTTTCGCAGCCTGTCCTATGGTGTTTATGTGATTTCCACCTGGGACCGGGGCAGAGCGACGGGCTGTGTGGCGAATTCCGCCATGCAGATCACATCCAGTCCGGCGACCGTCGCCGTCAGCATCAACCATGACAACTACACGAATTCGTGTATCGCTGACTGCAGCCGTTTTGCCATATCTGTGCTGTCGGAGCAGACCGATCCGTCCATTATCGGCACCTTCGGGTTTCAGTCCGGGAAGACGGTGAACAAATTTGACAGCGTGGCCTATGAGGTCAGGGGAAATCTTCCTGTCATAAAGGACGCCTGTGCCTGGATCGTCTGTGAAGTGATCGACAAAATGGAAACCGATACACATACGGTGTTTCTGGGGAAGGCAGTGGATGCGGATGTGCTGAGCGAGCAGGACCCCATGACCTATGCCTACTATCATAAGGTGGTGAAGGGCAAGAGCCCGAAGAACGCGCCCACCTACCTCCCGGAGGAGGCGCCGGCGGAGCCCAAGTGGGTATGCGGCATCTGCGGCTATGTGTATGAGGGCGAGGCCGATTTCGAGTCTCTGCCGGAGGATTACGTCTGTCCGATCTGCGGACAGCCCAAGTCGGTTTTTGTAAAAAAATGATTTTCGGCGCTCTGCGAAAAGGGCGCAGCGAAGCGGGCGGCGCACTGCTCCGGCTCCGGCGGGGAGCGGGGAATGCGCCGCCCGCTTTTGGCATCGGAGTTCCGCCCTGCCGGAGAGAACGCGGGCCGGGATACGGCGCCGCCCTCCGCGGGCCCGGGGCACATTCCTTTTCCGGACACGCTCGCGCTCGGAAGAAAAACGCAGCAGTACATAACGCCGCAAAGGACGCGGCGTAAGTACTGGCGTTTTTCTACGGTCCGGGAAAATGGAATGTGCCCCGGGCCCGCGGAGGGCGGCGCCGTATCCCGGTCCGCGTTCTCTCCGGCAGGGCGGAACTTTGGAAGCGGTTGAAACCCCGGCAGGAATCTGCTATACTGACGGGGAGAAGGGGATGATTCTGTGGCGAAAAATAAAGAGATCAAAACCAACGCGATGCGCATTCTGGACCGCATGAAAATTCCGTACCGGCAGTATACCTATGAATGCGGGGATTTTGTGGACGGAATGCAGACGGTGGAGCTGCTGGGGCTGGATCCGAAGACGGTCTACAAGACGCTGGTGACGCAGGGAGCGGCGAAGGAGTATTTTGTGTTCGTCATTCCGGTGGCGGAGGAGCTGGACCTGAAGCTGGCGGCCCGCGCGGTGGGGCAGAAGTCGCTGGAAATGATCCATGTCAGGGAGCTTGTTCAGGTGACCGGCTATGTCCGGGGCGGGTGTACGGCTGTCGGCATGAAAAAGCAGTATACGACTGTGATTGACGCATCGGCCAGGGCGCTTCCTTTCATGATCGTCAGTGGGGGAAGGATCGGCTCACAGATCGAACTGTCCCCGGCGGATCTGTGTCGGGCGGCAGGCGCTGCGTTTGGGGACGTGACGGTGAAAACGGGAGGACAGCATGCGGGATAAAGCGAAGCGGAGTGCGGCGAAACCGGACCGCGCCGGGCAGAAGGAGCGGAAGAAGGAGCAGAAGCAGCGGGATAAGCTGCGCAGAAAGCGGATGAAGCTGCGCGCCAGGCGGTATAAACGGATCAGCGACGGGCTGGATCTGTGTCTGATCGGCGCCTGTTTCCTGGCGTTTCTGGCAGCCGCGATCAGAGAAATGCGATATGCGGGAAAGGGAGAAACCGGCGGAGAGCGGCAGAACGGCTGACATCCCGGGCGGCGGGAAGGAACAGGGGCAGAAGAATATGGACGGACAGAAAAACATCATGGATTATGAAACGGTGGCGCTGGACGAACGGGAACCGGCGGTGGTGATCATCGATCAGACCAGACTTCCGGGCAGAACGGAGCTCATTTCGCTGAAAAGCGCGAAGGAGATCTGGGACGCGATTTATCTGCTGAAGGTGCGCGGCGCGCCGGCGATCGGAGTGGCGGCGGCCTTTGGCATTTATGTGCTTTCAGAAAAGATCCGGACGGAGGATTACGACGCGTTTCTGGCGGAATTTCAGAAGCAGAAGGCGTATCTGGATTCGGCCCGGCCCACCGCGGTGAACCTGTCCTGGGCCCTGAACCGGATGGAGCGGGTGGTGCTGAAAAATGCCGGAAGGAGCGTGACGGAGATCCGCGTCCTCCTGAAACGGGAGGCTGTCGCGATCCGGGACGAGGATGTCCGCGTGTGCAGAGCCATCGGGGAATACGGGCTTGCGCTGGTCAGGCCGGGCGACGGCATTCTGACGCACTGCAACGCGGGAAAGCTGGCGACGGTGAAGTACGGGACCGCAACAGCGCCCATCTATCTGGGGCAGGAGCGGGGCTATCATTTCCGGGTGTTCGCGGACGAGACCCGTCCTCTTTTGCAGGGGGCGCGGCTTACCGCCTACGAGCTGCAGTCCTCCGGCGTGGATGTGACGCTGATCTGCGATAACATGTCCGCAGCGGTCATGAAAAACGGTTGGGTGAACGCGGTGTTCGTGGGCTGCGACCGGGTGGCGGCCAACGGCGATGCCGCGAACAAGATCGGCACCTCCGTGGTGGCGGCCGTCGCTGCCTGTTACGGGGTGCCGGTGTATGTCTGCGCGCCCACCTCCACGATCGATATGGACACCGCCACCGGCGGAGAAATCCATATCGAGCAGCGGCCGGCGGAGGAAGTGACCGAAATGTGGTATCGGGAACGGATGGCACCGGAGGGGGTAAAGGTTTTCAATCCTGCCTTTGATGTGACGGATCATACGCTGATTGCGGGCATCGTGACGGAATACGGCGTGGCGCGGGCCCCCTATACGGCGTCCTTAAAAGAGATATTCCGGAAGAAGGCGGCAGAGCGGCCGGACTGAGACGGGGACAGACGGCGCGGGGAAGCTTTGCGGCAGGCCGGTTCCTGCGGAAAACCGCGAAGGGGCACGCCCCGCGGAAAAGAACTTGACCCGTCTATGTCAAAGTGATATGATTTTAACAGCGGGCGAAGCCCGAAGCAGCGAAAAAGGCGGTCTGTGCGGCCGGGCTGCAGGGCATGCGTCCGATGGAAACCGACGGAAGCTGTCGGATAATGTGAATGAGGTGCGAACAAATGATCATGAATTTTGAAGGGCTGATTTCCCGGGTGAAGGAATGCGGCAAAAAGAAGGTCGCCGTGGCGGTGGCCGAGGATTATGCGGTGCTGGAGGCCATACAGGCGGCCAGGAAACAGGGAATCGCGGATGCGATCCTGGTGGGCGACGAAGAAAAGATCCGTGAGATCGGCGAAAGCCTTTCCATGGATATGAACGCATACGAGATCGTCCATGAGCCGGATCACTGGCAGGCTGCACTGACCGCGGTGAAGCTGGCCCATGACGGCGTGGCGGATATGTATATGAAGGGGCTGATCGATACCAAGTCCTTTTTAAAGAGCATACTGGATAAGGAAGTGGGGCTGCGCACGGGCAGACCGCTTTCCCATGTGGCCGTATTTGAAGTGGAGGGCATCAAACAGCTTCTGTTTCTGACGGACGTAGCCTTTATGACCTATCCTACGCTGGAGGATAAGGTCCATATCATTGAGAATACGGTGGAGGTAGCCCATGCCTGCGGGCTGGCGTGCCCGAAGGTGGCGCCCCTGGCGGCAGTGGAGGTGGTCAACCCCAAGATGCCTGCCACGGTGGAGGCAGCGGAGCTGACGAAGATGAACGAAGAAGGAAAGATCACCGGCTGTATTGTAGACGGCCCGCTTTCCATGGATATCGCCATCGATCCCGAGGCGGCGGCCCACAAGGGCGCGTCGGGGCGGAAGGTAGCAGGGGATGCGGATATCCTGCTGTTTCCGGATATCCACGCCGGGAATCTGGTTTATAAGACCCTGGTACATACCGCGAAGATGCAGAACGGCTGCATCCTGACCGGGACGAAGGTGCCGGCGATCCTGACCAGCCGGTCCGACAGCTTCCAGACCAAGGTGAATTCCATCGCGCTGGCGGCCGTGGTGGCGGAAGGGCTTCGGAAAAACGCCGACTGACGCGCTGCGCGGGCCGGCCCGGCTCTCTGCCGCTGCAGGGGCCGTTTTCCGGCTGCAGGATATATAAAAAAGGAGATTTTACGATTATGGCAATCAAAAGCTTAATTATCAATCCGGGATCAACTTCCACCAAGATCGGCGTGTTCGAGGATGAGACCCTTCTGTTCGAGGAAACCCTGCGCCATCCCACGGAAGAGATCATGAAGTATGCTTCCATCATTGATCAGAAGGATTTTCGGAAAAATATCATTCTTTCCTTCCTGAAGGAAAAGAACTGCGATATCCGTTCCTTCGATGTGGTCGTGGGGCGCGGCGGCATGCTCAAGCCTGTTTCCGGCGGCACCTACGCGGTGACGGATGCCCTTCTGGCGGATCTGAAAAAGGGCGTGCAGGGGCAGCATGCGTCCAATCTGGGCGGCATTCTGGCGCGGGAGATCGGAGATGAGATCGGCGTTCCGTCCTATATCGTGGATCCGGTGGTTGTGGACGAACTGACGGAGGTGGCCCGTATCTCCGGGATGCCCGAGCTCCCCAGGAGGAGCATTTTCCACGCGCTGAATCAGAAGGCGGTGGCCAGAAGATATGCGAAGGAGCATGGTGTCAGGTATGAGGATCTGAACCTGATCGTCATTCATATGGGCGGCGGCGTGTCCGTGGGCGCGCACCAGAAGGGCCGCGTGGTGGATGTCAACAACATTTTGGACGGCGAGGGCGCGTTTTCTCCGGAGCGCGCGGGGACCGTGCCGGTGGGCGATCTGATCAAGCTGTGCTTCTCCGGAAAGTATACGGAGAAAGAACTCTATAAAAAGATCTGCGGCAACGGCGGTTACAACGCTTATCTGGGCACCAACGATGCGAGGGACGTGGAAAAGCTGGCAAAAGAAGGCGATCACGAGGCGCAGATTGTGCTGGAGGCATTCTATTATCAACTGGCGAAGGATGCCGGCGCCATGGCGGCCGTGCTCTGCGGCAAGGTGGATCAGATCATTCTGACCGGCGGCATCGCCTATTCTGCCCTGACCACGGAAAAGCTGAAGGAAAGGCTCGGGTGGATCGCACCCTTTACGGTATATCCCGGTGAGGATGAACTGCTGGCGCTGGCGCAGGGTGCGCTCCGCGTCATGAAGGGTGAGGAAGCGGCGAAGGAATATTGAATTCGCCGGCGTATTCAGAAGAAGAAAGGGCGGAGGATTATCATGAGAAAAAACAGGATCATGAAGGCGGTGCCCGCGATATGTCTGGCGCTCGGAATGCTCATGCTTTTGGGGGACCGGACAGTCGCGAGGGCGGAGGAGACCGTTACGGTGACGGGGACCGTGGTTTCGGATACCACGCCTACCCTGCTGTATCTGTCCACCGTTGACGGCGTGATGGAGATCAAGATCGATTCCGGAACGGATGTCAGCGGATGCAAAATCCTGCTGCCGGATGAAAGCGTTACGGTGTCCGTGGCCCGCGGCTCCGACGGGTATATGCATGCGGCGGCGATCAAAGAGGGGCCCGCGACTCCCCGGGTGACGGTGGACACCTCATCGACGACGACGGTGACGGGCACGCTGGACAAGAAATCCAGAGGCGAGCTGCTTTATCTGAATACAGCCCAGGGCACGATGGAGATCCGGTATGATGAATCGACGGATATGAGCGGTGTCCATGTGCTCGTGGCAGGCCAGTCTTACAGTATCAAATGTGCGAGAGGTTCGGATGCCTATATGCATGCGGTGAGCGTTTCCGACGGTGTGACCGGCGGCATCGCCGGCGCGTCCTCCGGAACCGTTTCTTCCTCGACGACGCCTGCGCCTGCGGGTAACGCGCCGACGGCGACCGCCGCGATCATCGGAACGGTGGCCGGAAGCACGAAGGAAGGGCTTTTGTATCTGTCCACCGCGAGCGGGGAGATGCAGTTTGTGATCGACAGCTATACCGATACCAGAAACGGTCTGGTCCTTGTTCCGGGCAATCAGTTGGTCGTTACCTATTACCGCGGTTCCGACGCTTATATGCACGCTGCGATGGTGATGGGCATGAAGGGGGCGATGCTCCCGGCCACGATCGATAGTTCTTCTTCCGCCACGGTGAGCGGGACTGTCATGGGGAAATCCACGCAGGATATTCTTTGCCTGGAGACGCAGTACGGAACAATGGAGATCCGGCTGGATGCGCTGCAGAGCATCACGGGCTGCAAGGCGTTCTTTGTCGGCCAGCGGCTGAACGTGGTGTGCGCGCGCGGTTCGGATGCCTATATGCACGCGACCGCCGTCACGGCAGGCTGACGGAAACAGAAAAGAATGCTCAGGACCCCACCCGGACGGGCGGGGTCCTTTTTAAGGGGAAAGCATGAAGGAAAAATCACTCTGTCAGAAGGGAAAAGGCCGGGAACAGGTGACAACGGTTCTGTTCGACCTGGATGGGACGCTGCTGCCGATGGACCAGGATGTATTCACCAAAACGTATTTTAAGCTGCTGGCGGCGAAGCTGGTTTCCCGCGGCTATGAGCCGGGAAAGCTGGTGGACAGTATCTGGGCCGGGACGAAGGCCATGGTGGAAAACGACGGAAGCTGTCTGAACGAAGAAGCTTTCTGGAACCGGTTCACACAGATATACGGGGAGAGGGTGCGGGCGGATCTGCCGCTGTTCCTGGAATTTTATCAGAATGAATTCAATGAGGCACAGCGGGTTTGCGGGCGGAATCCCGTCGCGGTGCGCCTGATCGCCCGCCTGAAGGAAAACGGATACCGGCTCGTGCTGGCTACCAATCCCATTTTCCCGGCCATTGCCACAGAGAACCGCATTCACTGGGCAGGACTGGAGCCGTCGGATTTCGAGTGGTATACCACCTATGAAAACATCGGGCACTGCAAGCCCAATCCGGATTATTACCGGGATATCCTGGAACGGCTTGGGTGTACGGCAGGAGAATGTCTGATGGTGGGAAACGATGTGGCGGAGGATATGATCGCGCAGACGCTGGGGATGCGCGTGTTTCTGCTCACGGACTGTCTGATCAACCGGGAGAGGGCGGACATTTCCCGGTATCCGAAGGGCGGCTTTGAACAGTTGGAGGAATTGCTCTTCGGCGCATGAGCCGCCGGCTGCAGAGCCCGGCCGGTTTCCGCAGTCAGGCGGTACTTTCCTCTCCCGTATAAAAAGAACGCCTTTCCGGCGCGGCAGGTCCCGTCAAAACCGGAGGGCGCCCCGACCGGACGGCATGCATTCCATTTTCCCGGACCGTAGAAAAGCGCCGATACTTACGCCGCGTTCTTTGCGGCGTTATGTACCGCTGCGCTTTTCTTCCGAGCACAAGCGTGTCCGGAAAAGGAATGCATGCCGTCCGGTCGGGGCGCCCTCCGGTTTTGACGGGATCTGCCGCGCCGGAAAGGGGCCTTTTTTACACAGGAGCGGAAAGGGTCACCGCTTTCCGTCCCGGGTGGTGCCGCCGTACCGGTACTGCGCCGGCAGCAGCGTCAGACAGGGCGCGGGCGTCCCGTCCGCGGCGGTCAGGATCTCCACGCATTTTTCCGCCAGAAGTTCTACGGGCTGACAGATGGAGGAGATGAAGAGATCGTCGTCATCATTGCCGAATTTGCGGATGCCGTCGAAGCCGATGATCTGCACGTCCTCCGGCACCCGATACCCCTCCGAGAGCAGGAGCCTGTAAAACATATATCCGTGGTAATCGGTGTGGGAAAACACGCCGTCAAAGGTCAGACTGCCGTCCGGCCTTTTGTGTTTTTCCAGGAACTCCTTCATGATCCGCAGCCGGTCGTCGCAGTCCACCTCGTCGATGAAATCCGGCTCCAGGCCGTACTTTTCGCAGGCGTAGAGATAGCCGTCCTTCCGCTTGTCGGATTCGCCGGGAAAGACGGAGTGGAAGCGGATGTAAATGGGGTGCCTGCAGCCGAATTCCAGCAGCTTTTCGATGGCCAGACAGCCGCCGGAGAAGTTGTCCGAGGCTACCCGGGGAATGACCCGGTTCTCGAAGAAGCGGTCGAACACCACGATGGGCAGGGACGGCGGAATGTATTTTCCGATATCGGAGTAGGTCAGGGCGATGATGCCGTCCACCTTATTGTTGGCGGCCATGTTCAGATAGTCGATCTCCTTCTGGGGGATGCCGTCGGCGCAGCAAAGCAGCAGGCGGAGCCCCTTTTTATAAAGAGAGGCCTCGATGTGGTCCGCGAAAGAAGCGAAAAAGGGATTGGTGGTATTGGGGATGATCAGAGCCACCAGGTTGCTCTTCTGGGTTTTCAGCCCCCGGGCGTAGGTGTTCACTTCATAATTCAGCGTCTGGATGGCCTGTTCCACCTTGAGGCGGTTCCTTTCGGAGACCGGGATGCCGTTGATCACCTTGGATACCGTGCCTAGGGCCACGCCGGCCTCTCTGGCCACGTCTTTCATGGTGGGCGCTTTTTGGGAGGTCATAAGTCATATCCTTTCTTTTTCCGGAGTCCTCAGAGCGAGGCGTCGAAGTTCTCCGTTCTGTCTATATTTATACCACAAATTTGACATCGTTTCAACCGTTATATTCCACAAAATGAAACGTTTCATTTTGTGGAATTGTGACGAATATCAGTTTTTACATCAATTTTATATTGATTTTTTCAGGGCAGGGTGCTATGATTGTTTCAACAAATATGAAACGTTTCATTTCAAGAGATCAGAAAAAGGAGGAGAGAGAAAATGGGTAAAGAACAGACCGCCGTGGCGGTACCCAAACAGAGCCTGGGCAAGCGGGTCATGAAGCACTGGGAATTCTACGTGCTGCTGCTGCCGGGCATCATCCTGACGATCATCTACAAGTACTGGCCGATCTACGGCGTACAGATCGCTTTCCGGGATTACAACGCGATGGATGGCTTCTTCGGAAGCGAGTGGGTAGGACTGGAATGGTTCCGCCGGTTTTTCACCAACTTCAACAGCGCCCGCATGATCCGCAATACGGTGCTGTTGAGCTTTTACAGTATCCTCTGGACGTTTCCGATCCCGATCATCCTGGCCCTGCTGATCAACCAGGTGAAGCAGAAGAAGTTCCAGAGAGTGTCCCAGACGGTCCTGTACGCGCCGCACTTCATCTCCGTCATGATCCTCTGCGGTATGCTGCGGATCTTCCTCTCCCCTTACGGCGGACTGATCAGCATGATCGCGCAGGCCTTCGGCGCCCCGCCGACCAACTACATCGATTCCGCCTCCGCCTTCCGGACGATCTACATCGCCTCCAGCATCTGGCAGGACGCGGGGTGGGGAACCATCATCTACATGGCGACGCTCTCCAGCGTGGACGCGTCCCTGCATGAAGCGGCCAAGGTGGACGGCGCCAACGCCTTCCAGCGGATGCTTCACATCGACATCCCGGAGCTGGTCCCGGTCATTGTCATCCAGTTGATCATGTCCTTCGGCAACCTGATGAACGTCGGATTTGAAAAGGCATATCTGCTGCAGACCAGCCTGAACAAAGAGACCTCCGAGATCATCGCCACCTACGTGTACGAACAGGGTATGCTGCGCGCCATGTACAGCTTCTCCACGGCGGTCGGCCTGTTCAATACGGTGGTCAACATCATCCTGCTGATCGTGGTGAACAAGATCTGCAACAAGCTCTCCAACGTGAGCTTCATATAAGGGAAGGAGGAAAATGAAATGAAAAGAGAAAGACGGATTTCCTCTGATAAGCTGTTTGATATCTGCAATGTGGCTTTCCTGGCAATCCTGGTGGTCATCGTGGCCTACCCGCTCTACTATGTGCTGATCGCCTCCATCTCCAACCCTTACGAGGTGTATGCCGGCAAAACCTTCCTGCTGCCTTCCCAGATCACCTTTGAAGGATACCGCAGGGTGTTCCGGGAGCAGGCCATCGCCAAGGGCTACCTGAACAGCATTTATTATACGGTGCTGGGTACCTTCGTATCGGTGGCGCTGATCATCACCACGGGCTACGCGGTTTCCAAGCCCACGCTTCCGTTCCGCAGGGCGATCATGGTCTTCTATGTAATCACCATGTACTTCGGCGGCGGCCTGATTCCCACCTACCTGGTGGTTTCCAAGACCGGCCTGCTCAACAGCGTCTGGTCGCTGATCCTGCCCGGCGGCGTCGCCGTGTACAACGTGATCGTAGCCAGAACCTATTTTGAGACCAGCATTCCCGAAGAGCTCTATGAGGCGGCGGGCATCGACGGCAGCAGCAACCTGGGGACCTTCTTCAAGATCGCGCTGCCCCTGGCGAAGCCGATCATGGCGGTCATGGTCATCTTCACGATGGTCGCTTACTGGAACGACTGGTTCACGGCCTTGATCTATATGACCAACAAGGACAGATATCCGCTGCAGTTGGCCCTGCGCCAGATCCTGATCCAGAGTCAGGCCACGGCCACCATGATGGGCAACATGGACGGCGGATACGCGGAAGCCAACAAGATCACCGAGCTGATCAAGTTCGCCTCCATCGTTGTGGGCGCGGTCCCCATGCTGATCGCATACCCCTTCGTACAGAAGTACTTTGAAAAAGGCTTTATGGCCGGCGCAGTGAAGGGCTGACGGCCATGGCGGGTGCGGAGCGCGGGCGCGCGCTCCGGGCCCAGCAATAGACATGACGCGAAGAACCTGAGAAAGGAAAGGGAAAACACAATGAAAAGAAAATGGATGAAACTGACGGCGCTGGGACTGACCGCCGTCATGACCTTCGCCCTCACCGCCTGCGGCGGATCTTCCTCCGGCAGCGGCGAGACGGCGACGAACAGCGATCAGACTACCTTCGAGATTTTCGCGGGCATCAGCGCCCTGTCTCCGGACAACAGCGAGAAGCCGATCGTGCAGCAGTTGAATGAGGCCATGGGCGTTGAGATCAACTGGAACTGTGTATCCGGCGATACGCTGACCGAGAGAAAGAACCTGATCTTAAACTCCGGCGACAACCTTCCCGACGCGCTGATGTCGGCGGGGCTGTCCGACAGCGAGCTGATCAAGGGCGGCGCCAGCGGGCTGTTCATTCCTCTGGAAGATTACATCAACGAGGAGACGATGCCCAATCTGATGAAGGTCGTCGAAAAGCGTCCCAACATTCTGGCGACCTGCACCATGCCTGACGGCCATATCTACGGCCTGCCCGGCATCTCCGAGATGGGCTTCAACTACACCGACGGCAACACCTATTATATCGGCGCCATCCCGCAGTTCACGGCCATCAATACCGACTGGCTGGAAGCGGTGAATATGGAAATGCCCACCACGGTGGATGAGCTGCACGACGTGCTGGTAGCCTTCAAGGAGAACGATGTGAACGGCAACGGCGATCCCACCGATGAGATCCCTCTGTCCTTCATCTTCCCGGAGAGCAATGGCGCATGGTGTGCCGGTATGGGCACCTTCTTCGCTCCCTTCGGCTGCACGGATTATTCCATGGACCACAGGGCCATCGAGAACGGCAAGGTGTATTATCAGGCCGCTTCCGAGAATTATAAGAACGCCATCGCTTACTATCATGACTGGTTTGAGGAAGGCCTGATCGACATCGAGATCTTCTCTCAGGATTCCAGCCAGTACATCGCGAAGGGCAACGGCACGGATCCCCGTCTGGGCGTGTTCGTATGGTGGGAGATCCCCGAAGTGGTAGGCGCGGAGCGCGCGGAGAGCTATGAATATCTGCCGATCCTGGACGGCCCCGACGGCACCCATCACGTGAATCTGAACGAAATGGGCACCACCGGACATGACAGCTTCTCCGTCACCAAGGCCTGCCAGAACCCTGAGCTGCTGCTGAAGTGGGTTGACCAGCGCTATGATCCCATCATTTCCATGCAGTGCATTTACGGCCCCATCGGCGTGTTCTTCAATGAAGAGCCTGATGAGAACGGCGTGTACACCACCCGCACCATGGGCGAAGGCGAAACCGAAGGCGAGGTGAAGTCCGGAAATGAATGGACCGGTCCCTCCGAGCAGTTGGCGGAAGACTACGGCGTGTACTACTACATGGAAGACCGTGCGCAGCAGAGACTGAACGACCTGAACGATTTCTGGTTCCAGTATGTGGACAGCACCGAGTATTATCCTTCCGTGGTCTATACCGAGGAAGAGATCGACGTCATCAATGACAAGCTCAGCGACATCAAGTCCATGACCGAGGAGCGCGTGGCGCACTGGCTGCGCGACGGCGGCATCGAGAACGAGTGGGATCAGTATCTGTCGGATCTGGACAGCATGGGTCTGCAGGATGTGCTCGGCGCATGGCAGGCGGCCTATGACCGGTACGCAGCGGCCCTGAACGAATAACCGCCGCGGTTTACATCGGGATATCAGCAGTATCCTTACGAAAAAGCGAGGGAGCAGACAGAGAGCATGGGTCTGCTCCCTTTTTGAAAAAGAGGACAATATGGATTTTTATTTTGAAAAGCAGGGCAGGCATATCGTCTGCACAGATCGGGAGGGTGGCGTCCGGTTTTTGCCGAACCGGCAGTATTTTGAACACCGGGAATGGCGTCTGCAGGACGATGCGCTGTTGTTTGACGGCTATTCCAACTGGTTTTATGCGGAGGGAGAAGCGTTCCGGGGGCTGTCGGATTTCACCCTCAGCTTTCTGTTCGCGCCGGAGGGGTATGCGGTCCCGGGGGACGGACTCTTTTCCTTTTTCGACCGGGAAGCGGCGGCGGGATTCGCCATCCGGCTGGAAAAACACGGGAAGGTGACGGTGGAATTCGGCGACGGTCACTGGCCGGTCTCCTTCGGCTCGATCCACGGACAGGCACGGAAATGCGAATGGAACGCGGTCACCGCGGTGTTCCGGCAGGAGGCGGGCTGGTGCGACCTCTACATCAACGGCATCCTGTCCAACCGGAAGCAGTTCCGGCGCCATGCGCCTCTGTGTTGGCCGGAGGGCAGGGCGTATCTTGGAAAATATGTGGACCGAAAGCCCTTCGGGGAAGAGGCGCCGGTGGGCGTGTTCTACGGGCTGATGAAGCGCGTCTGTCTGGAAGCACGGGCGCTGTCCGACAGGGAGGTAAAAGCGCTTCATGGAGGCTGGCCGCTGGGGGAGGCGACGGGCCCCATTCCGCTGGACCGCGGTCTTTACCGGGACGATGTACAGCGCCCCCAGTATCATCTGATCGCGCCGGGCAAATGGATGAACGAGCCCCATGCGCCGTTCTGGTATCGGGGCTATTATCATATTTTCTATCAGGCCAATCCCCACGCGCCCATCTGGAACAACATCCAGTGGGGGCATCTGGTGAGCCGGGACATGGTTCACTGGGAGGATATGCCGCTGGCGCTGCAGACGGAGGAAACGGGGCCCGACCCCGACGGCTGCTGGTCGGGCAGCGCTCTGGTGGACCGGGAGGGCCGTCCGCGGATCTTTTATTCCGCGGGAAACGACGCGGATTTCCCCAATCAGGCGGTGGCCATGGCCTGGGCGGATCCGGAGGGCGGCGATAAGCTGCCCGTCTGGAAGAAGCATCCGGTCTGCGTGGTGCGGCAGCAGGAGGGATGGATGGGGGAATTCCGGGATCCCTTCGTCTGGCTGGAAAACGGGACTTATTTCATGCTGGTGGGCAGCGGGGACGCGGACAACGGCGGCGGCAATGCGGTGCTGTTTTCCTCCGATGACCTCCTGAACTGGACGTCCCACGGGTTCGCGGTGGACTATGATTATGAAAAGAATACGGAGCTGGGGCACGTCTGGGAGCTGCCGGTGCTGCTGCCCCTGCGGGATGAGAACGGCGGGGTCGTCCGCCATATCCTGATGTTCTGCGCCTGTCAGATCGAAAACGATGTGGTGGAAACCTACGGTTTTTTGGGAAAGTGGGATCCCGTGCGGATGCGGTTTGAAAAGGATGGGGAGAAGGCTATCCTGCTGGATCTGGGGCACGGCACCTTTACCGGCGGCTGCGGTTTTGTGACGCCGGATCTGCGCAGCGTGGTGTTCACCATCGCCCAGGGCAGGCGGGGCGGCAGAAAGGAATGTCAGGCTGGGTGGGCCCACAACGGCGGCCTGCCGGTGGAGCTGTCCGTTCGGGGCGGGCGGCTCCATATTCAGCCTGTCAGAGAGCTGGCCTCTCTGCGCAGACAGTGCCTTCTGAGCCTGCAGGATGTTTCCGGGGAGGAGGCCGACAGACAACTGGCCGGCATCCGCGGAAACCGGCTGTATCTGCGGCTGGAGGCGGACGGGGAACAGGCCGGTGTGACGGTCCTGTACGGAGAAAAGGAAAAAACCGTCCGTTATACGCCGGAAACCGGCCGCCTGGAAGCGCTGGATGAGACCGGCGCCCAGGTGAGCAGGTACCGGGGCGAGATAGACCGGGTGGAACCCGACGGGGAGACCGTGACTTTGGAGCTCTATCTGGATCATTCCATGATCGAGGCGTATCTGAACGGCCGGAAATCGGTCACCCTGCGCGATTACATCGAGGGCGCCGGGGAACGCGGGCTTCGTTTGGCCGGAAAACTCCGGCACGTGAAGCGGCTGGAGGTCTGGGAGATGGATTCCGCCTATCCGCAGGAACCGTGAGAGGACAGGCCGGTGCGGGAGCGTGAGGCGCCCTGGGGGCTGTGCCGCGGACGGCCCGCGGGGGAAAGAAAGCGGGGCGGGAAAGCGGCTGCGCCGCAGGAAGGTTGTGACAGGAAGGGAAGGCATCGAGATGGAAGGAAGGATTTTTTATCATGCGCCCGGCGCGCGGACGGGGGATGTGATCCCCAAGTATATCGACGGGACCTACCAGCTCTTTTATCTGAAAAACTGGAAGGATCCGCACGATCCCAGGGCGGTGTTCGGGTGGCACCGGATGGAAAGCCGCGATCTGCTCCACATGGGAGAAGAGACGCCGATCCATGTGCGGGGCGGCACGGGAGATCTGATCCGCTGGAAGGGACAGTGGCATCTGTTCGCCTGCATCTTTCCGGAGGGGAAACAGCTTATCACCCATTATATCAGCGAGGACGGCAGTCTGGATCACTGGAAATATCTGGAGGAGGATACCTTCGGACCGGACGGCGTGATCTATGACAGATCCGACTGGCGGGATCCCCGCATCGTCTATCGGGAGGAGCTGGGAGAGTTCTGGATGTTTCTGGCAGCCAGGGTCAATGACCGGCACAGCCAGACCGGCTGCGTGGGTCTCTGTGTGTCCAGGGATCTGCGGAAATGGGAGTATCGGGAGCCTGCCTATTATCCCAGGCGGTTCGGCGGCGCCTGCGAATGCCCGGACGTCTTCCGGATGGGGGACTGGTATTATCTGGTCTTTTCCAGCTATACCAACCTGTTCGGCAACTATTATGTGAAATGCCGCGTGGGGGAGAATAAGTGGCAGATCCCCCGGAACCACCGGCTGGACGCCAGGGCTTTTTATGCCGCGAAGACCGCGGGGGAAGGAACGGAGCGGTATCTGTTCGGCTGGAACCCCACTAAGGAGGAGGACCTTTTCGGCTTCTGGCCCAACCGGCTTCAGGGGCAGGATTACCGGACCTGGGACTGGGGCGGCGGTATGGTGATCCATAAGCTGGGGCAGCAGCCGGACGGCGACCTGAAGCTGTCCCTGCCGGACAGCAGGCGGGAGCTTTTCGGTTTTTATACCCGGAACCGTTTTTTATCATTGACAGACGGTTGGGAGATACTGGAAAATGGATACAGAGCGGCAGGGGAGGGCAGACAGCAGATGGCGCTGATGCAGCCCCTGCCGGAGCGGTATTATCTCTGCGCCGATATCCTGGCGCGGGATGCCTGGCAGGCCGGCGTGGTCCTGCAGGCGGATGCGGCGATGAAGGAGGGCTATTATCTGTATGTGGAGCCCGCCCGGGGGCGGCTGGTGTACCGCTCCTGGCTGCGGATGTCCGAGGACGGCGGCAAGACATTCCCTTATGACGTGGAGCTGGAGACGCCGGTACGGGAGCCGGAGGACGGCCGTTACCGGCTGGAGATTCTGGCGGAGGGCAGCGCGGCCACGGCCTATGTGAACGGGGAAGCGGCGCTGAGCTTTCGGATGTACGATTACCGCGGCAGGAATCTGGGGCTGTTCGCATTCGGCAGCGCGGATTTTGAAAATGTGCGGCTGAAGACGGCGGAAACCTGAGAGGCCGGTTATGAGAGATGCGGCCGGAGGAGCCGCGGAAGGGAATGCCCGGCGGCATGCAGCGGCGAAAAGGCGGGAAGAAAGGACGTGAAGGACTTGTTTGAGCTGAACGGACTCCCTCTGCTGGGAAGCGGCAGGAGCAGGAGCATCAACTGGGAAAACCGGAACGGGGAAAAAGGGAGGGGCGGCATGGCGGCCAGCGCGCTGGGGCCTTCCCGGAAAGGCTCTCCCTGCATCCCGCAGATCAAAGCGGGAGAAACGGTGACGTTGGCGCAGATTGAGGGGCCGGGCGTCATTCAGCATATCTGGGTCACGGTGACGGACCGGACCAGCGATCGGAACCGGTATGTGCTGCGGGATCTGGTGCTGCGCATGTATTGGGACGGGGAGGAGACGCCCTCTGTGGAAAGCCCGCTGGGAGATTTTTTCTGCTGCGGCTTCGGCGTGTCCTATCCGGTGAACTCGCTGCCCATCGCGGTGAACCACACCCGGGGATTCAACTGTTATTTCCCGATGCCCTTCGGGAAGAGCGCCCGGATCACCGTGGAGAACCAGTGCGATGAGGACGTGCCCGCCTTTTTTTACCAGATCGATTACTGCCTGACGGAGGAAGAGCAGCAGGCGTCTCTGACGGATGCTGTCGGAAGCGGCGGAAGAACCGCCGCCGGGGACGGCCGGGAAACCGCCTGCAGGAACGCGCAGGCAGGAACTCCGGGAACGGTCTGCGGATATTTCCATGCGCAGTGGCGCAGACAGCGGCTCACCGAAAAAGGCCGGGATTATGTGATCCTGGACGGCGTGAAGGGGAAGGGAAAATATGTGGGGACCTATCTTGCACTGACCGCGCTGGAGCGTTACTGGTACGGAGAGGGCGAGGTGAAGTTTTATCTGGACGGCGATACGGAATATCCCACCATATGCGGCACGGGGACGGAGGATTATTTCGGCGGGGCCTGGAGCTTCGCTTCGCAGGAGAACGGGTGCACGGTGGAGAACACCTATTGCACGCCGTTTTTGGGCTATCCCTATTATTCTCACCATGATACCTTCCTGCACCACGACTTTCACAATGACGACCAGATGCCGCAGCGCAGCTTTTACCGGTGGCATATCATGGACCCGGTGCTGTTCGAGCGGGACTTGAAGGTGACGATCCAGCAGATCGGGGTCTCCTACGGCGGCCTGTTCGAACGGCAGGACGATCTGGCCTCGGTGGCCTACTGGTATCAGACGGAGCCCCATGCCGCGTTCGGGCCCCTGATGGAGAGAAGGGAGCGTTGGCCACGGTGAGGCCACGGTCGGGCAGGGCGGCGGCCCGGCGGGCATGATGAGAACCGTGACAGCCGCGCCTGACTGCGGAGGCGGAAGGGCATGCAGGAATCCGTATCGCCGGAGACAGGCTGCGTGAACGAAAAGAAACAAACAGGAAAGGAAAAGCGAAATGACGAGCCAGACTTTGCGGGAAGCCAGAAAATATGAAGAAACAGCGGAGAAGCGGATCGGGAAGGAGGAGCGCCCCCGGTTTCATCTTTCCGTGCGCACCGGATGGATGAACGATCCCAACGGATTTTCCTATTATGGCGGAAAGTATCATTTGTTTTACCAGTATTATCCCTACGACAGCCACTGGAACTCCATGCACTGGGGGCATGCGGTGAGCGATGATCTGCTGCATTGGGAGTACCTGCCGGCCGCCATGGCGCCGGACGAGGTCTATGACGGGGACGGCTGTTTTTCCGGCAGCGCCCTCACCCTGCCGGACGGCAGGCAGCTTCTGATGTATACCGGCGTGCGGAAGGTCATGGACGAGGACGGCATGTACCGGGAGCTGCAGACCCAGTGTCTGGCGACGGGAGATGGCATGGATTATGAGAAATATGCGCAGAATCCGGTGCTGACGCAGGCGGATCTGCCGGAGGGCGGAAGCCGTTACGATTTCCGGGATCCCAAGATATGGCAGAAGGAGGACGGCACCTACCGCTGCGTGGCGGGCAACTGTTCCGGGGATGGCGACGGGCAGATCCTTCTGTTCGAAAGCCCGGACGGATTTCACTGGAGCTTTGAGAAGATCCTGGCGAAAAACGGGAACCGGTTCGGCAGGATGTGGGAATGCCCGGATTTCTTCACGCTGGACGGGAAGGGCGTGCTCCTGACGAGCCCGCAGGACATGTTCCCGCAGGGCTATGAGTATCACAACGGCAACGGGACGCTCTGCCTGATCGGCAGCTATGATCCGGAAACGGATACGTTTACGGAGGAGCACGATCAGTCCATCGACTACGGCATCGATTTCTATGCGTCCCAGACCATGCTGACGCCGGACGGCAGACGGGTGATGATCGGTTGGATGCAGAACTGGGATACCAGCAACCAGCACCATCCGGATTCCACCTGGCAGGGACAGATGACGCTGCCCAGGGAGCTTTCCGTCCGGAACGGCAGACTGTACCAGAAGCCCCTGCGGGAGCTGGAGGCCATGCGGCGCAATCGAGTGGAATACCGGGATGTGACCGTGGAGGACGTGATCCGGCTGGACGGCATCCGTGGCCGGGAGATCGATATGGAGCTGGAGATCGCGCCCGCCGAGGGCGGGGAGCTGTACCGGAAATTCGCGGTCCGCTTCGCCCAGAACGAGACGTACCGCACTTCGCTGAGCTTCCATCCCGCGGAATCTATTCTGAAGGTGGACCGGAAATATTCGGGTTCCCGCCGCGCGATCATTCATCAGCGCCGCAGCCAGGTCAGGAGCGGGGACGGCAGGCTGAAGCTTCGGATCATTCTGGATCAGTACAGCGTGGAGGCCTTTGTGAATGACGGCGAGCAGGTGCTGACCGCCCTTCTGTATACCGATCCGGCGGTGGACGGAATCTCCTTCTTCGCGGACGGAAAGGTGAAAATGAATGTGGTGAAGTACGATCTGATCTGAGAAGCAGGCCCGGACCGCGGCGGTCCGGGCCTGACCTTTATCGGGGCTGATCGGATTTCTGATACTGTCTCGGCGTGATCCCCTTGTATTTTTTGAAGATTTTCACGAAATAGCTGCTGTCGTTGAAGCCGCACAGATAGGCGGCCTCCGTCACCGTCATGGGGGAGGAGAGAAACCGGCAGGCCTGCTCCACGCGGTAATAATTCAGGTAGTCGATGGGGGTCCGGTGGATGAAGGTGCGGAAAAAGCGGCAGAAATACCGGGGAGACATGCCGGTGATTTTCGCCAGGTCCGCCAGCGTCAGCGGCCGCATATAATTCTGCTCGATGTGCTCCAGGACGGGTTTGAGCAGGCGGATGCGCTTCGCGTACAGCACGGGAGCGCGGCCCTCCTCCCGGTACTCCGGATGGGAAAACAGGACGCCGAAAAGGGAAAACAGGGCCCCGGCGGTATTCAGCTCATGGCCTGGCGCTTCGCTTCGGGCGGCGTCAAACAGAGCGAGGGCGGCGTTCCGAAAGGGGAGGTCGTCCGCGGAAAAATGAGCGCGGATCAGGCTGTCGCCCTCCAGCAGAAGGCGGAGCTGGCGCCGGCAGGCCGCGACCTGACCCAGAAGAGGGTCCGGATCGAAGACGATGCATTCGTAGACGCAGTTATCCGGCGTTCCACCGTGAACCGTTCCCTGGTTGATGAAGAGAAAGTCGCCCGCTCTGGCCGCATAGATCTCTTCATTCAGATATGCGGTGAAGCGGCCCCGCAGGATATGAATAATTTCCAATTCCCGATGCCAGTGAAAGGGCATTTCATAGCGTGGGTGTTCCTGATCCACATGATAGAATTCCAGCGGAAAATCCTGTGTTCCATGGGATTTTTTTTCATTGTAATCGAGATAGTGCATAGAAATCTTCCAGTCTTTTCTCTATATTTGAGGGCTGTTTCGTCAGGTTGCAAAAGCCGCGGAAATGAGGGAAAATGTGACGCAAAGGGCGCTGCGGATATACTTGTCAGGCCTGAAAATGAATATCTTACCATTTTTGATCATTATAGCACCAGCGTGCAGAAAAAGAAAATGATAAAATAAAAAAGCAAGGTGTTTCCGGTTTTCAGGTCCGCGCAGCGGATCGGATGTACAGGTATGTAAAAAGGAGGGCATTTCAATGGCAAAAAGCAGACTGATCGGGGCGTATCCGGTGATCGGCATCCGTCCCACCATCGACGGCAGAAGAGGATATCTGAAGGTGCGGGAGTCGCTGGAGGAGCAGACCATGGGCATGGCGAAGGCTGCGGCCGCGCTGTTTACGGAAAATCTGCGGTACTCCAACGGGGAACCGGTGAAGGTCGTGATCGCCGACACCACCATCGGCCGCGTCGCGGAGGCGGCGTCCTGTGCTGACAAATTCCGCAGGGAGGGCGTGGAGATCACGCTGACGGTGACGCCCTGCTGGTGTTACGGCGCGGAAACCATGGACATGGATCCGCAGACCATCAAGGGTGTCTGGGGCTTTAACGGGACGGAGCGGCCCGGCGCGGTCTATCTGGCGTCTGTTCTGGCGACCCATGCGCAGAAGGGCCTTCCCGCTTTCGGCATTTACGGCCATGACGTGCAGGATGCGGATGATCGGGAGATTTCCGGAGACGTGCGGGAGAAGCTGCTGCGGTTCGGCAGGGCGGCGGTGGCTGTGGCGACCATGCGGGGCAAATCCTGGCTGCAGATCGGCTCGATCTGCATGGGTATCGGCGGCTCCGTCATCGATCCCGCGTTCATCGAATCCTATCTGGGCATGCGTGTGGAATCGGTGGATGAGGTGGAGATCATCCGCCGCATGACCGAGGGTATTTACGATCAGGCGGAATTTGAAAAGGCCATGGCCTGGGTGAAGGAAAACTGCATCGAAGGGTTTGACAAGAATCCGGAGGCGGTGCAGAAGACCAGAGAGCAGAAGGATCAGGACTGGGCTTTTGTGGTGAAGATGATGTGCATCATCAAGGATCTGATGAACGGTAACCAGAATCTCCCCGCCGGCTGTGAGGAGGAAATGGTAGGGCACAATGCCATTGCCGCCGGCTTCCAGGGGCAGAGACAGTGGACAGACTTTTATCCCAACGCCGACTTCGCGGAGGCCATGCTCAACACCTCCTTCGACTGGAACGGCGCCAGGGAGCCTTATATTCTGGCGACGGAGAATGACGTGCTCAACGGTCTGGGCATGCTGTTCATGAAGCTTCTGACCAATCGGGCGCAGATCTTTGCGGACGTGCGCACCTATTGGAGCCCCGAGGCCGTGAAGAAGGCCGCCGGGTATGAACTGGAGGGTGCGGCGAAGCAGTCCGGCGGATTCATCCATCTGATCAATTCCGGCGCGGCCTGTCTGGATGCCTGCGGCGAGGCGAAGGACGCGGACGGAAACGGCGTCATGAAGCCCTGGTACGAGGTGACGGAGGCGGATCAGAAGGCGATCATGAAGGCCACCACCTGGAATGAGGCGGACTTCGGCTATTTCAGAGGCGGCGGTTATTCCTCCCGGTTTTTGACGGAGGCGGAGATGCCGGTCACCATGATCCGTTTGAATCTGGTGAAGGGGCTGGGGCCCGTGCTGCAGATCGCGGAGGGCTGGACGGTGAAGCTGCCCGCGGAGGTCTCCGATATCCTCTGGAAGCGCACCGACTACACGTGGCCCTGCACCTGGTTCGCGCCGCGGACCACCGGAAAGGGCGCGTTCGCCACGGCCTACGATGTGATGAACAACTGGGGAGCCAACCACGGCGCCATCAGCTACGGCCATATCGGCGCGGATCTGATTACCATGTGCTCCATGCTGCGCATTCCCGTCAGCATGCACAACGTGCCGGAGGAAAAGATTTTCCGTCCCGCTGCCTGGAACGCTTTCGGGATGGATAAGGAAGGACAGGATTACCGTGCCTGCGCAGCCTTCGGACCCATGTACAAGCCGTATTGAGACGGTCCTTCGGGTCCGCGGCGCGGTTGACGCACGGCCCCTGAGGCGTGTATAATAGGTATGGAAAAGAGGATCAGCCGGGCCCATGCCCGCGGGATGGGTCCGGACGCCGTATGAGAGAAAGGGGGCCGGAATATGTTAAAGGGAATTCCAAAAATTTTATCGCCGGAGCTTTTGAAGGTCTTGTGTGAGATGGGGCATTCCGACCGGATTGTTCTCGCGGACGGGAACTTTCCGGCGGAGTCCATCGGAAAGGACAGCATTGTCATCCGTATGGACGGACACGGAACCTGTGAGCTGTTAGACGCCATTCTGCAGCTTTTCCCGCTGGATACCTATGTGGATACGCCCGTATCGCTGATGCAGGTGATGCCGGGGGACCCGGTGGAGACGCCGATCTGGGACAGCTATCGCGCCATCGTGGGAAAATACGATCCGCGCGGGCAGAAGGCCATCGGCGGGATCGAGCGCTTTGCGTTTTATGAGGAGGCCAGAAAGGCTTATGCCGTTATCGCCACCGGGGAGAGCGCCCTCTACGCCAACCTCATCCTGCAGAAGGGCGTTGTAAAATAGCCGCGGACCGTTTTGCCGCGCCGCAGGGCGCACGAAATCCGTCGGAGTCATCTGCGCCCGGCGGGATATAAGAGAAAGCACAGGGCCCGTGCCGCTGCGATCGCGGGACGGGCCGTTCCTCCGCCTTTCTTCCGGGAAGACGGGGGTTTTGTTTTTGTTCGGATCTGTCGCTGCCCGAAGGAAAACGCGGCGAATGCCGGGCCCGGCGCCGGGAAGAGTGTCCGGGCGGTAAAATAACGGCGGCAAAATAACCGGTAAATGGGGGGAATTGCGTTATTGTAAAATACGCTGAAATCCGTTATACTATTGACATGGGGCTCCAGGGCGCTTCGCGGACCGATACGGCCGGCGGAGCGGGACACGAAGGATAAAGGAAGGGGAACGATGGAGATCTTTGGAAGCGCATTGATGGGATATCTTGTGGGCGGGATCAATCCGTCCTATATATTCGGCAAGCTGAAGGGGTTTGATATCCGAAAGAACGGCTCGGGCAATGCGGGCGCGTCCAATGCGGTGATCACGATGGGAAAGACCATCGGCGTGATCAGCATGGCGTTCGATATTGTCAAGGCATATCTGGTCTATCATCTGGCCGATATGCTGTTTCCGGGGTTCGTGCTGGCTGGTGTTACGTCGGGCGCGTTCTGCATTATCGGACATATTTTCCCGGTTTTCATGGGGTTTCACGGCGGAAAGGGGCTGGCCTGTCTGGCGGGTGTAGCGATTGCTTTTAACCCGAAGGTTTTTCTCATCCTGCTGGCGATGGAAGCGGTGGTGGCGCTGGTCACGAATTATATCTGCATGGTGGCGATCACGGCGTCCGTCATTTTCCCGGCGGTCTACGGCGTGATGATGGGAAGCCCGGCGGGGGCGCTGATCCTGGGCCTGTCCTCCTGTGCGATTCTGTTCCGGCACGTGGAGAATATCCGGCGGATCCGTCTCGGGATCGAGGCGCGCATCAGTTATCTTTGGGACCGGAAAAATGAGATCGAACGGCTGAAGGGCAATTACAGCGGAGAGGACGGAGAGGAAAGGGCCTATAAAGCGGGGAATGTTGGATCAAAATGAAGGATATCCGCAGGAAGCGGGAAGACAGAGCGGGAGCGGTGAGGATGCGGCTCCCTTTTGCGCGGAGTGAATAAGGAGGGCTTATGATAACGACAAAACTGCATCAGAACTGGCGCATGCGTCAGGTGGGGTGGGAAGAGTCCCTGCCCGCAAGCGTGCCGGGCAGCGTCTACAGCGATCTGCTGGCTAATGGGAAAATGGAGGATCCCTATTATAGGGACAATGAATTGAAGGCACTCAGGATCATGGAACATGATTTTGAGTATTTCACCGTGTTTGACGTGCCGGACGGGATCCTGGACTGCGAGGAGGTGCTGCTGCACTTCGATGGGATCGATACAGTGGCGGATATCTATCTGAACGGGCAGTGGATCGCTTATGTAGAGAACATGCACCGTGTCTGGGAGTTCCCGGTGAAGGATTCCCTGCAAAAAGAAGAAAATGAGCTTCGTGTGGTGCTGCATTCTCCGCTGGCGTTTTTGAAGGCTGCCAATGAAAAGGATCCGATCATCATCCCCTCTGACGGCGTGGACGGCTTTCCTCATCTGCGCAAGGCCCACTGCATGTTCGGCTGGGACTGGGGCCCGCGTCTTCCCGATGCCGGCATCTGGCGGGATGTGAAGCTGATCGGTTTTGACGACGCGCGGATCGACAGCGTGTATATCACGCAGGTCCATGCGGACGGCAGGGTCACGCTAGAGCTGGATGTGGACGTGGATCGGATATCGGAGGAATTCCTGCGCCGTTTCGGCGAAGACGACGAGCGCCTGGAAGGACTTTCCGTGCGGGTGACGGTGACGGATCCTGCGGGGGAGAGTCATACATACAGCCATGAAGCGGCGATGGAAGGCATCGTCATCGAATCTCCTCAGCTCTGGTGGCCCAACGGTTACGGCGCACAGCCGCTCTATCAGGTGGAAGTGGAGCTTTTGAAAAATGCCTGCATCGGCGCGGCGGACAGCGTGCATGAGACGGAGATCGTGAACGTGCTGGATTCCTGGAAGCGCCGCATCGGCCTGCGCACCATGACGGTCCGCCGGGAAAAGGACGCATACGGCGAGAGCTTCTGCCATGAGGTCAACGGCGTGTCCGTCTTCGCCATGGGCGCTGATTATATTCCGGAGGACAACATTCTCTCGCGGGTGACGCCGGAGCGGACCTACGACCTTCTGCTGCAGGCCAAAATGGCCAATTACAACTGCATCCGCGTCTGGGGCGGCGGGAACTATCCCTATGACGCCTTCTATGACGCCTGTGACGAGCTGGGTCTGATGGTCTGGCAGGACTTCATGTTCGCCTGCGCGGTCTATAACCTGACGGAGGAATTTGAAGAGAATATCCGGGCGGAGTTCGCGGACAACATCAAGCGCATCCGGCATCACGCCTGCCTGGGGCTCTGGTGCGGCAACAACGAGATGGAGACGTTCGTGGCCCAGGGCGGCGACTGGGTCAACCATCCGAGGCAGAAGAGCGACTATGTGAAAATGTACGAGTATATCATCCCGAAGACGCTGGAGGAATATGATCCCAACACCTTTTACTGGCCCTCCAGCCCCTCGTCCGGCGGCGCGTTTGACAATCCGGACGATGAGAACCGGGGCGATGTGCATTACTGGGCGGTGTGGCACGGCAACAAGCCTATCACCGAGTACCGGAAGTTTTTCTTCCGCTATGTGTCGGAGTTCGGCTTCCAGTCCTTCCCGTCTCTGAAAACCTGTGAAAGCTTTACGCTGCCGGAGGATCGGAATATTTTTTCCTATGTGATGGAAAAGCATCAGCGCAACAATTCCGCCAACGGCAAGATCATGAACTATATGGAGCAGACCTTCCTGTATCCCGGAAAGTTCGAAACAGTGCTGTATGCGTCCCAGCTTCTGCAGGCGGAGGCGATCCGCTACGGGGTGGAGCATTTCCGCCGCAACCGGGGCCGCTGCATGGGCGCGGTAGTCTGGCAGCTCAACGACTGCTGGCCGGTGGCGAGCTGGTCATCCATCGACTATTTCGGCCGCTGGAAAGCGCTGCACTATTATGAAAAGCGGTTCTTCGCGCCGGTGATGCTTTCCTGCGCGGAGGAGGGAATCCTGACCCAGGACACCAATCCCAACGCCTATCCTTATGAGGTGAAAAAGGCGATCCATCTAAACGTTGCCAATGAAAGCCGGGAGGACGTGCATGTGACCGTGAAGTGGGAGCTGCGCGACGCGCGGGCGGCGGTGCTGCGCGGCGGCGAATCCGAAGTGGACGTGCCTGCCCTGACCTCCGTCTGGCTGGATCAGGAGGACATGATGGACGCCGGTCTGTATGACAATTACGCCAGCTATGCCTGCTATCAGGACGGGAAATATATTTCCGGCGGTACGGTGCTGTTCGTGGCGCCCAAGCAGTTCCATTTCGAGGATCCGAAGCTTGCGGTCCGGACAGAGGGCGACGAGATCGTGGTGCGCGCATCGGCCTATGCCCGCAGTGTGGAGATCCTCAACGGGGCGGACGATATGCTGCTGGAGGACAATTATTTTGACATGAACGCCGGAGAACGGCGGGTGAAGATTCTGCGCGGGAAGCCGGAAGGGCTGCAGGTGCGCAGTGTGTACGACATTCGGTAAAGGCGTCTGAACGAATGTGAGAACGGACAGGAATCGGACAGGGGACCGCATCAGCGGTCCCCTGTTTGAGTTCCTGTGTGTAAACGTGAGAAATCTCCGACCGCGCGGGCGGCCGGCAGATAAAAGACGGAATCCGCATTCCGCCGCGCGGGACTTTGCCGTCAGAAAGCCGGAATCAGGCCTTTTTCAGGAAACCGAAGCCGAGCGGGTAGGGACCGGTATGCACGGAGATCGTCGCTCCGATCTGATACAGCTTGATGCTGTCCACATCCAGGACACCCCGAAAGCGTTCCTTTGCCTCCGCGAGGAATGTCTCTGCCTCGGAAATATCATATCCGTATCCGACCGCCACAATGTAATCCTGCATTTTTTCCCCCTGGTTCTGCAGGTCCTTTATATGGCTGTCCAGAAGGTTCATGACCGCCTCCAGCGATTTTCTGCGGCTTCTCGTGATGCCGGAAGGGAAGATCTCGCCCTCCTTCAGGGTGATCAGGGGACGGATGTGGAGCAGGGATGCGGCGAGCGAGGAAAGCCTGCCGATTCTGCCGCCGTGCTTCAGATAATCTATATTTCCTACCGTAAAGAAGATCCGGCCCGTGTCGCGGATGGCGAGGAGGCGCTGGACGGCCTGGTCATAGGGAACGCCCTGTTCCCGCAGTTTGGCGGCTTCCAGCACATAGAGCCCCTGCAGGACGGTGTTGATCCTGGAGTCAATGACCGTAATCTGCGCCTCGGGAAAGGTTTCCAGCAGGATATTTCTGGCATTCATCGCAGACTGGTAGGAGCCGCTGAATTTGGTCGTGATGCAGATGCAGATGACGGAGATCCCCTGTTTGACATATTTCTCAAAGGAACTGCGAAAATCCTCTATCGACGGCAGAGAAGACTTGGGAAAGATCACGTTTTCATGCTCCACCATTTTTTCGTAGAACTCCCGTATCGGCATTTCGGCAATTTCCTTATAGAAGGTCTGACCGTCGAAGGATACGTAAAAAGGGACCACTTCGATATTTTTCTCTTTGACAAGCTCCGGCGGCAGGTCACAGGAACCGTCGCTGATGATCTGGTACATATGGGCGCACCTCCGCAAAAGAAATGATATAAATATCCTGATATGTAGTTTATTATACTACATATTGCAGAAAAAGAAATCCCCTTTTTGCTGATTTTCGAAGGGGGATTTCACAAATAATTCACAAAATAATTAGCACTCACCTCTTGACAGTGCTAATAATGCGTGTTATAGTACGAATAGAACGAAGGAACAAAGGAAAACGGAGAAGGGCAGAGCCCGGAGCGGGAAATGCGCGGTGCGCCGTCCGGAAACATTTTCCATTTGTGAATCCGTTGAAACAGGAAATAATAACATTGCGAATAGAAACGAAAGGAGCGAGGACTTATGTTGATGCCTAGTATTTTAGGGGAGAATTTCTGGGATGGTTTTATGGGATACCCTTTCAGAGGGGATGAGATGAACGGCCTGATGAACACCGATGTCAGGGATACCGATCAGGGCTACGAGGTGACGATCGATATACCGGGTGTCGATAAGGAGAACGTGAAGGCAGAGCTGAAGGACGGCTACCTCACCGTAGAGGCTGTCACCAGGAACAGGGAGGATGAGAAAAATACCGAAGGGCGTTACATCCGCCGGGAGCGCTATTACGGAAGCTGCAGCAGAAGCTTTTATGTAGGCGAGGATGTGACCCAGGAGGACATTCGGGCGAAGTTTGAGGACGGTACGCTGAAGCTGCTGATTCCGAAGAAGGAAGCGAAGCCCGCTGTGGAGAAGAAAAAATTCATCGCGATCGAATGACGGTGTGCGCTTTCGCAGCCGGGAGCGGTCACAGAGAATATGGATGAGCTCATGAGAGCCTGACAGGGAGAGGAGGAACCTGATATGTTGATGCCGAGTGTTTTGGGAAGAGATCTGTTTGACGACTTTTTCGGATTCCCGTTTTTTGACGATAAGGATCTGAAGCATACGGAGAAGAAGCTTTACGGCCGCAAGGGGAAGAGCCTGATGAAGACCGATGTGCGGGAGACTGCGGACAGTTATATCCTGGAGATGGATCTGCCCGGCTTTAAAAAGGAGGAGGTCTCCGTGGCGCTGGAGGACGGTTATCTGACCGTCAGTGCCGCCAAGGGGCTGGATCAGGAGGAGAAGGACAAGAAGACCGGCGCTTATATCCGCCGGGAGCGCTATGCGGGCGCCTGCCAGAGGAGCTTTTATGTGGGCGAGGATGTGGAGCAGGAAGCGATCCGCGCGAAGTTCGACCGCGGTATCCTGACCCTTACGGTGCCTAAGGCGGAGGAGAAGCCCGCCGAAGAGGAGAAAAAGTTCATCTCCATAGAGGGATAAAATGAGGAACAGGCAGGAAATGCCGCCGCCCGGATGAAATCGCCGGGCGGCGGCATTTTTTTCGTACGCGTACGCGGGAAGGGCTTAACAGGCCCCGCGTTTCGTGGTAAAATAGCCGCAGAGCGGCTATTTACTCACGAATCGAAGATTCGTTCGTTACCATGTCAGGTGGAAGCAAATGTCCGCTTCGCGGCCGCTTGCTTCCCTGCTGACGTGGTAAAATAGCGAGGAAAACACCGACGGCGCACGGCGGAGAAACAGAGGAATATCATGCTGCCACAGGAATTTACGGAACGGATGCGCGGGATGCTGGGAGAGGAGTATCCGGCGTTCCAGAAAAGCTATGAGGAAAAGGGAAAACGCTCCCTGCGGTTTAATCCCATAAAGGGAGAAAAGGCGGATTTTCTGGAAAAATGTCCTTTTTCCCTTGCGCCGGTAGCCTGGGAGGAAAACGGTTTTTATTATCGGGAGACGGATCAGCCGGGGAAGCATCCCTGGCATGAGGCCGGCGTTTATTATATTCAGGAGGCCAGCGCCATGGCCCCCGCGGGCTTTCTCGCCGCAAAGCCGGGAGAAAGGGTGCTGGATCTCTGTGCGGCGCCGGGCGGGAAAAGCGCGCAGTTGGGCGCGGCGATGCGGGGAAAAGGCGTGCTGGTCTGCAACGAGATCCATCCGGTCAGGGCGAAGACGCTTTCCGGGAATGTGGAGCGGATGGGGCTCTCCAACGCGGTGGTGACGAACGAGCCGCCCGAGCGGCTGGCGGAGCGGTTTCCGGCGTGGTTCGACGCCGTTCTGGTGGATGCGCCCTGCTCCGGCGAGGGTATGTTCCGCAAAAATGAGGAGGCCGCGGCGGAGTGGAGCCCGCAGAATGTGGAGGCGTGTGCGCTCAGACAGGACGGGATCCTGGATGAGGCGGCGAAAATGCTTATGCCCGGCGGGCGGCTGGTCTATTCCACCTGTACCTTCGCGCCCCCGGAGAATGAGGGCAGCGTGAGCCGGTTCCTTTCCCGGCACCCGGATTTTTTTCTGGAGCATACGGAAAAACGGGACGGCATGGAGGGCGGCCGGCGGGAATGGGCGGATGGCCCGACACCGGCGGGGCGGAAGGGGGAAGATCCGGATCGGACGGGACGTCTCTCTCTCTGGCCGCTGGAGGAGACCGTGCGCCTCTGGCCCCATAAGCTGGCGGGAGAAGGACACTTTGTCGCCCTGCTGCGGCGCGTCGGAACGCCGGGGAACGCTGGCCGGCGGGAATCGGCCGGAAGCAGGATCCCCCCGGCGCTGCGGGAGGCCGCCGCGGTCTGGGAGGATTTTGCCGCACAGAATCTGCGCGTTTCCCTCTCCGGCGCGCTGCAGCTCTTTGGAGAACAGCTCTATCTGACGCCGCCTGGGCTGCCGTCCCTTGCGGGCATCCGGGTTCTGCGCCCCGGGCTTCATCTGGGCAGCGTGCAGAAGGGGCGTTTTTCGCCGGCCCATGCGCTGGCGCTTTTCCTCCTGCCCGGTCAGGTCTGCCGGACGTTTGTCCTGCCGGGCGAAAAGGCGGCCAGGGACTGGATCGCCGGTCTGACGCTTCCCGCGGAGGGAGAAAAGGGCTGGTATCTGGTGACCGTGGACGGCTATTCTCTGGGCTGGGGCAAGCTGGCGGGGGGACAGATGAAGAACCATTATCCCAGAGGGCTGCGCAGAAATCTCTGACCGGCGGGACGGATTTTGCAAAACATTTGGCATTTTAAGTGTTTCCAGATCGGCCGATTTATGGTAATATTTTATAGAGCGGGGTTCCTTTGAAACGCGTCCCTGAGAGGAGGGACCGTTCACGCGTCAGATGGAGAAAACATATGAAAAGAGAAAAATGGGCGGGCGCATTCTGCATCTGTTTTCTGGCCGCCGCGGCGGCAGGGTGCGGCGCGGTCTCCAGCGAAAATACCGATCAGGGCATGCAGCTCATCGAACAGATGGATTATGAGGGTGCGCTGGCCAGCTTTGAGGCGGCGACGGCGAACCGCGAGGATATGCAGATGATCTACCGCGGCCAGGGACTGGCCTATATGGGGCTGACGGATTATGAAAATGCTGTCAGGAATCTGGAACTGGCGTTGAGCTGCAGCGGCCCGGGGATCAGACAACTGGATTTTGACATAAATTATTATCTTGCCAACGCTTATTATAAAAACGGGGAGATCAACAAGGCCATCGGCGTTTATCAGGCGATCACGGATCTGCGCCCCGAAGAGAAAACCGCCTGGTATCTGAAGGGAACGCTGGAGCTGGAGCTGGGGATGACCGAGGCCGCAAAGGCAGATTTTGACAGCGCGATCGGGGTGGACAGCAGGGATTACGACCTGTATGTGGAGATCTACAGAAGCTGTGACAGATTCGGGCAGCAGGAAATGGGCGCGGCTTATCTGCAGACCGTCCTGCAGGATGAAAATGCCAGACTTTCCGATTATAACAAAGGACGGATGAATTTTTACATGGGAAACTATGAGGCGGCCCGGCTGGCGCTGGAGAGCGCGAAGGAGACGGGCGGCGCGGAGGCGGCCTCTCTGCTGGGGCAGACCTATGAACAACTGGGAGATTATAATTACGCGGCCAGCGTTTACAGCAACTATCTGGAAACCAGACAGCCGGACGCTTCCATTTACAATCAGCTCGGCATCTGCCGGCTGAAAACGGGAGATTACGGGGCGGCGCTGGAGGCGTTTCAGGCGGGGCTGGCCATCGAGGGCAACACCATGACGCAGGCGCTCCGTTTCAACGAGATCGTGGCCTACGAGCATCTGGGTCAGTTTGCCCAGGCGCGGGTCGCCATGGAGCAGTATCTGAGCCTTTATCCGGACGATCAGAAGGCCCAGCAGGAATATGTCTTTCTGAAGACCCGTTGAGAAAACGGAGGATTGCTGACGATGGAAAAGAGCGAGCGTGTTCTGACAGATCAAGGGGAAAGAGCCGGTTTCTCATACGGCCTTTTGAGAAAAAAGGGCGGGAGCCCGCTTCGGAGGCGGGCTGCTGCTGCGGCCGCGTTTTTCCTGGCCGCGCTGTTCCTGTTCGGAATGAGAGCGGAAACGGCGTATGCGGCCGGAGCGGCGGACGGGAATACGGTGACGGATGTCTGTATGGCGATGGCGGTCGTACAGCCGGCGCGAGTCCGGTCGGGTCCGGATGTCTCCTGTCCGGTGCTGGGGATGCTGGAGGCCGGACATGCGGTGAACGTGTGCGGTCAGACGGATACGGGCTGGTATCAGATCGTTTACGGAAATGAAATCGCCTATATGAACGGGAAGATGCTGACGGAGGTTTCGGTGAGCGCGGACATGCTGACGGCGCTGGCGCAGCAGGCCGCGTTCGTAAAGCAGCTTGCGGCCTTCCAGACCCAGGCGCTGGCGGAGCAGCAGGCAGCGGCGCAGGCCCAGGCGTTGGCGGCTCAGCAGGCGGCCCAGGCCCAGGCACTGGCGGAGCAGCAGGCAGCGGCGCAGGCTCAGGCGCTGGCGGCTCAGCAGGCGGCCCAGGCTCAGCTCCCCGCGGGCAGCGGCAACGTGATTTTCGTGGGAGATTCCCGGATCGGACAGATGGGCAATGCTGTGGGCGGGACCGCGGCGTGGCCGGGTGTAGCCTTTGTCGCCTGCTATGGGGGCGGAGCCGACTGGCTTTCCACGCAGAATGCGAAACAGGACATCGATCAGTTCGTAACGCCCGGCTCTGTCATCATCCTCAACTACGGTGTGAACGATCTTTCCCGACACGGCGATTATATTTCCGTGATCAACCGGTACAGCAGGGACTGGCGGGCCAGAGGAGCGACGGTGTTTTTTGCATCCGTGGGACCGGTGGCGGAGGTCAATCTTTATAACAAGCGCAACTGGGCGGTAGAGTATTTCAACAATCAGTTGAACAGCAGTCTGGAGAGCCCCATCGGCCGGATCGACCTGTACGGTTATCTGACCCTTACCGGGTATACGACGGTTTCGGACGGCCTGCACTATTCGGCGGACACCTATGCCAGAATGTTCCGTTTCCTGATGCAGAGCGTGGGGAGAGGATGACGCGGGATGAGAGCGCGTTATGACAATATACAGGTGCTGCGGGTGCTGGCCTGCCTGGGCGTGTTCTTTACGCACCTGGCTCCCCGGATCGGGGCGGAGGGCGGTCTCTATGCGGTCATGAATTTCGGCGCGTCCGGGGTCTACCTGTTCTTCCTGATCAGCGGCTTTCTGGCCTGCGATTCCCCTGTGCTGACGGGGAAGCTGCGCTGGCGGGAAATGCTGGCCTATTATATCAGGCGGCTGTTCCGGATCCTTCCGCTATATTATGCGCTGGTTCTGTATCAGATGGTCCTGCACACTTTTGTGCTTCGGAACGTGGCGCCGGACCCCGGCGGGCTGTACTGGGTCCGGTATTTTTTTGTGACCAGCGCGTTCATCCCGGCGCCGAATGATTTCTGGGGCAATCTGGGCGCGACCTGGACCGTCGGGCTGTTCGCGGTCTTTTATCTGTGCGCCCCTTTTCTGGTGCGGCTGGCCGGCGGCAGCGTCCGGCGGAGCCTGTGCCTGTATCTGGCCGCGCTGGCACTTCGCTGCGTATGGGTCGGACTGGGGCTGTCAGCCTGGATGATGTTCTTTTATTATCTGCATTATTTTGTGCTTGGCATTCTGATGAAATGTCTGGCGGACAGAAAGGGATCCGCAAAGGCCGCCATAGGTCTGGCGCTTCTGGCGGCGGTGCTGCGTTTTCTCCTGTTCCTGCTCGGGCTGGAGGCGGATTTCTTCTGGCAGTTGTCCTGTCTGTACGGTGTGCTGCTGCTTTTCACCCTTCCGTTCTCCTGGGGACCGTTTTCCGAATCCCCGCTTCGGAAGGCGGTGGCGGTGCTGGATGAATACTCCTATGGGATCTATCTGATCCATGCGGCGGTGATGGAGGGCATTTCCCTTCTGCAGGCTCATGCGGCGCTGCCGGCCGCTGCGGTGCTCCCGCTTTCCGTACTCCTGACGGCGGCGGGCGCGTGGCTTTCCCGGCGCCTGATCGAAAACCCGGCGGGAAAATGGGGGAGAAAGCTTGTGGCAGCGGTCAGAATATGATACATTGGTAGGGAAAGCCGCTGTTTGAGCCGGAGCTGTGAACAGGGCGGAAAAAGGAGCGTTTTGATGATTGATGTTTTAATTGAAAAAATTCAGAAAACCGGCGCGCCCATCGTGGTGGGGCTGGATCCGATGCTGAAATTCATTCCGGGACAGATCCTTGAAGCGGCTTACGGGCAGTATGGGGAGACGCTGAAAGGGGCGGCGGAGGCGGTCTGGCGGTACAATCAGGGGATCGTGGACGCCATCTGCGATCTGGTCCCGGCGGTGAAGCCGCAGATCGCCATGTACGAGCAGTTCGGCGTGGAGGGGCTGATCGCGTTTCAGAAGACGGTGAACTATTGCAGAGAAAAGGGGCTGGTGGTCATCGGGGATATCAAGCGCGGCGATATCGGCTCCACCTCAGAGGCCTATGCGGCGGCCCATCTGGGGAAGGTGAAGGTGGGAGGCCGGCAGTACGCGGCGTTCGATGAGGATTTCGCCACGGTGAATCCCTATATGGGCTCCGACGGCGTGACGCCGTTCCTGAACGTGTGCCGGGCGGAAAACAAGGGGATTTTCGTGCTGGTCAAGACATCCAATCCCAGCAGCGGCGAATTTCAGGACAGGCCGGTTGACGGTCGGCCTCTCTATGAGCTGGTGGGGGAAAAGGTGGCCGAGTGGGGCAGCGCCTGCATGGGCAGCTCCTACAGCCAGGTCGGCGCGGTGGTGGGCGCCACCTATCCCGAACAGGGAAAGGTCCTGCGCAAGCTCATGCCGAAGGCCTACATCCTCGTGCCAGGATACGGCGCACAGGGCGGAAGAGGGGCAGATCTGGTCCACTTTTTCAATGAAGACGGGCTGGGCGCGATCGTCAACTCCTCCCGCGGGATCATCGCGGCATGGCAGCAGGAGAAGTACGCGGCGTTTGGGGCGGCACATTATGCGGAGGCATCCAGACAGGCCGTGCTGGATATGCGTGAGGATATCGCCGGGGCGCTGGCAAAACGGTAAGCAAATCCGTCGGACGGCGGAGAGCGGCGGTCCGGCGTGCCTTCTGCCCGGCCGTTCATATGCGGAAAAGAAAGACGGCGCCGTTCGGCGTGCGGAGGAAAATATGGAAAAGTATAAAGAGGAGTTCATCGGTTTCATGGTGGACAGCGATGTGCTGAAATTCGGCGATTTCACACTGAAAAGCGGGCGGAAGTCCCCGTTTTTCATGAATGCGGGGGCCTATGTGACCGGCGCACAACTGGAACGGCTGGGCGAGTATTATGCGAGGGCCATTCATGATGTGTACGGTCTGGATTTTGACGTGCTGTTCGGGCCCGCCTACAAGGGGATCCCTCTGGCGGTGGCCACGGTCATGGCGATCAGCCGCCTCTACGGAAAGGAGATCCGCTACTGCGCCAACCGCAAGGAGGTCAAGGATCACGGTGATAAGGGGATCCTGCTGGGGAGCGGACTGAAGGATGGGGATCGGGTCATCATCATTGAGGATGTGACCACGTCCGGCAAGTCTATTGAAGAAACCTTTCCGATCTTAAAGGCGCAGGCCGACGTGCGGATCGTGGGGCTGATCGTGTCGCTGAACCGCATGGAGCGCGGCCTTGCGACCGAAAAGAGCGCGCTGGATGAGATCCGGGAAAAATATGGTTTCGGGACCGGCGCCATCGTGACCATGGCGGAGGTGACGGCGTATTTGTACAACAGACCGTATCGGGGCAGGGTGCTCATCGACGATACGGTGAAGGCGGCGCTGGACGCCTATTATGCGCAGTACGGCGCGAAGGCGGAGTGACGGCCCCCGGCGCGGGAAAAAAAGCCCTCTGAGGGCGGAGGGCCGGGATGTGCGAAGGGCCGGATAACAGGAAAGAAAGGCGGGAACGGGATATGGAAGAAAAGACATGGAAGGTAATGGGCGGCAGCGGCGCGCTGAATATCGCGGTCGGGGTGACCGTTCTGGTGATCGGGATCGTCAGCGGCGTGCTGCTCATCGTCAGCGGTGCGAAGCTTCTGGCGCGCCGGAGCAAAATTCTGTTCTGAGAGCGGAGCCGCAGTTGGGCCTCTGACCGTGGGAGAAGGATGAAAGAATGGCTTATAAGGGGTTTATTTTTACCGACAGGGCGGAATCGAAAAAGGGGATAATGTCGGCTTTTTTTGGCGCGCTGTCCCTGCTCTCCCTGATCCTGGCGGTCTATCTGACGTATGCCAATGAAGGAGAGGCGGCCGTCCGGTACGGGGTGGTCGGATTTCTGTGTCTGGTCTTCGCGGCCGTGGGGATGACGCTGGGAGTGCTGGCCAAAATGGAGGAGGACCGGTTTTACCTGTTCGCCTGGATCGGCATCGTGCTGAACGGGCTGACTCTGGCGGGCATTCTGGGCATTTTGTATGTGGGAGCGTATGGAATATGACGATGATGGAAGAGCGTTTTGAACTGGCCGCGGCGCGCGTGGAGGAGATTTCACGTCTGGCGGAAACGGATGAAAGATTTCAGCCTTTTTTCAAAGAAAATGCAGAGTATCTTGCAATCATGGCGGAGGAGTATCGCTGGGTCGCCGTCGGAAATCTGAAAAAGGCCTCGCTGCCGGAGCTGCAGCGCCACAATGAGATCTGCTTCATTGATCTGATCGGGAAAAATTACGATACCAACTATGCCAATCCGGCATGGGCCGCGGAGAAGCTGGGGAAGGAGTACGGACAGCTTCTCAGCGCCGTCAGCGCGGAGCTGCGCAGCCTTCCGGCCTATGTATATGAGCAGAATCTGGAAGCGGCGGTGATCCGCATGGAGCTGTTTCTGGAAATATACGGCGCTTTTGTCTGCGCCTGGCAGGAGGAAAAGGGCGTTCCGGCCTACGTGTCCGTTAAGGATATCTTTTACTGGTTCGCCAGCGATTACGCGGAGCTGGTGGCACAGGATTCCATCGCCTGCAGCGTGGACTGGGAACGGGATTTCGCGGCGAAGATCATCATGGAAAGCGACCTGTCCGATATCCGGTATCTGTTTTCTTACGGCGAATATATCGCTGATGATCAGTGGAAGCTGGCAGAGCATCTGAACGCGCTGCCGGAGGAGAAAATACGGCGCATCGCGGATACCTATACGGAAGGGTTTCGCAAGGGCTTTGTGCTGGCGGACAAGCCGCTGGACCGGAAAAAGTCGGTGGCCGTCGTCTATCCGGTGGGCTTTGAACGGGTGATCCGGGCCGCCGTGTCCAATTTTGAGGCGATGGGCTTAAAACCGCTGTTCATCCGGGCCGCGGCCAGCTTCCTGGCGGGCAGGCGCGGATATAAGAGCGGATTTTTCGGCGCGCCCGCAAACCGGCAGTTCGATTATGACCATGAAAACGATCAGGCGCTGTATTTGGACCGAAAGTTCCTGAACCGGAAGCTGGAATGCCGGAAGAACGCCTGGGAGCAGTATCGGGAGAAGGCCGCTCTCTATGCCGGCCCCGCCGTGGTGGAATGCTTCGGGGAGGAACCCTTTTCGCCGGAGGCGAAGCCGGCGCGCACGGAGCTTTCGGAGGAGCAGAGAAAGCTGGATCTGGAATACAGAAGCCGGGCCGGTGCCATGAGCAATGAATATGTGGATCCGGAGACCACCAGCTTCACGATCATCGCGTTCCCGCTGCCTCAGATCGGCGAGGCGTTCCCGGAGATCTTCGACGAGGTGCTGAAGATCAATACGCTGGATGAGGATCAGTACCGGACGATCCAGCAGCGCATCATCGACGCGCTGGACCGTGCGGCCTGGGTGCGCGTGAAGGGGATGGGCGCGAACCGGACGGACCTGAAGGTGATGCTTCATCCGCTCCGCGATCCGGCCCGGGAAACCAATTTTGAGAACTGCCTGGCGGATGTGAATATTCCGGTGGGCGAGGTCTTCACCTCTCCGCGGCTTACCGGAACGGGGGGCGTTCTGCACGTGACCAGGGTCTATCTGAACGGGCTGGAATATAAAGATCTGGAGCTGACCTTCCGGGACGGTATGGTCCGGGATTACGGCTGCGCCAATTTCGATACGCCGGAGGAAGGAAAAAAGCTGATCGCGGACAAGATCCTTGCCAGACACGCCTCTCTTCCCATCGGGGAGTTCGCCGTGGGGACCAATACCGCGGCTTTTGTGATGGCCCGAAAGTTTGCCATTGAAGATCGAATGCCGATCCTGATCGCGGAAAAGACGGGGCCTCATTTCGCGGTGGGGGATACCTGCTACAGCCATGAGGAGGACCGGATGACCTACAATCCGGACGGCAAGGCCATCATCGCCCGGGAGAACGAGGTTTCCGCCCTGCGGCACGAGGATATGGGACGCGCCTATTTCAACTGCCATACGGATATCACCATTCCGTACGACGAGCTGGGCGAGCTGACCGGTGTGGCGGCGGACGGGACCGAATATCCCGTCATCCGAAACGGCCGCTTCGTGCTGGAGGGCACGGAGGAGCTGAACGCGCCGCTGATGGGTCTTTGACCGGCCGCGTGTGCCGCCTGTTCCGGAACGGATATTCCGAAATAAATTTCTTGCAATGCCGGAGAAAGTTTAGTACACTGTAGAATGAAAAGTTATGACGGTTTGGATTCCCGAAAAAGGAGATCAGCCATGGCACAGGTCAGTATTGTAATGGGAAGCGATTCCGACATGCCCGTGATGGCGAAGGCGGCGGACATGCTGGAGCGGTTCGGCATTTCCTATGAAATGCGGATCATTTCCGCGCATCGCATGCCCGATACCTTTTTTGAATATGCGAAAACGGCCGAGGCGCGCGGCGTGAAGGTCGTGATCGCGGGGGCCGGCATGGCGGCGCATCTGCCCGGCATGTGCGCGGCTCTGTTTCCGCTGCCGGTCATCGGCGTTCCGATGCATACCGCTTCCCTGGGGGGACGGGATTCTCTCTATTCCATCGTTCAGATGCCGTCCGGCATTCCGGTGGCCACGGTGGCCATCAACGGCGGGGCCAACGCAGGCATTCTGGCGGCGAAGATCCTGGCGGTGTCGGATCCGGAGCTTTTGGAAAAGGTGAAGGCATACGGACAGGAGATGGCGGAGGGAGTCCGGAAAAAGGACGCGGCCCTGCAGGAGAGCGGCTGGAAGGATTACGGCAGATGAGCGTGAGGGACGGAGGATTCAATGGATTATAAGAGTTCCGGTGTGGATATCGAAGCGGGTTACCGTTCTGTGGAGCTGATGAAGCGGCATGTGGCGCGCACCATGCGCCCGGAGGTGCTGGGCGGCCTGGGCGGCTTTTCCGGCGCTTTTTCCCTGGAGAAGATCAAGGGGATGGAAAGGCCGGTCCTGCTCTCCGGGACGGACGGCGTGGGCACCAAGCTGAAGCTGGCCTTTCTGATGGATAAGCATGATACGGTGGGCATCGATTGCGTGGCGATGTGCGTCAACGATGTGGCCTGCGCGGGCGGGGAACCGCTGTTTTTCCTGGATTATATCGCCTGCGGGAAGAATCGCCCGGAGCGGATCGCGGACATCGTGAAGGGCGTGGCGGAGGGCTGCGTTCTGGCCGGCGCGGCGCTGGTGGGCGGCGAAACGGCGGAAATGCCCGGCTTTTATCCGGAGGAGGAGTACGATCTGGCGGGCTTTGCGGTGGGCGTCGTGGAGGAGAAGGAGCTCATCGACGGACATGCGCTTAAGGCCGGAGACGTGCTCATCGGCATGGCGAGCTCCGGCGTACATTCCAATGGATTTTCTCTGGTGCGGCGCGTTTTCCCGATGACGCGGGAAAGCCTGAACACCTATTATGAAGCGCTGGGCAGGACGCTGGGGGAGGCGCTGCTGGAGCCCACGCGGATCTATGTGAAGGCGCTGGCCGCGGTGAAGGCGGCGGGCGTGACGGTAAGGGCCTGCAGCCATATCACGGGCGGCGGCTTTTATGAGAACGTGCCCCGGATGCTGAAGGACGGCGTCAGGGCGGTCATCCGGAAGGACAGCTATCCGGTGCCGGCTATTTTCCGGCTGTTGGCCGAGCGGGGCGATATTGCAGAAGAAATCATGTATAACACTTACAATATGGGCATCGGCATGGTCGTGGCGGTGGAGGCGGCCGATGCGGCGCGCGCCATGGAAGCCATGCGGGGAGCGGGCGAGACGCCTTATGTCATCGGATCCGTCGAGGCCGGGGAAAAAGGGGTGACCCTATGCTGAGGCTTCTGGTATGCGTTTCCGGCGGGGGGACCAACCTGCAGGCGATTCTGGATGCCATCGACAGCGGGAAGATCACCAACGCGGCCGTGGAGACCGTGATCAGCAATAACGCCGGGGCTTATGCGCTGGAGCGCGCCCGCGCGCGGGGGATCGAGGCGCTGTGTATTTCGCCGAAGGACTATTCCCGGCGTTCGGATTTTGAGGCGGCCTTCTGTGATGCGGTGGAAAAACGGGATCCCGGTCTCATCGTGCTGGCCGGGTTTCTGGTGAAGGTCCCGGATCGGATGATCAGAGCGTTCGGGGGACGGATCATCAACGTTCATCCTTCGCTGATCCCATCCTTCTGCGGCGTGGGCTATTACGGCCTGAAGGTGCATGAGGCGGCGCTGGAGCGCGGCGTGAAGATCACGGGGGCGACGGTGCATTATGTGGACGGCGGTATGGATACCGGCCCCATTCTCCTGCAGAAGGCGGTGGAGGTGAAGCCGGGCGATACGCCGCAGCTTTTGCAGCGGCGCGTGATGGAGGAAGCGGAATGGCAGATCCTTCCCCAGGCCATTGACGGGATTGCCAATGGGAGGATGTGCTTCTTTGCCGGAGAAGGAGGGCCCCGCTGCGGCATGGGATCCGGCGGGAGGCTGTGAACGGTCCGCGGAATACGGTGAAAAAGGACGGCCGGGGACGGCACGGGATACAAAACGGGAGGTCAGGATGAAGGTACTGATTGTGGGAAGCGGCGGCAGGGAACACGCCATCGCGGCCAGCGTCGCCAAAAGCGGCAGAGTGGATCATATTTACTGTGCGCCCGGCAACGCGGGCATCGCGCAGATCGCGGAGTGCGTCCCCATCGGCGCCATGGAGTTCGACCGGATCACGGCGTTCGCGAAGGAGGCGGGCGTGGATCTGGTGATCGTGGGGATGGACGATCCGCTGGTGGGCGGGTTGGTGGATGCGCTGGAGGCGGCGGGGATTCGCGCTTTCGGCCCCCGGAAAAACGCCGCGGTCCTGGAGGGCAGCAAGGTGTTCTCCAAGAACCTGATGAAAAAATATCACATTCCGACGGCGGCCTACGAGGTATTTTCGCAGGCGGACGAGGCGCTGGAGTATCTGCACTCCGGGGTGAAATTCCCGGTCGTGCTGAAGGCCGACGGGCTGGCGCTGGGCAAGGGCGTTCTGATCTGCAATACGCTGGAGGAAGCGGAGGAGGGCGTCTGTACCATCATGACCGAGCGGAAGTTTGGCTCCGCCGGCAATCAGATGGTCATTGAGGAATTTATGACCGGCCGGGAGGTCTCCGTGCTTTCCTTTGTGGACGGGAAGACCATCCGGATCATGTCCTCCGCCCAGGATCACAAGCGGGCGCAGGACGGAGACAAAGGGCTGAACACCGGCGGCATGGGAACCTTTTCTCCTTCCCCTTTTTATACGAAGGAAGTGGATGAATACTGCCGGAAATATATCTATCAGGCGACGGTGGATGCCATGGCTGCGGAGGGGCGGCCCTTCAAGGGCGTGATCTTCTTTGGACTGATGCTGACGCCGGAGGGGCCCAGGGTGCTGGAGTACAACGCCCGGTTTGGGGACCCGGAGGCGCAGGTGGTGCTGCCCCGGATGAAGAACGATATCGTCGACGTCTGCGAGGCATGTATCGACGGCACGCTGGATGCGCTGGATCTGCAGTTTGAGGACAACGCGGCCGTCTGCGTGGTGCTGGCGTCCGAGGGATATCCGCTGAAATATGAAAAGGGGCTTCCGATCACGGGCCTGGAGCGTTTTGCGGGAAAAGAGGACTATTACTGTTTCCACGCCGGGACGAAGGCGGCGGCGGACGGAACCATCGTGACGAACGGCGGCAGAGTCCTGGGGATCACCGCGAAGGGAGAGACGCTGCAGGAAGCGCGGAAAAAGGCATACGGCGCGGCGGAGTGGGTTTCGTTCGCGAACAAATATATGAGACACGATATCGGGAAGGCCATCGACGAGGCATAGCGTCTGCGCCGCGGCGGGAGGACCGAAACAGAAAATCAGAAGAGGATGAGGAAAGATGAACGGGAGAGAGAAAACGGAAGGTTTGAACCGGAAATTGTGTAAGGCGGCGGCCGGCGCGCTGGCGGCGCTCTGCCTGTTTGCGGCGATTCCCATGACGGGCCGGGCGATGACGCTGGGAAGCGGCGGCGCGACAGGGAGCACGGGAACGACGGGCCCGGAAGCGGGCGGCGCGGAGCTGGGAAGCGGCGGCGCGGAGACGAACGGCGCATCGGGAAGTACGGTGGACAGCGTGACCGTGACGGAGCGCAGCGTCAATGTGCGCAGCGATGCCAGCACCAGCGCCAGCAAGGTGGGCGGGGCCAGCAACGGCACCGTGATGAGCGTGACCGGGGAAAAGACGGACAGCAGCGGCAAGGTATGGTATGCGGTGACGTATGAGAGCGAGGGCAGAACCATCAGCGGTTATATCCGTTCCGACCTGGTGGAGCCGCACTATGCGGAGGTCGTGTCGGAGCCGGAGACGGAGGAACAGCCGGCCGAAACCGCGCCGGAGACGGAAGCCGCGCCGGAGCAGAACGGCACGCCTGCGGCGCCGACGGGAGATTATTATGTGGAATACGCCGACGACGGAACCGGCAATTATGTCTGGTATCTGTGCGATTCCGTGATGGGCACCCGGTACAGCATTCAGGAGCTCGTCAATGCGCAGAGCACGGGGCAGGGCGGCTCCGGTGAGGAAGGCGGAGACAGCGGCGTTTCCCGCTTCATTCTGATCGGCATGGCCGCCGTGATCGTCATTCTGATCGTGGTCGTCACGATTCTTTTCATCAAGCTTCGGAACGCGGGGGACGATTATGAGGACGACGACGAAGATGACGAGGATGAGGATGAGGACGAGGAAGAGGACGACGAGGACGACGGACGCCGCGGAAGAAGGGGACTTTTCGGCAGACGCAGATCCCGTTATGAGGACGACGACGAGGATGATGAGGACGACGAAGACGACGATGAGGATGAGGACGAGGAAGAGGACGACGACGAGGATGAGGATGAGGAAGAAGAGCGTCCCCGCAGGAAACGCCCTTCCGGAAAGCCCGTAAGAAAGCAGCCTGCTTCCAGATCCCGCAGAAAATACGAGGATGAAGATGAGGATGACGAGGACGAAGATGAGGAAGAAGAACGTCCCCGCAAAAAGAGCGGCTCCTCCGGATCCAAAGGCGGAAAGAACTGGCAGTCCAAAAATTTTCTGGATGACGACGATCTGGAGTTTGAGTTTCTTGATCTGAAATAAACGGTCTCATGGAGGCTGCCGCAGAATGAAACCGGTGGGATTCGTTTTGCGGCAGTTCTTTATGCACGGGGGCGGCGCGGAGCACGGTTTCTTACGAGGGCGCTGGGGATTATAAACGATGATGATCGAAATCGATTTTAGCGGAGAGGAAGCGCTGTATATCCAACTGCGCAACAGGATCATTCTGGGGATCGCCACCAACGAGCTCCGGGAGGGGGATGTGCTGCCCAGCGTGCGGCAACTGGCGGAATCAATCGGCATCAATATGCATACCGTGAATAAGGCTTATGCCGTGCTGCGGCAGGAGGGCTTTGTCCGGATGGACAGGCGGCGCGGCGCTGTGATCGCCATCGACGTCAGACGCCTGGAAGCGGTGGAGGAGCTGCGGCAGGAGCTGGCGGTGGTGCTGGCAAAGGCGAGCTGTCGGAATATTTCGCGCCAGGAAGTGCATGCTCTCATTGATGAGATCTATGAAGGATATGGAGGACTATAGAGATGCAGTCACAGTTTACGGATAAGGCGAGAACCGCGCTGCTGCTGGCCGGCCGGGCGGCCCGGAGCATGCATCAGAGCTATACGGGAACGGAGCATATTCTGTTCGGCCTGATCCGGGAAGGGACCGGCGTGGCGGCCAGAGTGTTGACGGCCAACGGCGCCGCGGAGGATGCCATCCGGGAAATGATCCGGGATCTGATCGCGCCGGAGGCGGGCGCGCCCGTCATGGAACGGGACGGCTATTCGCCGCGGGCACAGGAGGTGCTGGAGGAAAGTCACCGGCAGGCCCGCCGTCTGGGAAGCCTGCTCACGGGGACGGAGCATATTCTGCTGGCGCTTCTGGCCGACGGGGACAACGTGGCGGTGCGGATCATGAACACGCTCTCCCTGCCGGTGCAGAAAATCTATGCGGATACCCTGCAGGCCATCGGTCAGGATCCTGCGGCGTACCGGGATGAGATGAACCGGAAGGGGAAAAAACGGAATGCAGCGGCCACGCTGGAGCTTTACAGCCGCGACCTGACGAAGCTGGCGGCGGAAGGAAAGCTGGATCCTGTCATCGGAAGGGACGGGGAGATCCGGCGCGTCATTCAGATCCTGAGCCGCCGCACCAAGAACAACCCCTGTCTGGTGGGAGAGCCAGGCGTGGGAAAAACCGCCATCGTGGAGGGGCTTTCCGCCCGCATCGTGGCAGGAGAGGTGCCGGACACCGTGAAAAACAAGCGCGTGCTCATGCTGGATCTGTCCGGTATGGTCGCCGGCAGCAAGTACCGGGGCGAGTTTGAGGAGCGCATCAAGAAGGTGATCCGGGAGGTCATCGAGGACGGAAACATCCTGCTGTTCCTGGATGAGATCCATACGCTCATCGGAGCCGGGGGCGCAGAAGGGGCCATCGATGCCTCCAATATTTTAAAACCGTCCCTGGCGCGGGGCGAGATTCAGCTCATCGGCGCCACCACGCTGGAGGAATACCGCAAATATGTGGAGCGGGACGCGGCGCTGGAGCGCCGGTTTCAGCCGGTGACGGTGGAGGAACCCACCGAGGAGGAGGCGCTGGATATTTTGAAGGGCGTGGCCCATAAATATGAAGAGCATCACAATGTCACGCTGGCACCGGAGGCGCTGGAGGCGGCGGTGAAGCTTTCCAACCGCTATATCAATGACAGGAAGCTGCCGGACAAGGCCATCGACCTGATCGATGAGGCAAGTGCGGCGGTACGGCTGAAAAGGATGCAGACGCCCAGGGAGATCGGAAGCCTGTTGGCGGAAATCGAAAAACTGGACGCCCAGATCGAGCGCTCCATCCGCATGGAGGTTTTCTCCCAGGCGGGAGAGCTCAAGCGCAGACAGGATGAATTGCTGGGCAAATATGAAAAGCTGCTGCAGCGGCAGGAGAAAAAGAACGGCCGGACTGGTCTGACGGTGACGCAGGACGATATCGCCCATGTGGTTTCCACCTGGACGAAAATCCCGGTGGAGAAGCTGACGGAGAAAGAAGGGGAACGGCTGATGAAGCTGGAATCCATTCTGCACAGACGGGTGATCGGTCAGGAGGAGGCGGTCAGCGCCGTGGCGAAGGCCATGCGGCGCGGGCGGGTCGGCCTGCAGGATCCCCGCAGGCCCATCGGCTCCTTCCTGTTCCTGGGCCCCACCGGTGTGGGCAAGACGGAGCTTTCCAAGGCGCTGGCGGAAGCCATGTTCGGTTCGGAGAACGCGCTGATCCGCGTGGATATGTCGGAATATATGGAAGGGCATTCCGTCTCCAAGATGATCGGTTCCCCGCCGGGATATGTAGGATTTGACGATGGCGGCCAGCTTTCGGAAAAGGTGCGGCGCAATCCCTGGTCCGTGGTCCTGTTCGACGAGGTGGAAAAGGCGCATCCGGATGTGTTCAACATCCTGCTGCAGGTGCTGGATGACGGGCATATCACGGATTCCAGAGGGCGGAAGGTGAATTTTAAGAATACGGTCATCATCATGACCTCCAATGCCGGGGCCCAGAGAATCGTGGAGCCCAAAAATCTGGGCTTTGCTGCCAGGGACGATGCGCAGAAGAATTACGAACGGATGAAAAGCGGCGTGATGGAGGAGGTAAAGCGTCTGTTCAAGCCGGAATTTCTGAACCGGATCGATGAGATCATGGTGTTCCATCCGCTGACGAAGGAGGATATGAAGCAGATCGTGACGCTGCTCTCCGAAAACCTGGTGGAGCGCTGCCGGGAGCAGATGGGCATTTCCCTGACGTTTACGGCGGCTCTGAAGGAATATCTGGTGGAAAAGCACAGTGACCTGAAAATGGGAGCCAGGCCTCTGAAGCGCGCGATCCAGACCGTGGTGGAGGACGCGCTGGCGGAGGAGATCCTTTCCGGCCGGGTGAAAAGCGGCGACAGTGTCAGCGCCGGGTACCGGGAAGGAAGGGTGACGTTCCGGGTGAAGGAAAAGGAATAAGGCGCCGGCGGGCGAATATATGGCGGTGCGCCCGCGGCGGCCGGACGCGGCGGGAAAGCGAAAGGAGAGAAAAATGGCGGCGGTGGCAGAACTCATCAGGACGGAGGCGGACGGAACCCTGAGCTTCGGGAATCATCTGCTTGCGTCCCGGGAAAAGCTGGACGGCTTTGAATACAGGGGAGATCCGTATAAGATCAAAACCTGCCGGGAGCTCACCAGGCTGGAGCGCAACGGCATGCTCGTCTATGAATCCGTGCCGGATACCAGCGTGGCGCATTTCGCGGAGGAGGAGGCCGGCGTGCATTTCACGGTGGAGGGCGGCGCGGACGTTCAGCTCACCCTGGGGCTGGAGGAGGACGCGGAATACAGTGTGCGCATCAACGGACGGGAGATGGGCCGGATGCGGACCAGCCTGGGCGGCAAGCTGAGCATAAGCGTGGAGCTGTCCGGGCCGGAGGAAGCGAAAGTAGAGATCGAGCGGTAAATGGCGAAGGAAAAGAGCGTTTTTTTCTGTCAGGAATGCGGATATGAATCCGCCAAGTGGATGGGCCAGTGTCCCGCCTGCAGGGCCTGGAATTCCTTTGTGGAGGAGCCCGCGGCCCGGAGGAAGGGCGGTTCGTATGCGGGGAATCCCCTCCGGGAAAGTGCGGGCGGCAGGAACAGGCCCGCCGTTTTAAAGGAAATATCCATGGAAGAACAGCTCCGGATTCCCACCCGTATCGGGGAGCTGGACCGGGTGCTGGGCGGAGGCATCGTACCGGGTTCCCTGACGCTGGTGGGCGGCGATCCGGGCATCGGCAAGTCCACCCTTCTTTTACAGATGTGCCGGAATCTGTCAGACGGCGGACAGGCCGTTCTGTACATATCCGGGGAGGAATCTCTGCAGCAGATCAAGCTGCGCGCCCAGCGTATCGGCACGTTCGCGGATACGCTGCGGCTGTACTGCGAGACGGATCTGAACCAGATCGAGGCGGTCATCCGGCAGGAGCGCCCCCGGATCGTGGTCATCGACTCCATTCAGACCATGTTCAGCGGGGATGTGGGAGCGGCCCCCGGCAGCGTATCCCAGGTGCGGGAGTCTACGGCCATTCTGCTGCGGCTGGCGAAGGGGCTGGGCGTATCCGTGTTCATTGTGGGCCATGTGACCAAAGAGGGAACGGTGGCCGGTCCCAGGGTGCTGGAGCATATGGTGGATACGGTGCTCTATTTTGAGGGGGACCGGCATGCCTCCTATCGGATCCTGCGGGGCGTGAAGAACCGGTTCGGTTCCACGAACGAGATCGGCGTGTTTGAGATGCGGCAGGAAGGGCTGGCGGAGGTGAAGAACCCTTCGGAGTTCATGCTCAGCGGCAAACCGCAGAACGCCAGCGGTTCCGTGGTTTCCTGCTCCATGGAGGGCACCCGGCCAATCCTGACGGAGATTCAGGCGCTGGTGTGCCGGAGCAGCTTCGGCATTCCCAGAAGACAGGCCGCGGGGACGGATTTCAATCGGGTGAATCTGCTGATCGCGGTTCTGGAAAAGCGCCTGGGACTGCAGATTGGTGACTGCGACGCCTACATCAATATCGCCGGCGGTATCCGGATCGTGGAACCGGCTATCGATCTGGGAATCGTGATGGCGGTCATTTCCAGCTTCCGGAACCGTCCCGTCCCGGAGGGCGTAGTCGCTTTCGGGGAGGTGGGGCTGTCCGGCGAGGTGCGCGCGGTGAGCATGGCGGAGGCCAGGGTGCGGGAAGCGGCCAAGCTGGGCTTTTCCGTCTGCGTTCTGCCTAAGGTCTGCCTGGACAGCCTCTCACGGGTTTCCGGCATCCGGCTGGTGGGCGTCGGCAGCGTGGGGGATCTGCCCAGGCTGTGAAGCGCAGTTTGCCCCGTATCCGGCTCCGGCATGTCTTCTGCCGGAGCCGGATACGGGGCGGCCTGTTTTCGGCCGGGAAGGACTCCCGGCCGTGCGCATCCCGTGAAAAGCGGCGGGAAGCGGCCTCAGCCGATGGAAGGACCGCCGGGAAAGCCGGGAAAGTAAGCGGGCGGTACGGCACCGGGGAAATAGACGTTCAGGCCGTCCTCCAGGCCGCTGCGGTTCTCCGGCCGTTCGTCATCCCGGGAAACGGGATTCACGCCGTCCGGAGAGAGCACGGTATCGTCTGCCATATCGTCGGGTTTTTTGTTTTCGCGTTCTTTATTTTCCAACATGGTTCTGCCTCCTTGCAAAATGCGAGGTTCCTTTTTTTCGGGTTACGCGGTTAGTTTTTGCCGGATGCGGGAAGATCATTCCGGATTTGAAGGAAAAATGCCGGAAAAAAATGTCGGTATCTTGCTTTTCCGGGAAAAAACGGTAAAAATAAGAGAAAAAACATGGATTCCGGACGGCTGGGCCGTCCCGGGACGGAAGGAGGAGTCCTCTATGATGATATCGACAGAGCTGAATCCGCTCGGCGAACGCTTCGGGGATGAGGCAGCGATCCGGATGGTACGGGAAGCGGGATTTGACGCCTTTGACATGTCCCTGTTCCGGATGAACGCGGACGCTTCCTATGAGCCGAACGGAAAGGAATATCGGAAATACATGGAAGCCCTGCGGCGCACGGCTGAGCGTGAGGGAATCGTGTGCAATCAGGCGCATGCGCCGTTCCCTTCCAGCTATGGAGAGCCGCAGAGGGATGAGGCGGCCTGCAGGATGATCGAACGCGCCATTGCGTGCGCGGCCATTCTGGGCGCGAAGACGATCGTGGTGCATCCCGTACAGCACCTGAAATATGCGGTACATGCGGCGCGGCTTCGGGAAATGAATCTGGAATTTTATACCCGGCTGGCGCGGACCGGGGAAAGGTGCGGGATTCGGATCGCGGTGGAGAACATGTGGCAGTACCGGGAGGAGAAAAGGCCGGACGGGCGGATCTGGATCTGTGACAGCACCTGTTCCTCCGCGGAGGAATTCTGCGATTACGTGGATATGACGGGAAGTCCGTGGATCACCGCCTGCCTGGACATCGGCCATGCGCCGCTGACCGGGAGGGGCGCGGCCCGCATGATAGAGGCGCTGGGACATGACCGCCTGCTGGCACTCCATGTGCATGACAACGATCTGATCGAGGATGCGCATACGCTGCCCTTTATGGGAAAGATCGATTTCGAGGCGGTCTGCCGCGCGCTGGCGAAGATCCGCTATGCGGGAGATATGACGCTGGAGGCGGACGGCTTTCTGCGCCGCATCCCGGAGGCGCTGTATCCGCGGGCGCTTTCCTACATGGCGGATACGGCCCGTTTTCTGGCGAAGCGGGTGGAGGATTTTGCGGCGGACGGCTTGTGAGCGGCCGGAAAATCGGGTATACTGAGAGAAAGGCGGAAGTCCCCGCGCAGGGCAGAGCTTCATGCGGAGCAGAGCTCTGACGGAAGAACGGTTTGCGGGAGAAGGCTTTTTACAAAGGAGGGATATGAATGGATAAGCAGTTGGTGATCACGATCGGGAGAAGCTTCGGCAGCGGCGGACGCGAGATCGGCGAGCGGCTGGCTCAGGCGCTGGGAATCGGCTTCTATGATCGGAATCTCATCGATATGGCGGCTAAAAAGAGCGGGCTGGGACGCGCCGTGGTGGGAAGCGCCGACGAGAAGCTGATCGGGCGCTTTCTGGAGCTGACACCCGGCTTGGATCTGGTGCAGGAGAATACGAACGAGAAGATCTACCGGGCGCAGGCGGAGGTCATCCGCGGCATCGTCAAACGGGGCGAATCCTGTGTCATCGTGGGACGCGGCGCGGACTATGTGCTGCGCAACCGTCACGAGGTCCTGAAGGTCTATATTTATGCCCCGCTGGAGAGCAGGATACAGACGGTTATGGAGCGGTATGGCTTCAAGGAGGACGAGGCGCAGAAGGTCATCCGCCATATGGACAAAACGAGACGGAATTATTATGAATATTTCACAGATCGGAACTGGGATCAGAAGGAAGGAAAGGATCTGCTGATCGACAGCAGCGAATTCGGCATTCAGGGCTCGGTGGAGCTCATCAAGACCGCTGCGTCCATCAAGCTGGAACGGGACTGGGACGTATGAAAAAAACGGTGATCAGGGCCGGCGCGGATTACGGACGCTGCCTGCCGGAGGAAAAGCTGGAACAGAAGATGAGGGAGACGGTGGAGCCTTTTTTGAAGGAGATCTGCCGGTCCGGGAGGATGGCGGAGATGGAACCCGTCTCCGGCGGCTATGCCCCGGACAGCCCTGCCGGGCTGTATTATGAACTCTATCCGCAGGAAAACGCGAAGGGAACCATCGTCATCAGCTTCGGATTTACGGAATCCTGCCTGAAATATCATGAGCTGATCTGGTATTTTTACCGGGAGGGCTATCAGGCCGCGGTGATCGATCACCGCAGACACGGGAAATCCCTCCGGGAGGTGGAGGACCCGTCTCTGGTGCATGTGGACCGGTTCTCCCGGTATGTGAAGGAGCTTCATAAGTTCGTGCAGGAGCTGGTGGTACCCATGGCGCAGGGAGGTCCGCTCTTCCTGTTCGCGCATTCCATGGGCGGCTGCGTCGGCGCCATTTATCTGGAACAGTATCCGAAGGACTTTGACCGGGCGATCCTGAATGCGCCCATGCTTGGACTGAACCTGGGAGGCTGTCCGCCCTGGGCGGCGCGGATCCTGTGCGATATGAAGATCGCGGCAGGGAAGGGGAAGGAGCGCCTGTTCACACAGGCCCCGTTCGATCCTCAGGAGCCTTTCGAGGGCTGTGCGGCCGGTTCCCTGGCGCGCCATCTTTATTATCTGGCGCAGCGGCGGGAGGACGCTGCCTATCAGACATCCTCCGCCACCTACTTCTGGGGCAGGGAGGCCATCAATGCCGGAAAGTTCGCCATTCAGCCTTCGTCGGCCGGCAGGGTGCGCACGCCGGTGCTGCTGTTTCAGGCAGAGCTGGACACCCTGGTATCGCCGAAGGCGCAGGAGATCTTTCTTTCCCGGATCCCGGACGGACGGCTCGCGGTGGCAGAGGGCGCGCGTCATGAGATCTACCGCTCGCAGAACGGGATTCTGGAGCCCTATCTGGAGGAGCTGTTCGGATTTTACGGGGAGCATCAGACGAAAGAGACGGATGCGGCAAAATAGCCGTGCGGGATCCTCCGGGGACGCGTACGGCGGCGGTTTGCCGCATACGGCGGGACGGTATGAAAAAACCCTGCAGATCGTATCGATCTGCAGGGTTTTAACAGCAGGGGCAGTAGGAATCGAACCCACATTGACGGTTTTGGAGACCGCTGTTCTACCTTTGAACTATGCCCCTTTGTATGAACTTCTGTCCCTTTCGGACTCACAAAATGGATTATACCACAGAACCGGACTGTTCCGCAAGCCCCAAATTATGTATTTTATCTCTTTTTTCGCCTGTTCGCCGCGGCCCCCGGAAAACTGTCCGTCCGTCCCTCCGGCAAGGCCCCGGCAGAAGGCGCCGCCGCCCATGTCCCTTCCTTTTCCGGACACGTTCCCGCTCGAAAGAAAAACGCAGCGGATACCAGGCTCGTGAGGGACCTCGCCAGGTACCGGCGTTTTTCTACGGTCCGGGAAAATGGAAGGGACATGGGCGGCGGCGCCTTCTGCCGGGGCCTTGCCGGAGGGACGGACGGCTATTTTTTCAGCGACAGCGGTGCGAACAGCGTTTTGCGCCCGATGAAGCCTACGATGCGCGTGAAGTAAATGCCGGCGAGAGACCCGCAGGAATCGATGGCCACGTCCTTCCAGGAGGAGGAGCGCTCTGCGATGAAGCTCTGATGGTATTCGTCCAGAAACGCGAAGGAGATGCAGAAGAAAGCCGCCAGGATCACCAGCCAGAAGCCACGGATCCGGTACACATAGAACGGCATGGCGATGGAAACCGCGAGCAGAAAATATTCCGTCAGATGGGCAAGCTTGCGCATATATGCGTGCATGAGAACGGTGTAGGCGGTCAGTTGGTCCGCGCTCCAGCCCAGCGCCAGCCGCCGGTTGAGAAAGGAAAGCACCCAGGAGTTGACTTCGCCGCTCAACTGCAGTGACTGTTCGCCGGGCTGGCCGGAGAGGTGGAAAATGAAGTACATCATGAAAAACGCCGGCAGGAAGGAAAGCGGCTTTAACAGATATCGGAGCATTTTTTTGAGAGTCAGGAGGACGTATTTCATCATATCGGATTCTCCATATCGGAATATCGGCAAAGAGGAAGCGGGACCGCCGCAGGGCGGTTCGCCGCCTCCTATAACATAGCGCATTTTTGGAGACCGCGCAAGCATCCGGCGAAAAAAACGGGAGGGCGCGCGCACTTTTCTTCCGGAAAAACGAAAGTTCTGGTATGCCTGCAGAAGGTTTTGTGTTATAATCCTGATAAACAGTAGTTTTTTCCGCCGGAGGATGAAGCGATGGGAGAGAAATCAGAACAGAAAAAGCAGTTGATCCTGGAAACGGCGAGGCGTATTTTTATGGAGAAGGGCTACAAGGACGTGACCATGAAGGATATCGTGGATGCCTGTCAGATCAGCCGCGGCGGCCTGTATCTGTACTTCTCGGGGACGCAGGAGCTGTTCCGGGCCGTGCTGGACGCCGACGAGGCGGAAGCGGACGACGTTTTTTCCGGCGCGGTTTCCGAGGACGCCATGGCGGCGGATGTGCTGCTGCTTTTTTTAAAGGAACAGAAAAAAGAGATCCTGCGCAGAAAGGATGACCTTTCGCTGGCGACCTATGAGTATTATTTCGCACATGGCGCCAGTCAGGAGGAAAATTCGCTGCGGGGGAAATTTGAGGATGCCGTGGGCGCGCTGTCCCAGCTCATAGAGATCGGAATTCAGAACGGGGAGTTCTACGAGGTGGATGCGCAGGCAGCGGCCAGCAATATCATGTTCGCGCTGGAGGGATTGCGGATCTGTGCGCGCACCATGGGCGTTACGGAGAAGATGGTGGATGACGAGCTCTATACGCTGATGAGCGGGCTCGTCGCCGACTGAGAAAACGACAGAAGCGTCATATGAAGCCGGCAGAAGTGCCGGAAGGACCTGACGGGCCGAAACCGGCACGCGGCGCCCGGCCGGCGGGGCTGATGCGCGGCGCCCGAAGGGCCGGAGCCGACGGACGGGACGCCGGTCCGGCAGAAGGAAAAGGGCCGCCAGAAGCCGCATAAAGCGGCAGAATGAGAGGAAAGATGGGAAACGTAAAACGGATCTACGTGGAAAAAAAGGCCGGCTTCGCGGTGAAGGCGGCGGAGCTGAAGGAAGATCTGAAAAACTATCTGAATATGGAGAGGATCGAAGACGTCCGCATGTTCATCCGTTATGATGTGGAGAACCTGGAGGACGCCGTTTTTGAAAAGGCCTGCCGCACGGTATTTTCCGAACCGCCGGTGGACATCCTGTATCGGGGGGAGATCCCGATTCCCGAAAACGGACATGTTTTTTCCGTGGAATATCTGCCGGGACAGTTCGACCAGCGGGCGGATTCCGCGGTACAGTGCGTGCAGTTCCTCCAGCCGGAGGCGGAGCCGGTGATCCGCACCGCGGTGACCTATCTGATCCTCGGCGCGCTGACGGAGGAAGAGCTGCGCCGGATCAAGGCGTACTGCATCAATCCCGTGGATTCCAGGGAGACGGACATGACCATGCCGGAGACGCTGATCGCCCGATATGAGGAGCCGGCGGATGTGAAGGTGTTTGACGGCTTTACCGCACTGTCCGGGGAAAAGCTGCAGGCGCTTTACGATTCCCTGGGGCTGGCCATGACCTTCCGGGATTTTTTGCACATCCGGAATTATTTCGCGAAGGAGGAGCGGCGCGATCCCACGATGACGGAGATCCGGGTGCTGGACACCTACTGGTCGGATCACTGCCGTCACACCACCTTTTCCACCGAGCTGAAGCACGTGGAGTTCGGGGAAGGCTATTACCGCACGCCCATCGAGACCACCTATCAGAGTTATCTGGATACCAGAGCGGAGATTTTTGTGGACCGGCCTGAGAAATTCGTCTGTCTGATGGACCTGGCGCTGATGGCGATGCGCAAGCTGAAGGCGGAAGGAAAGCTGGATGACATGGAGCAGTCCGACGAGATCAACGCCTGTTCCGTGGTGGTCCCGGTGGAAATGGATTACGGCGACGGCCCCGTGACCGAGGAATGGCTGGTGTTTTTCAAAAATGAGACGCACAACCATCCCACGGAGATCGAACCCTTCGGCGGCGCGGCCACCTGTCTGGGCGGGGCGATCCGGGATCCCCTGTCCGGGCGCGGCTATGTCTATCAGGCCATGCGCGTCACCGGCGCGGCGGACCCCACGGTTCCCGTATCCGATACGCTTAAGGGCAAGCTGCCCCAGAAAAAGCTGGTGCGGGGCGCGGCCGGCGGCTATTCCTCCTACGGCAATCAGATCGGGCTGGCCACCGGATATGTGAAGGAGATCTATCATCCCGATTACGTGGCGAAGCGCATGGAGATCGGCGCGGTCATGGGCGCGGCGCCCCGGAAGAATGTGATCCGTGAAAATTCCGATCCGGGAGATATCATCATCCTGCTGGGCGGACGCACGGGGCGTGACGGCTGCGGCGGCGCTACCGGGTCCTCCAAGGTACATACGGAGAAAAGCATTGAGACCTGCGGCGCGGAGGTACAGAAGGGAAATGCGCCCACGGAGCGCAAGATCCAGCGCCTGTTCCGGCGCGGAGAGGTTTCCCGCCTGATCAGGAAATGTAATGATTTCGGCGCGGGCGGCGTATCGGTGGCCATCGGCGAGCTGGCGGACGGCCTGACGGTGGATCTGGATAAGGTGCCCAAGAAATATGCCGGCCTGGATGGTACGGAGCTGGCGATCTCCGAATCTCAGGAGCGCATGGCGGTGGTGGTATCGCCGGCGGATGTGGACGCGTTTTTGGGCTATGCGCGGGAAGAAAATCTGGAGGCCGTTCCGGTGGCCGTTGTGACAGAGGAGCCCAGGCTGGTCTTAAAATGGCGGGGCGCGAAGATCGTGGATATCGCCCGGGCGTTTCTGGATACCAACGGCGCACATCAGGAGACGGATGTCTTTGTGGAGATCCCTTCCGAAGCGGAGAATTATTTCCGCCGCTATGCGATCCCGGCCGTGGGAGAAGCGGTGGAGAACCACGATGTGAGAAAGGCGTGGCTGACGACGCTTTCCGATCTGAACGTCTGCTCCCAGAAGGGCCTGGTGGAGATGTTCGACGCTTCCATCGGCGCGGGCAGCGTGCTGATGCCCTACGGCGGGGAATATCAGCTCACCGAGACACAGGCCATGGCGGCGAAGCTGCCGGTGCTGGAGGGGAAAACGGATACGGTGACGATGATGGCCTATGGCTTTGATCCGTATCTGTCCAGTTGGAGCCCCTATCACGGGGCCATCTATGCGGTGGTGGAATCCATGGCGCGGATCGTGGCGAGCGGCGGCGATTTCAAAAAGATCCGGTTCACCTTCCAGGAATATTTCCGCCGTATGACGCAGGAGCCTTCCCGGTGGAGTCAGCCCTTTGCCGCGCTGCTGGGCGCGTACGATGCGCAGCTTGGCTTCGGACTTCCCTCCATCGGCGGCAAGGATTCCATGTCCGGCACGTTCAACGAGATCGATGTGCCGCCCACGCTGGTTTCCTTCGCGGTGGATGTGGCCGGACTCGGGGATATCGTGACGCCCGAGCTGAAAAAGCCTGGCAATGTGCTGGTGCGCTTCCGCATTGAAAAGGACGAATACGAGGTGCCGGTTTACGAACAGGTCATGGCGCTGTATGAGGCCATTGGAACCCTGATGCGGGAGGGAGTCATCGTTTCCGCCTATGCGCTGGACGGCTACGGCGCGGCGGCGGCCCTTTCCAAAATGGCCTTCGGCAGGGGATACGGCGTGTCCGTGGACGGAGGCGTAGAGCTGAAGGAGCTGTTTGACAACGGCATGGGCGATCTCGTCGCCGAAGTGGAGGCGGACCGGCTGGACCGCATCGGTGCGGAATACGATTTGCTCGGGACCGTGACGGCGGAACCGTATTTTTCCTTCGGCGGGGAGAAGATTCCCGCGGCCGAGGCGCTGGCGGCCTGGAAGAAGCCGCTGGAAAAGGTGTTCCCCGGCAAAGCCGGCGGGGACGCTGCGCCCGTAAGGTCCGAGGTTTATCACAGCGGCAGCGTTTATGTGTGCAGGCATAAGGTGGCGAGGCCTACGGTGTTCATTCCGGTATTCCCCGGCACCAACTGTGAGTATGACAGCGCGAAAGCGTTTGAGCGGGCCGGCGCAGAGGTGGTGACGCGGGTTTTCCGCAACCTGAGCGAGCAGGATATCCGCGCGTCCGTGGAGGAATTTGAAAAGGCCATCGGGCAGGCGCAGATCATCATGTTCCCCGGCGGATTTTCCGCGGGCGACGAGCCGGACGGTTCCGCGAAGTTTTTTGCCACGGCCTTCCAGAACGAGAAGATCAAAGAGGCGGTGACGCGGCTGGTGAACGAACGGGACGGCCTGTGTCTGGGCATCTGCAACGGCTTCCAGGCCCTCATCAAGCTGGGACTGGTGCCCTATGGACAGATCGTGGGCCAGAGGGAGGATTCGCCTACGCTGACGTTCAATACCATTAACCGCCATATTTCCAAAATGGTCTATGTCAAAGTGGTGTCAGATAAGTCTCCCTGGCTGGCCGGTGCGAAGCCGGGCGCGGTCTATACCAATCCGGCATCCCACGGAGAGGGCCGTTTCGTGGCGCCGAAGGAGTGGATTGACAGGCTGTTCGCCAACGGACAGGTGGCCACCCAGTATTCGGACTTTGCGGGGAATGTCTCCATGGACGGGGAGTGGAACGTCAACGGTTCCTTTGCCGCCATCGAGGGCATCACTTCGCCGGACGGCAGGATTCTGGGCAAGATGGCGCATGCCGAACGCCGGGGCGACGGTGTGGCCGTCAATATTTACGGCGAACAGGATCTGAAGCTCTTCGAGTCGGGTGTGGCGTATTTCCGCTGAAAAGCACGGCGGGGCTTTCACCGGGGGCCGGATGGCGGACGACGTTTTTGTGCCGGGACGCTGCCAGGGCAAACCGTATTTTCTGTCGGACTGCCGGTCCGGGTTTTGGCCGGCAGATCGGCCCGGAAGGATTTTTATGAACCGGATCAATTATCAGAAAGAGATGGAGAAGGTGCTGCAGGGGCTTCCGGACCGGCGGCACAGGCTGTTTTTGCATAGCTGCTGCGCACCCTGCAGCAGCTATTGTCTGGAATATCTCAGACAGTATTTTGCCGTCACGGTCTTTTACTATAACCCCAATATCTCCATGCCGGAGGAATACCGCCGCCGGGTGGAGGAGCAGAAGCGGCTGATCGCGGCGCTGAACGCGCAGAGAGAAGACCGGACGGCGCCGGAGGGGCAGGCGGTGCGGGTAGGCCCGGACGGCGCAGACGGAGAGGCAGACGTCCCCGCTTTGATTCGCTTTACGGAGGGGCCTTATGAACCGGAGGTCTACTTTGAGGCGGTGAAGGGACTGGAGGACTGTCCGGAGGGCGGCGAACGCTGTTTTGTCTGCTATGAGCTGCGCCTGCGGGAGGCGGCGAAGCTGGCGGCGGAAGGAAGCTTTGATTTTTTTACCACCACGCTTTCCGTCAGCCCGCTGAAAAATGCCGAAAAGCTGAATGAGATCGGGCGGCGGGCCGGCGCGGCGTACGGGGTGGCGTATCTGCCCTCGGATTTTAAAAAGAAGGGCGGTTATCAGCGTTCCGTTGCGCTGAGCCGCATGTACGGATTATATCGGCAGGATTATTGCGGCTGCGTTTTTTCCAGGGCGCAGCGGCGAAAACAGGAGGAGTTGAACGGATGAAAAAATTTCTGGATTGTATTTCGGAGGAGATGGGGCGCGGCTTCGCGGCTGCCGGGTATGACCCGAAGCTGGGCAGGGTGACGCTCTCCAACCGTCCGGATCTGTGCGAATATCAGTGCAACGGCGCCATGGCGGGCGCAAAGCTGTATCACAAAGCGCCGGTCATGATCGCGGGCGACGTGGCGGAAAAGCTGACGGACAGCCCGGTTTTTTCCCAGGTACAGGCGGCGGCGCCCGGCTTCCTGAATCTGAAGCTGCGGGAGAGCTTCGTCAGGGAATATGTGAACGGCATGGCCGCGGCGGAGAAGTTCGGTCTGGAAATGCCGGAAACGCCCAGAACCATCGTGGTGGACTACGGCGGCGCCAATGTGGCCAAGCCCCTGCATGTGGGGCATCTGCGTCCGGCCATCATCGGAGAGAGCATCAAGCGGATCTGCCGTTATTGCGGGCACCGGGTGATCGGCGATGTGCATCTGGGAGACTGGGGCACGCAGATGGGACTGATCTGTACCGAACTGAAGGAGAGAAATCCCGGTCTGGTTTATTTTGACGAGAATTATGCGGGCGAATATCCGAAGGAGGCCCCCTTTACGGTTTCCGACCTGGGAGAGATCTATCCGACGGCCAGCGCGAAATCCAAGGCCGATCCGGCTTACCGGCAGGCGGCGCTGGAGGCGACTCTGAAAATACAGCGGGGCGAGCGGGGCTACCTTGCGCTCTGGAAGCATATCATGGACGTATCCCTGCCGGATCTGAAAAAGGTATACGGGAGTCTGGAGGTCTATTTTGATCTGTGGAAGGGCGAATCCGACGCCAAGCCCTTCATTCCGGAGATGGTGGAGGCCATGAGGGCTTCAGGGCTGGCCTACGAAAGCGACGGCGCGCTGGTGGTGGATGTGAAGGAAGAGACGGACGCCAGGGAGATCCCGCCCTGCATCATTCTGAAATCCGACGGGGCGGCTCTTTATGCCACCACGGATCTGGCCACGATCCGGGACCGGATGGAAAATCTGCATGCGGACGCCATCATTTATGTGGCGGACAAGCGGCAGGAAATGCACTTCCGGCAGGTGTTCCGGGTGGCCAGGAAGGCCGGCATCGTGAAGCCGGAGACGCAGCTTGTGCATATCCCCTTCGGCACCATGAACGGCAAGGACGGCAAGCCTTTTAAGACCAGGGACGGCGGCGTCATGCGGCTGGAGGAGCTGATCGGGGATATCGACCGGGAAATGCTGAGCAAGATCATGGAAAGCCGTCACGAGATCGGAGCAAAGGAGGCGCAGGAGACCGCGAAGGTGGTCGGCCTGTCTGCCCTGAAATACGGCGACCTTTCCAATCAGGCGTCCAAGGATTATATTTTCGATGTGGACCGGTTCACGTCATTTGAGGGGGATACCGGGCCGTATATTCTCTACACCATCGTGCGGATCAAATCGATCCTGAACAAATACGCGGAAAACGGCGGCTCCATGGAGGGGCTGACGGTTCTGGACGCGGTCAATGCCTCCGAAAAGGAGCTGATGATGCAGCTTTGCGGATTCAACGCCATGATGGAGGCGGCCTGCGGGGAGACCGCGCCGCACAGAGTGTGCGCGTTCATTTACGATCTGGCAAACGCGTTCAACAAGTTTTATCATGAGACGAAGATCCTCTCCGAGGAGGATCCGGCCCGGCGGGAGAGCTGGATCGGTCTGCTCTGCCTGACCAGGCGCGTGCTGGAGGCCTGTATCGATGTGCTGGGGTTCTCGGCGCCGGAGCGGATGTGAGGCGGAGGGCTACAGGAAGAGCGGGATGCCTGTCAGGGCGAAATAGGCGGCAGAAAGAACGCCGGCGGCGGCCAGTACGGCCTGAAAATACCATTTTTCCAGAAGCCTGGGCGTGAGAGAGGCCAGATAGCCCGCGATCAAGACGGCGGGCAGCAGATAACGTCCCTGCGCCTGCGAATCAATCAGATAAGAATTCGCGATGGAGGCGGCAAGCCCGCCGGCCATGAGCAAAATGCCTGTGATGAATTCGAGGCGTTTCCAGAGCCCTCCTGTCCTGAATACCGCGGCGCCGATGCCGAGGAGTATCAGGATATAGAGAATGCCCATCGCGATAAAATAGGCCGGCCCCGAATGCATGTCCTGCAGAAGACCGCAGAGGCTCCTGTAGCTCATGGACAGCCACTCCGGATTTTCTTTAAAAAGATCGGAGAGAGAAGCTCCTTTTGACATCATGTGCCAGGAGGAGGACTGCTCTTCGACAGGGGTCGCCGGATTTTTATCATAATCCGCATGCAGGACTGCCATCTCTTCTTTTATGGCGCTGCGGTCCGGGCCGTAATGGATCAGATCGAAGCTGAGCCGGAAAAGGAATACGGCCGAAAATATGCCCAGAATCACGAAATAATTGCGCAGCAGCAATTTCCTGGCTTTGCGTTCCTTCCTTTTTATCAGCCGGAACAGAAGAACGAAAAAGGTCAGCGCGAGGATAGAAAGATAGTTGGGCTTCCCCAGGGCGATCATTCCGTAAAGAAGGCCCGTCAGGAAAAAGAAGCGGAAGTTTTTGACGGTTATTTCGGAGGCTTCAATGGCCCGATAGAGAGGGCTTTTCTGTTCCGTCAGCAGGCAGACCGCGAGAAAGGCCCAGACGAAATCCAGCGCATCCGCCGTGGTGTATGAGAAAATATACCAGGCCTGCACGCAGATTCCAAAGGCCGCCATATACCATCTTTTTTGCCGGATATTGCGGATGAACAGAACAGCCATCAGCAGGAAAAGCAATAGGTTTGGAATGCGGTAATATGGAAGAAAATGGAACAGTGTTTTAAAAAGAAGGGCAATTTTGCCGGCGGCCAGGAAGTACCACGTGTAATTTTCCAGCTTCGTATATCCGTAGCCGCTATAGGTGTTGGAAACGGCGGGATCGCGCATGTCGGGCGGGAAAAAATGGGTCATTCCATAGTCTAGGCATGCCTTTACATCCCATTCGTCGGGATGCATTCCCAGATCGCTGAAAAGGCCGATGATCGCCGCTGTCAGGAAAGCGCAGCACATGACGGCGGCAGCAATCAGGGAAAACCAGTCGAAGCGGCCGTTTTTATCCTTTTTAAAAAAGGAAATGACAAAAGCGGAGAACGGCTCCCGGAAGTGAGAAAGAAGGAGCAGGACACAGGTCAGGAAAAACAGGACGAGAACCCGCTCCCGGACAATCAGCGTACGCATATCGGCTGCTGCCTGCCGGGCGGCTGTGCACAGAGAGGCATTGGCGGTGAGAAGCCCGCTGTCGGAATTCACGGGCGTGATGACCAGATCCTCTTCGGAAAGCTCCCAGGAGGCGTTTACCGGAACGAACTGTTCCGCGATCTGTTCCGGGTTCAGGTATAAGAACCGTTCCTCATTCAGAAAAAAGGAAATGCGCGCAATGCTGTAAACGCTTTCCGTATTGGTGGGATCGAGGCGGAACATTTCCATATATGCCGGATCCTGCGGAACCGTGAAACGGACTTCCCGTCCGTTCCAGATGCCGTCTGCGCAGTTTTCGCCGGAAAGCGCGCCGTCTACGCCCCAGAAATACTGGGCTATTACGCCAGTGTCTATCTGATGGAAGATGATTTCTACAGCGAAATCCTGACGTGAGGGGAGCTTCAATGCCAGTGCCAGTGAAATGCAGAACAGCAGCAGTATGCAGATGGCGGCCTTTTTTTCTCTTTTGGATGGTTTCATGGGAATTCCTCGCAGCCTGCGGATTATGAATATAGTATACAGCGAAAAAAATTTTTTTCAACCGGAATTCTGCATTCCCTTGTGCTGACAGGGCGTTTGCGGTATACTACGGAGAAGACAGGTTATCATATGGGGAGGAAACCGGGGATGAAGAGAAAACTGGTGACAGCGATCATCGCGTGGTTTATTCTGTTGGTTCCGCTGCGGGCGGATGCGGCCGGGGATGCGGAGCCGTTTTCCCTGGAACTGACCTATGGGGAGGTCGCGCAGGCCGCGCTGGATATGCAGGAACAGACGGCCGCTGCCGCGGTCCGCACCGCCGGCCATAATGTCCGTGTGGACAACCGCAGCGATCCGGATGCGGACGGGCTGATCTATAAGAGCGAGGGCAGCGGCGTGATCATGAAGGTGGACGAGTATCAGGTCTATATCGCCACCGCGGCGCATTGCCTGAAGCATGCCAATACCTTTGTGGAATTTGCGGACGGTACGGTTCATCAGGCGTACATGGCCTATCGGAATGTGGATACGGATGTCGGCTTTCTGCTGGTTCCCTGTGCGGGGATGGAGCCGCAGACCTTTCTTTCCATTCTGCCGGCCGCCGGAGCGGATGTGGATGCGATCGCCAAAAAGTCCGGGGATCCGGTGTTTGCGGTCAGCTCCTCCGCCGGGCCCAATTCCCTCATTCTGCCGGGCTTTCTGGATGAAGCCAGCGTGGTATATCCCAACAACCCGGAGCAGAATGTGATCCAGTTCTTTTCCATGGCTTCCTTCGGTTCCAGCGGCGGGGGACTGTACAGCATGGAAGGCGTCTGGCTCGGCAATGTGTCCGGCGGGGATACGTATGGAAAATGCTGGGCGGTTCCTTACGGAGATATTATGAGGGAATATCAGGTGTGGATGGCTGAGCTGGCACAGCAGGCCGCTGCATGGCAGGAAAACGGACAGCCTGAAAAGGAAACGGAAGCGGCATAAATTTTCTGAAATTGTGCTTGACATTTTCTGATGATTTTTGTATACTAATCAAGCAGTCGTCAATAAGAGACGTATTGATACGGGGTCTTAGCTCAGCTGGGAGAGCATCTGCCTTACAAGCAGAGGGTCACAGGTTCGAGCCCTGTAGGCCCCATATCTTACTTGGCGAGATAGCTCAGTTGGCTAGAGCATGCGGTTCATACCCGCAGTGTCGAGGGTTCGAATCCCCCTCTCGCTACGTCAGAAGTCCGAGAATCCGTTTCGGGGTTTTCGGACTTTTCTGTATATCCGGCGGAATAAATGCGGGGCTCTTTCTGCCCGGGCCCGCAGACTGTTCCGGGAAGCACGCGCCGAAATGGCGTGCGTTTCGGGGGATGCATACGGATCAGACCGGGAATCATCGGGAGGAAGGAAACGGGCAGGAGCAGGGAGAATGGACGCTATGAGAATTGGGATGGGCTATGATGTGCACAGACTGACGGAAGGAAGGAAGCTGATCCTCGGGGGCGTGGAGATTCCCTGGGAAAAGGGACTTCTGGGGCATTCCGACGCGGATGTGCTGCTGCATGCGGTTATGGACGCGCTTCTGGGCGCGGCGGCGCTGGGGGATATCGGGACGTATTTCCCCGATACCGATCCCGCGTATGAGGGGATCAGCTCCCTGCGGCTTTTGGAGCAGGTCGGAGCGCTTCTGGAGGAAAACCTGTTTCTCGTGGAAAATATCGATGCAACAATCATCGCCCAGGCGCCGAAAATGCGTCCCCATATCGAGGCGATGAGAAAAAATATCGCGGACGCTCTGAAGATAGATATTTCTCAGGTCAGCGTAAAGGCGACGACCGAGGAAGGGCTCGGGTTTACCGGAACCGGGGAGGGGATTTCCGCGCAGGCGGTCTGCCTGCTGAACAGCCCCATGGATCTGTACGATCGGGATGTGACGGCTGCGGGGTGCGCCGGCTGCGGAGGATGTCCGAAGGCCTGACGCGGACAGGGGATTCGGTCATTCTGTGCGGCAGGGATATTTCACCGCAGAAACCGGACTGCCGCAAAACGGCTGTTTTCGATGCCGGCGAAAGAGAGGCGCTTCTGGGATGGGAATGCAGAAAAGGCCGGAAGAAAATATACGCTTGCGCTGGCTGGAGGGCGGGCAGTGCCTGGCCGCGCGTTCTCTTTGGGAGGAAGTGTTCTCCGAAGACAGCAGAGCCTTTACGGAATATTATTTTACGCAAAAGGCGGCGGGGAACCGGGGCGTCGTGCTGGAGGGCGCGGAGGGGCTGCGGGCCATGCTTTACCTGACTCCGGAGCGGATGCGGGTCAGGGGACAGTCCGTTGCTTCCGCCTATATTGTGGGCGTGGCAACCAGGCGGCAGTACCGCCGCAGGGGCTATATGTCCCGGCTGCTGCGGGAGAGCATGACGGCGCTTTCCCGGGAGAGGACGCCCTTTGCTTTTCTGATGCCGGCCTCCCCGGCGATTTATACGCCGTTCGGCTTCGCCTGGATCTATGACCGGCCGGTATGGGATGCCGGGACGCTGCGGCGGGAGCGGCTGAAAGCGCTGGGGGCGGGCGATGCGGACAGGGCGGCCCGTTTTGCCGCAGAATTTCTGGAAAGGGAAAAGGCGGTGTACGTTCTGCGGGACGCCGCATATTATAGGCTGCAGGAGAAAGAGCTGGCGGCGCAGAACGGATGCGTGCTGGGCTATGAGGAGGCCGGCCGGCTGAAGGGGCTCTGTATGTATACGCGGGAAGAGGAGGAATGGATCCCGGAGGTGCTGGCGGACGCGGAGGCGGAATCCGGATTCATCGCCCGCAGGCCGGAGAAAAAGCCGGCAATCATGGCGCGGATCCTCTGCGTGGAGGCGATGCTGGGGCTGATGAAGGGTCGGGAGCGGCTGGATTTTGTCCTGCAGCTTACGGATCCGCTGATCGGGGAAAATAACGCGTATTTTTGCTGCAGAGCAGACGGCTCGGGCAGCAGGATCCGGTGTGTGAGAAAGGCCGTTCCGGAAGACGCGGTATCGGTGATACGGATGGGCGTTGCGGAGCTGACCGCGGTTGTGTTCGGATACCGCAGCCCGGACTATCCGGAGCTTCGGAAGCTGGAGCCGCTTTCCCCGGTGTGGATCAATGAGATCGTTTGACGGAAGCGTGCGCCGCCGTTCAAAATCCGGGCAGGCGCGGCAGGGTTTTTTGACCGGCCGTTCCGAATGAAATTGCGGAATCCGGTTGACAAAAGCCGTTTTATTCTTTATGCTGATAAAGAACGGGGAAAGGCGTTGAACGGAAAGAGTATGCGAACGCAGGAGCGCGCCAGAGAGGAATGCCCGGGCTGAAAGCATTCCGCGCGGCTGCGGCAGAAGGTGCATCCGGGAGCCGATCCCGCGAAGCGCTTCTGGGCCGGAATGCCGGCGAAGGGGGCGGATGAGCGGGGTACGCAGGCGCACGTTACGCGTAAAGAGTGCAGATTTTATATCTGAAAAAGAGTGGGACCGCGGATTCTTTCGTCTCTTGGAGAGGAAGGACCACGGTTTTTTTAGGCGCAGGGCCGGCGCACAGCGCGTGACGGCCGCTGCCGTTTGACAGGACGGCCGTCCGCGCGGGGCGGCGAAAAAGGTGGCACAGATGGGATTTTTCAGTTTTTTCCGGGAGGAGGCCCGCATTATCCGGGAGCGGGATCCGGCGATCCATTCTTCTCTGGAGGTGTTCCTGTATCCGAGCTTCAAGGCGATGCTGCATTATCGGACGGCGCATCGGCTGTATCTGTCCGGTCACTATTTTCTGGCACGGTACGTTTCCCAGCGCTGCGCGCGCAAAACCGGGATCGAGATCCATCCGGGCGCGAAGATCGGAAGCGGTCTTTTTATCGATCACGGCAACGGCGTGATCATCGGGGAGACGGCGGTGATCGGCAATAACGTGACGCTGTATCAGGGTGTGACGCTGGGCGGCACGGGCAAGGAACAGGGCAAGCGTCATCCTACGGTGGGGGATAATGTCATGATCAGTGCGGGGGCCAAGGTGCTGGGCTCCTTTACCATCGGAGAAAATTCCAAAATCGGCGCGGGGAGCGTGGTGCTTTCGGCGGTCCCGCCCAATTCCACGGTGGTGGGCGTGCCGGGGCGTGTGGTCCGCCGGGATAACCGGTCGATGCCCCGGGAAACCATGGATCACGTTCATCTTCCGGATCCGGTGCGGGAGGATATCATGAACCTGCAGCAGGCCAACAGCGAGCTGATCAACCGGGTCCTGGAGCTGGAAACGCAGCTTCGGCGGATGCAGAAGGAACGAAGCCCAAAGGACGCATAAGGAAAGCGCGCGGGAAAAGCGGGAAAGGAAAAGCATATGAAGATTTACAATACGCTGTCGAGACAGAAGGAGGAATTTGTGCCCATTGAGCCGGGGAAGGTGCGCATGTATGTGTGCGGCCCCACGGTCTACAATCTGATCCATATCGGCAACGCGCGGCCGATGATCGTTTTCGATACGGTGCGGCGCTATATGGAGCATAAGGGGTATGCGGTCAACTACGTCAGCAATTTTACGGATGTGGACGATAAGATCATCAAAAAGGCGCAGGAGGAAGGGGTGGACGCCGGCGTGATCTCCGAGCGCTATATCCGGGAGTGCAAAAAGGACATGGAAGCGCTGAATGTGCGCCCTGCCACCGTACACCCGCTGGCCACACAGGAGATCGGCGGGATGGAGGAAATGATCCGGACACTGATCGATAAGGGACACGCATATACGGCGGCGGACGGGACGGTTTATTTCCGCACGAGAAGCTTTGCGGAGTACGGCAAGCTTTCCCATAAAAATCTGGACGAGCTGGAGGGCGGGAAGCGCTCGCTTCTGGTCACCGGCGGCGATCAGAAGGAGGATCCGCTGGATTTCGTGCTCTGGAAGCCGAAGAAGGAGGGAGAGCCTTTCTGGAAATCCCCCTGGTGCGACGGCAGACCCGGCTGGCACATCGAGTGTTCTGTCATGAGCAGAAAATATCTGGGGGAGGAGATCGATATTCATGCCGGCGGCGAGGACCTGATCTTTCCGCACCATGAAAACGAGATCGCCCAGTCAGAGGCGGCCAACGGAAAGCCCTTTGCGCATTACTGGATGCACAACGCGTTTTTGAACATCGACAACCGGAAGATGAGCAAATCCGCGGGCAATTTCTTCACGGTGCGGGAAATCCTGGAAAAGTACGATCCCATGGTGGTGCGCTTCTTCATGCTTTCCGCTCATTACAGAAGCCCTTTGAATTTCAGCGCCGAGCTGATGGAGGCGGCGAAAAACGGTCTGGAGCGCATCCAAACCGCGGTCTCCAATCTGCGCTACCTTCTGCAAAACGCCGCGGGGGAGGAATGCAGCCCGGCGGAGAAGGAGCTGCTGGCCCTGGCCGGAGCTTATGCGGATAAATTCGACGCTGCCATGGAGGATGATTTCAATACGGCGGACGCGATCTCGGCGATCTTCGAGTTGGTGAAGTTCATCAATACCAATGCCGGCACCGCGGGCAGCCGCGCTTTTGTCCGGGCGCTTCTGGATGAACTGCTCGGTATGACGGACATCTGCGGCCTTCGTATGGAGGAAAAGACAGAGCTGCTGGATGCCGATATCGAAGCGCTGATCGCCAGGCGGCAGGAGGCAAGAAAGGCGAAGAATTTCGCGCGGGCCGATGAGATCCGGAGTGAGCTGCTTGCAAAGGGCATCGTGCTGGAGGATACCCGTGAGGGCGTGAAATGGAAGAAGATATGACCCTGCTGGGGGCCATCAAAAGGGAATTTGACTGCGCGGATGCGGATCTGCGCGCCTATTCGCCGCTGGCGCTGGCGTTTGTGGGAGATAGCGTTTATGACCTGCTGATCCGCACGATCGTCGTGGAACGGGGCGCCACGGCGCCGGGCGCGCTGCACCGGCGGAAAAGCGATGTGGTGCGGGCCTCCGCCCAGGCGGCATGCGCCGAGGCCCTTCTTGCGGAGCTGACGGAGGAGGAAATGGCGGTGTACCGGCGTGGGCGCAACGCCCATCCCCATACCACGGCGAAAAATGCCTCTGTCGGGGAGTATCACAGGGCCACGGGGCTGGAGGCGCTGTACGGCTTTTTGTATCTGACGGACCGGATGGACCGGCTTTTGTATCTGGTGCGCAGGAGCTTCGAACTGACCGGGATGCAGGTATAGACGGCGGGAAAGCGAACGGTTCTGCCAGGAAAGGGAAAGCATGCGATACGAGGAATTTACCATAGAGGGGCGCAACGCCGTGCTGGAAGCGTACAGGGCGGGACGTCCCATTGACCGTCTGTTTTTGCTGGACGGCTGTCAGGACGGCCCCATCATGTCGATCCGCCGGGAGGCCGGGAAAAAGGGCACGCCTGTGAAATACGTGAGCCGGGAACGGCTGGATCAGATTTCCGGGACCGGGAAGCATCAGGGCGTCATCGCCTATGCCGCCGCCTATGCGTATGCGGAGGTTTCCGAGATCCTGGATGCCGCCGGGAAAAAGGGAGAGGCCCCGTTCCTGATCCTGCTGGACAATATCGAGGATCCCCACAATCTGGGGGCGATCATACGGACGGCGAATCTGGCCGGCGCCCATGGGGTGATCATTCCAAGGAACCGCGCCGTCGGGCTGACCGCTGCGGTGGCGAAAACCTCCGCAGGGGCGCTAAATTATACGCCCGTGGCCCGTGTGACCAATCTGGCAAAGACGATAGAGGAACTGAAAAAAGAAGGGATCTGGTTCGTGTGCGCGGATATGGGGGGCACGCGGATGTACGATCTGAACCTTGGAGGGCCCATCGGACTGGTGATCGGCAGCGAAGGAGAGGGCGTGGGCCGTCTGGTGCGGGAAAAGTGCGATATGACGGCATCGATCCCCATGAAGGGCGATATCGATTCCCTCAATGCTTCTGTGGCCGCGGGCGTGCTGGCCTATGAGATCGTGCGGCAGAGGCTTTTTCGGTGAATACGGCAGCCGCTGTGCATCCCCTTTGGGAAGAGGTACAGCGGCTGTTTTTTATATGCCAGTTGTTGGATTTTTTATCAATAGCACCGTTTGCAGGCTTCCTTACCCATTTCCAGCGCCTCTTCCAGGGTCACTTCTGTCGCGCCCTCCATGCCGCTGCAGTCCGGTTTGGAGTGATATTTGGAGCCGGATTGGGAAATCCAGACAGTTTCCGCGGTGTCAGAGGTTCCGACAGAAGAAACGGTATCCTTTCCATCAGGATCGGATGATACGTCCTCCCCGCCGCCCTGGGTGACAGCCGTTCCTGTGTTGGAAACCGTACTGTCCGCTTTTTGCCCGAGAGAACCCTTCAGGGCGAGGATGACACTGATGACGGCGATGACCGCAATGAGTATGCCGATCCATTTCTGAAAAGCGGCGCACTTGGAGGCGGACTTTCCTTTTGTTCCCTTTTTCTTCCCGCCGGAGGAAGTGGAATAGGACAGGCCCGTGCCGGGAATGCCGACGCTGGCTGTGCGTTTCCCGGAGGTATTGACCGTAAAGTGGGCGCCCTTTGTGCCGAGAGTGATGCCGGCACTCTTTTTGTTCAGGTTCACCTTGACGCCGGGGGCGACCTTAAAGCTTTTCCGAAACCTCAGTCCCATTGTGCGCATCCTTTCCTGCTGGCCGAAAATGCAGCCCTTTTATACGGAAGCTCCGTAAAAAGGGAAATGACATACGGTAAATAAAAAGAATCCTTGATCTTGCAAGGATTCTTTTTAAGCTGCTGACGGGAATCGGACCCGTGACCTCCGCACTACCAATGCCCGATACCGCTTTTTCTGCCTTGTCACAGCTTATTCTAAGTCGCTCTAAAGCGTTGATTTTACAAGGTTTCTCGTTATCTCTCGTCACAACTCGTTTTCAGTCGGTCTTGTTCAGTTAACAAATTCTGAACACAAAATCTGAATACATTCTACTTCTGCCATTAGCTTATGTCAAGCATATTTAAGATATCGAATATTGGAAAATTTAAAAACCCGAGTATTGGATTGCTCCGATACCCGAGTCTTTGTTATGTTGTCCGCTTTAATAGCTGTTATGCTTGTTTCAGCCTTTTCTCTTGAAGAAATTCATCTATTCTGTTTGCGGCTTCTTTGTTCTGTCCATCAAAGCTGTGTGCGTAGATGTCCATTGTTGTACTGCTCTTTGCATGACCGAGGATTTTACTAATATCTATGAGATTCATGCCTAAGTAATTAAGAAGCGTTGCGCATGAATGTCTTAATCCATGCAACGGTATTATCGGCAATTCTTCAAATCCTTTTATTTTTGCTTCGTCCTCATGATTTTTAACCCAGTCATTATAAATTCTAAGATGACGCTTGAAATACTGATATGTAGTTGACAGTCCCATTAGTTTTCCATCCCACTGTATAAACAGATTTCCGTCGCCTTTCCACTGGTCGCCAAGGCTTAAACGATACGTATTATATTCTCTGCGGTATTGTTTCAACAGTGGAAGTATTGCTTCGGGAAAAGTGACAGTACGCACTGATGTAGCTGTTTTCGGTTTTTTGATTGTAACGCCGTCCTCTGCCTTGCCAACTGCTTTTGAAATCTTGATTTCCCTTTTTTCAAAATCAATATCGCTCCAATGCAAAGCCAATGTTTCACCTTTACGAAAACCACAGTACAATGAAAGATTGAAAAATACTTTCAGTTGTGTTGATGTCTGATGCGGTTCTTGATAATTTCCTACTTGATAGGGCTTCCCCGTATCATCTATTCTCGTATGTCCTTTGACTTCCCATGTAAACGTAGTATCAAGCGACCTTAGAAACATTAACGACTGTTCAGGAGTAAAAAACTTCAATCCTGTTTCTTCATCATCATTTTTCGGCTTCTTAGCATCTCTGCAAGGATTTATCTGTATCATCTGCCATCTAATCGCTGTCCGAAACATACCGCTTAATATGTTTGCTATTTTTGCGATTGAAGCATTTGCATACTTTCCAACGAGCGTTTTATAAAATGTTTCTATCAGCGGTGTTTTTATCTTTGCCACCTTATATGCCTTGAAATACGGAACAATCACATCATTTACATTACGCACATAGTTCTCATACGTTGAATATGCTAACTCTGTTTTCATGTATGACAGCCATTTCTCCGCAAACATTTCAAATGATGTTTCCTCGCCCTCTAAATTATCGCCATTCTTCAATCTGTCCTCAAGAGCCAGCGAATATTTTAATGCCTGCTTTTCCTGCTGTGTTGGTGTTGCGTTTTGGTCTACCTCATATGTATGTACTTTGATATTCTGTTTTCCTTGCTTGTCCTGTCCTAAAGATACTCTGATACGGTATACAACTTTACCGCTTTTCTTAACTACTCTTTTTATTGATGCCATTTCTTCATCTTCTCCTTTTATGTGTCGGCTTGAATATCCGACCTATACTCTGATATACTCTTTGCACTCGCCTTTTTCAAATACCATGTCTGGCTTGATGTCCTGATACATCTTGCAGACACCTGGTTTTTCGTCATTCCGATATATGCAATTTCTGCATATCAGCTTGTCATTTGATACTATCGTAACAACCCATTTATCATTTCTGCATTTTTTGTCTATCGGATTTAATTCTTTATCCATTTGCACCTCCTCCGACCGATACAAAACATTGACCGCTTTCCTGTTACAATTTTATTATCCTCCAAGTTCTGAAAAATAGCACTCCGGAAAGCGGTCATTCGTTTGTCTTGTCAGCGCATCAAAAAATTATTGCTATGCGCTATCGTTTTCATATTTGCGATTTAACAAGCTTTTCGTCGTCTCTGCGATAATTTCCATGCTTGCGCTCTAAAACTCAAAATATGAATGAGATAACGCGCTTATAACTGTATGTATGCTGTTGCTGTCTTAGCATGAAACATTCTCTTGCCTATCCCCTGTATTGAGATACTCATAGAACTTGTCTAAATTGACAAGATATTTTCTGCCTGTCTTTACATGAACAATTTTACCGTTCAAACACAGTTTTCTGATGAATGTATAAGATAAGCCTGTCAGCTTAGATACTTCGTCAATAGTCCTCATTCTCGGCGCGCTCAACCGCTTTGACATATCATTGTCAGCTTTAGACGCTATATCATTTGATAATACTTTAAAATTCCTTGTAATTGCCATCGCTCTGCTCCTTTCAATGAAGTAACAGCCCAATATCCTAATGATTATGCTGTCACACAAATATATTACTGCATTTGTGCAACTGCACGCCTGACTGATAAACTTATCTATCTTGCTTGCCACTGTATTTTACTTCCCCTGTTATGTTCCATTTTTCATGCTTTGAAAACTGCTTCAAACCGTTGTAAATAGTAGCTTTTCTCTGCTTCTATAGCTTCTTCTTAACTCTCAAAGCATGCCCTATTCTTAGGTACTTTTTTGCATTAACAATTCTCGCTGAATGTCTTGATTGTTTTTAATACACCCTCTGGAATGCCAATATTTTTCTTGCGGTATTCATACAATACCCTGACACTCCTGTCATCAGCATTTTGAGATTTATACCACTTCTTTAATGCCTTTCTAAGCACTTCCATATCAGGAATATGCGCTTTGTTCTTTGCAATCGCTTCTGAAATAGGATTGCCGTCCTCGCAATCACGCAAGCTGTCAAATATTTTCTGCAAACACCTATCAAGATACGGCTTTATATGCTTTTCAATCAATTCTTGTTTGAATACCTTTTTATATTCTTTGCATAAAGTTATGATAGCTTCTTGCGTCAATATATCGTTCAATGTCCTTTTATCGCCATACATTCTCATTAACGCTTTATCAAGAAATACAATTTCCACACGAAGCAGATTAGCCTCAACTAACGGATTGCCATTATCGTGCTGTTCGATTGTTTTATCGTATATTTTCAAACAATATTCCTTGCGTTTCGTATAGTAACAGCTTGTTGCTATTTTATCATGGTTATCCTTTGTCTTTCGTTGCCTATGCAATACTGTTTTATCTAAAGCACATTCAAAAAGATTGATAACATCAGATGGACTTGCACCTTTCACGCATGGAAGAGTAATATTACATTCTAGCTTTGTTACCGTAAGACCATTGATGTATTCCTCTGAATATTGCCCTTGCAAATGTCTTTTCAAATAATCGCTCATAAAGCCTATAACTTTAGACTTAATAAGCTCTAATTTGATTGTATCAGCAACGGTCAATGGTTTTACGTTGTTCGACTTTATACAATGTACCGCATTAACATATGCCGACAATTTACCGCCGATACAACTTATTTCTGCTATTGTTTTTCCGTCATCATTATGTATGTAATCCTCTTGCAGATATAACCGCTCTGCGCCCTCTATGCTTAACACATACTCTAAATTCATTCCGTCTAACCCCTGTTGACAATTCTTTTTTAATCTGCATCGGGAAGACTTCTGATTTTCAACTGTTTCCATTCATTGTCCTTCCTTTCATAGAATTGCACACAAAAAAGAGAGCCAATGTCCTCTGACCGCTTTGAACAACTGTTCTTCTTAGTCAACTGACAATCTGCTCTCTCTGGAGTTTCTTTACTGTTCTAAGTTACTTGCTCTCTTTTTTGCTACTTCCCAAATATATGATAATTATACGCTTTTTCAAAGAGAAAAGCAAGAGTATTTATAAATATTTTTTCACTCAATCTTGAAATCTTCTGCGGGGAAATACCGTCCAAAACCATTGTTTTTCATATCCGTCTTGCTATTTGTAATATGCCCTACATCACCAAAGTCAACAGTTATCGTTTCCCACAATTCGTCATAGTCTTTCAATTCAAGAATAGCGTCTGTGATTGATGAGGTTCTCGACAATGCCAAATCCTCTAATGAGAGAGGAGATGGGTCTGCCTTGCTGAAATCAACGTATACGCACAAATCCCCATTTTCCAGTACAACATCTGTAATTGCTTCCGTCTTACTGCTGATTGCTCCTTGAATTGCCGTTTTTACTTCTTCCACAAACTTATCTGCCGATACATCATCTGTTTGACTGTCCGAAGCTGTTTGCTCGTCTTGTGTAGCTGTCGGGGGAGTATCAGCGTTTTCCTTGTCCTTAGTTCCACCACTCCCAAAGATACCAGCCAGCACAATAATGATGATTACCCAAAACCACCACTTTTTGTAAAACGGCTTTTTTACACTGCTTTTGTCTTTCTTTTCCTTTGCCATAGTCAACCGACCTCCATTTTCGCATTATTTTGACAAGATATATTATACGCTGTTGCAATGCAAAAGTCCATTGATATTTCACATCAATATTCAACTCACTTTGTGTCATAGATTAGAAGTAGCAATTCAAACTATAATGTAATTAAAACATATGGAGGTATTGTGTCACATGGAAAAATTTGTTGTTAAGCCGAAGGAAGATAAAGCCGTAACCATGACTATTCGCATAGACAGAGAATTGCAAGAGAAGTATAACGAACTCTCTGCTAAAACCAACCGTTCAAGGAATGAATTGATTGGTATGGCTCTGCAATATGCTCTTGATAACATGGAAATACAAGAGAAGTAATGCTCCTGTAAAAGCCTTGCTTTCTTTCTGCTGTATCATCAGCTTATCAGTGTTTTTTCTGTTTTGGTAACAAAATCTGAACAAATTTGGATATTCCCATTCATTCATGCTAAAAAAATACAGTGAAAAAGAAGTGAGGCATTCGTTCAATTATGCCCCACATAAAATAAAGACCTTCCGAAGAACTAATCCTCGAAAAGCCTTTATTTTTCAATATTTTCAGAGCTGCCGACGGGAATCGGACCCGTGACCTCAGCACTACCAATGCTGCGCACTACCGACTGTGCTACGGCAGCATGTCTGAACCTGTTTTTGAACTGCTGACTCTTTCCCTACCAATGCGACGCTCTACCGACTGAGCCACAGCAGCAACTCACGGCTGTCTTTCACAACCGTGTTTTATCATAACATAGGAAAAACGGGTTGTCAACTGATATTTTCAGGTAAATTTATCATCCGGATCCGCCGATGCCATGAGGAAAAATCTGTCTCTCCGCCGTGCCGTTCGCTGCGTTTGCTGGGGCCGCCATCAGCCTTCCGGAGGGATCTCCGCGGCCTGCGCCGCGACCGCCGCGTTCTGGGCGGCCTGAAGCTGGGCGATCCGGTCGTTGATGGTGTTGATGCGCGTCTGGGCCGCTTCGGATTCCTGGCGGGCCTGCGTCTGTTCTTCCTCGGTGACGGCATTTGCCAGTCGGTTGTCGGCCTCGGTCTTTGCGATCTGCGCCTCCGCCAACTGCTGCTGCAGGTCCGCGAAGCGCTGTTCATAAGAGCCCAGATTGACGCGCAGCTCCAGCTCCAGGCGTTGCTGTTCGATGACTTCATCCGCGCCGGGAAGCGCCATGAATTCGGCGTTGTGCGGGCAGAGCGTGGAGGCGGTGCCGTCCGCGTTCACCTGACCGGTCAGGAGGCGTTCGTTTTCCGGCAGCATCTCCAGAATGCCGTTGGTTGCAAACGGGCATTCCGGACTGGCGGGCAGATTGCTGTAGGCGCAGAGGATGCCCTGATAATGCACGTCGCAGGTTTCCATGGGGACCGTGTCCGGCGTGAAGTATTCGGTTTTGATCTCGTTCTGCTGGATGCACAGCTCGTTGGGCAGCTTGCCGGACTTGGAGCAGACGACCTCCGCCACGATATCGGCAGGCTGCGGAAAGGCTTTGTTTTCCAGCCCTTCGTGGACGCGGCTCATGACCTCCCGCCAGAGCTTTTTGGACAGATTGCGCTCGTCGCCCTGACGGAGCTTGACATTGTTGTCGTAGCCGGTCCAGACGGTGCAGGTATAGTAGGGCGTAAAACCGCAGAACCACACATCGTTGTAATCGGAGGTGGTGCCGGTTTTCCCGGCGATGGACATGCCGCCGAAGTTCACGGAGGTGCCGGTGCCGGCGGGATTGGTCACCACATCCACCATGGCGCTGGTGAGCAGGAACGCGGTGGAGGGCTTGAGCACGTGGTGGCTTTCCGCCTCGGTGTTGTCCAGAATGACGTTTCCGTCGTGATCCTTGACGATGCTGTAAAGCTTGGGCTTGATATACTGGCCCTGGTTGGCGATGGTGGCATAGGCGGCGTTGAGCTCGATATTGCGGACCCCTTTTGTGATGCCGCCCAGCGCCAGGGGCTGCTTGATGTCGGTATAGGTTTTGCCGTTGATCTCCTCGCTCTCCACCAGCGTGGTGAGACCGAAGTTCAGCAGGTATTCATAGCCCAGCCGGGGCGTGATCTGGGTCAGCGCTTTGACGGCCACCACATTGCGGGAGCGCATGATCCCTTCCCGGAACGAAAGAATACCGAGGTATTTGTTGTCCGCGTTGGCGACGGACTTCCCGTCCTCATAGTTGAACGGAGCGTCCACCTCCACATCCGCCAGCGTCATGCCGGCGCTGTCCAGCGCGGGCGCGTAGGTGGAGATGATTTTGAAGGTGGAGCCGGGCTGACGGACCGTGCCGGTGGCCCGGTTCAGTGTCCGGTTGCCCTCCTTGACGCCACGGCCGCCCACCATGGCTGCCACATAGCCGGTGGACTGATCCTGTATGGTCAGGGAGATCTGGGGCTGCGGCGTCAGGGAGACCACTTCCCCGATGATCTCCGCATCGGCGGGAAGCGCAGCGGCCTTATAATTTTCGATGGACGCATAGGCGTCATCCTGGGAGTCATAGAGCAGGTTGAAGCTGCTGTTCACGTTTTCCTGATTCCAGGTGCGGAACTGTTCCGTGCTGACGTTTGTGACCTCGCCCGCCTTATTTTTATAGGAAAGGCGATAGCTTAAAAGCCAGCGCACGCCCTCCGGGTAGTTCTCTTCATTGGAACAGACCTCGTCGCAGATCCGCTGTATTTCGGGATCCTGTGCGGAAAAGATGCTCAGGCCACCGGAGTAAAGCATGATATAGGCCTGGGTTTCCGTATAGCCTGCCGACACCAGATCGTCGATGACGGCCTCCTTCACCGCGTCGGCATAGTAGGAGTCGATGGAGGTTTCCTCCACAGCCGCGTTGGCGGTCTGAATGCGGTCATAAAGCGCTTCCGTATCCGCCTGTGCCGTGTCAAACTCGATCTGCGTGATGTAGCCCTGTTCCCTCATGTGTTCCAGAACGGTGTCGCGGCGCTTGAGATTTTCCTCCGGGTGAGTGATGGGATTGTACAGGGACGGATACTGTGTGATGCCTGCGATACAGGCGCATTCGGAGAGGTTCAGCTCCCAGACATTTTTGTTGAAATACCGCTTCGCGGCGGCCTGGACGCCCAGCGTGTTCTGCCCCAGATTGATGGTGTTCATATACTGCTCCAGGATTTTGGATTTGTCCTGGGTGGTTTTCTCGAGCTGGATCGCCAGATACTGCTCCTGTACCTTTCGCTTGACGCTCTCGAATAGCGTCTTTTCCTGGGTCCAGGTGGTCAGGACCGTGTTTTTGATGAGCTGCTGCGTGATCGTGCTGGCACCCTGCTTTTCCTGAAAAAGGGTGACGGCGGCCCGATACGCCGCGCGCATGATGCCTTCGATATCAATTCCGTTGTGCTTATAGAACCGTTCGTCTTCAATGGCGACGAAAGCGTCTGCCAGGTCCTGAGGGATCTGATCCATGGTCACCGGTACCCGGTTGGAATCCTCGGCCACCAGCTTGGCGATCTGGTTGCCCTCCGTGTCATAGATAAAGGAAGAAAATCTGCTGGGGGTGGCATCCTCCAGGTTGATGGTGGGAGCGGAATCTATAATGCCCTTGAAGACGCCGATCCCTCCGCAGAAGCCGATGATCCCGATCCCCAGCAGACACACCAGAAAAGTCCTGGCGAAAAGGATCAGAAACCTGCGGCCCCAGCGCGTGGAGGAGGATTCGATCATCTTCTTCTTCGCGGTTACGCTGTCTTTGCCGTAATTCATGCAAATATGCCTCCTTAAACGCTTCCCGCCGCACAGGGGGCGAAAAGCCCGGTTGCTCTGCAACTGTTCTTCATTTTATCAAAAAGCGATGTAAAAATAAAGGCTTTTTCTTCCATATTAATATATTATTCACAATTTTTACGCGGTTTAACCGAGCGTTTTTAACCTTTCGGGACGGGAGGCCGGGGACGGGAGCGCTTCGGCGGCGGAAAAGCGGCGCGGATTTTACTGTACAGAACGGGATTTTGATGCTAAAATAAATAACAGCCGATACGGCGCCGCATTCGGGTGAGTGGATGATGGAGAAAAGAAAAGAGACGGACAGGACGCCGTACCGTGTGGTCACAGAGGGCGGCCGGGGAGAGCTTGTGGAGAAAAAATCCCGGTTCATCGCCACGGTGCGGCCGGTGACGACGGAGGAGGAAGCGCAGTCCTTCGTTGAGGAGATGAAGAAAAAATACTGGGATGCCAGGCACAACTGCTATGCCTTCGTGATCGGAGGCGGAGCGGGAACGGCCCGGTGCAGCGACGACGGAGAACCCTCCGGAACGGCGGGGCGTCCCATGCTGGAGGTTTTGCAGGGGGAGGGGCTGCGGAACGTGGCCGTTGTGGTGACCCGGTATTTCGGCGGGATCCTGCTGGGGACCGGCGGACTGGCGAGGGCCTATTCCGGGGCCGTGAAGGAAGGGCTGCGGGCCTGCAGGATCGGGACGATGCGCTTTGGCACGCGCCTCCTGATCGGGACGGACTATGCCGATGCGGGGAAGCTCCAGTATCTGATGGGGCAGCGGGGGATCGCGGCGGAGTCGGTCGATTATACGGACCGTGTGGAGATGCGGGTGCTGATCTGTCAGGACATGCTGGAGGCCTTTCGCAGGGAAGTGACCGAAAGCACCGGCGGCAGGGCTGTCCTGACCGAGCTGGAGCAGCTTTTTTACGTTGCAGAAGATAAGAACTGACACATATGTCAGAACAGGACGACATGCGATCTTCAAAGGAGGTGGTTTTATGACAGGCAGCGACGGCACAATACCTCGACGAACAGTGACAGGGAGCCTTTCTGAAACCGCGCTCCCGAGAACAGTGCGCCCGGCGCAGGGGGATTTCTGCGCCTTCCTGGGCGGTCTGAAAGGAGAATCGCATGGAAAATATCCGGGATGCAGAGTCGATCAGAGAACTGCTGTCTGAAAAGCAGTACACGAAGCTGCGCCAGATGCTTTCCGAGGTCATGGATGCCGATGTGGCCTCCATGCTGGAGGATCTGGAAAAAGAAGATATGCTCAAGGTGTTCCGCATCCTGCCCAAGGATCAGGCGGCGGAGGTTTTTTCCTATATGGATGTGGATGATGAGCAGTATATTATCACGTCCCTGTCGGACAGGGATGCCGGCAGCATCATCGATAACCTGATGGCGGACGACGCGGCCGACCTGATGGACGAGATGCCGGCCAATATCGTGAAGCGGATTCTGGCCAACGCAAGTCCGGAGACGAGACGGGACATCAACCATCTGCTCAATTATCCGGAGGACTCCGCCGGCAGCATCATGACGGTGGAATATGTGGATCTGAAGGAGAACCTGACGGTAAAGGAGGCCATAGAGCGCATCCGGCGCGTGGGGGTGGACAGCGAGACGATCAATATCTGTTATGTGCTGGACGGCTCCCGCAGGCTGATCGGCACGGTATCGCTCCGCTATCTGCTTTTGCACGGAAGCGATGAGGTCATCGGCGATTTCATGAATGAAAACGTCATTTCCATCCACACGCTGATGGACCAGGAGGAAGCGGCGGAGCTTTTCAAAAAATATGACTTCACGGCCATGCCCGTGGTGGACAATGAGAACCGGCTGGTGGGCATCATCACCGTTGACGATATCATGGATATCATGGAAGAAGAGGCGACCGAGGACATCGAAAAGATGAACGCCATTCTGCCCGGCGACAAGCCCTATATGAAGACCGGCGTGTTCGAGACCTGGAAAAACCGGATCCCCTGGCTGCTGCTTCTGATGATCTCCGCCACCTTCACCGGAAGGATCATCACCTCCTTTGAGAACGCGCTGAGCAGTTGCGTGGTGCTGACGGCGTTTATCCCGATGCTGATGGATACCGGCGGGAATGCCGGCGGACAGGCCAGCGCCACCGTCATCCGCGGCCTTTCCCTGAATGACATCGAATTTTCAGACGCGTTCCGGGTCATCTGGAAGGAGATCCGGGTGGCCGTGCTGTGCGGCCTGACGCTGGCAGCCTGCAATTTCCTGAAGCTGATGCTTTTTGACCGGGTGGATCTCGCGGTCGCCGCCGTGGTGTGCCTCACGCTGGTGGCGGCTGTCGTCATCGCCAAGGTGGTGGGGTGCGTGTTGCCCATGGCGGCCAAGCGCGTGGGGTTTGATCCCGCGGTGATGGCGAGCCCGTTCATCACCACCATCGTGGACGCGCTTTCCCTGATGATCTATTTTCGGATTGCGGTAGCTCTGCTGGGGCTGACTGCCTGAACCGGAGACGGTTCCGCCGCCGGGGGCCGGGAAACGGGATGACGGGAACGAATGCAAAAACAGCGGCGGCTGTTTGGGACAGAAAGCGGGGAGAAGGATCGTGAAGCTGATTTCATGGAACGTAAACGGCCTGCGGGCCTGTATGGGAAAGGGATTTCTGGATTTTTTCAGGGAGGCGGACGCGGACGTGTTCTGCCTGCAGGAGACGAAGCTGCAGCCGGGGCAGATCGAGCTGGAGCTGCCGGGCTATCGGCAATACTGGAACAGCGCGGAAAGGAAAGGGTATTCCGGAACGGCGGTCTTTTCCAGGACGGAACCGCTGTCAGTGACATATGGCATCGGTGTCAGCGAGCATGACAGAGAGGGAAGGGTCATCACGCTGGAGTTCCCGGATTTTTATCTGAGCACGGTCTATACCCCCAATTCCCAGGACGGCCTGGCACGGCTTGCGTACCGGATGCGCTGGGAGGATGATTTTCGCTCCTTCCTGAAAAATCTGGAACGGACGAAGCCCGTGGTTTTCTGCGGGGATCTGAACGTGGCCCATCAGGAGATCGATCTGAAGAATCCCAAAACCAACCGGCACAATGCGGGCTTTACCGATGAGGAGCGGGGAAAGATGACGGAGCTGCTTTCGAGCGGTTTCCTCGATACCTTCCGGTATTTTTATCCGGACAGGGAGGGCGTCTATTCCTGGTGGTCCTACCGCTTCCATGCCAGGGAGAAGAACGCGGGGTGGCGGATCGATTATTTTATCGTATCGGAATGCCTGAGATCCCGCCTGAAGGATGCGTTCATCTGTCAGGATGTTTATGGCTCCGACCATTGTCCGGTGGGGCTGGAGCTTGTATGAGACGGAACGGATGTGAAGGCGGACCCGCTGTACGGAAACGGGGACGAGAACGGCTGCGCGCCGTGAAAGAGAGGTAAGAGAGGCTTGAAGCTTTTATGGAAGGAACTGGAGCTTTCGGACCGGAATCTGATCGAAAGCTTTTATGAGAAGGAGCCGGTGCGGAACTGTGATTTCACCTTTGCGAACAATTATCTCTGGAAGCCGTATTACCCGATCTATTTCGGGATCGTGGAGGGCAGCCTGGTGTTTGAATCCGGAGAGAGCGGCATGTCGGTGAGCTTTCCGCAGGGCGTGATCGATCTGAGGAAAACGGTGGATGCGCTTTCGGAGTGGTTCGGGCAGGTGGGACGCCCTTTTAAAATGCATCTGGTGAGTCCGGCGCAGTTCGACATGCTGGAAGAACAGTATCCCGGACGGTTCCAGATCGAATATGAGCGCGGGATCGCGGATTATGTCTATGAAAAGGACAGGCTTCTGACCCTGCAGGGCAAAAATCTGCACGCCAAGAAGAATCACTGCAATAAATTCAAAAAGGAATACCCCGACTGGCGTTATGAGCCCATTACGGCGGAAAACGTACAGGAATGCATCGAGATGGCGCATCTGTGGTGGGAGCAGAATGGCGCCGGAGAGGGCGGGGAGAAGGAAGAAGAGTTTTCGGTGACGCTGGAGGCGCTGCGCCATATGGAGGCGCTGCATCTGACCGGCGGGCTGCTGCGGGCGGGCGGACGTGTGGCGGCTTTTGCGGTGGGAGAGCCCTGCGGGAAAAATATGTATGTCGTGCATTTTGAAAAGGCGCTGGCCGATGTGGAAGGGGCTTATTCCATGATCAACCAGCAGTTCGTGGAGCACGAGATGGAAGGGTTCACCTATGTAAACCGGGAGGATGATGCGGGAGCGGAGGGGCTGCGGCAGGCGAAGCTTTCCTATCATCCGATCTTCATGATGGAAAAGGGGCTGGTGACGGAGAAGGTTCCCGGCAGCTATGCCGGCAGCGGGAATAACGGCGCGCAGGTCAGGGAGCTGGCGAAGGAAATGCTTTCCTTCATTGAGGGCAGTCCCACGCCCTTTCATGCCGCTGCGAATCTGGAGAGAAGGCTGCGGGCGGCGGAGTTCAGAAAGCTGGAGGAGCTGGAGGGGACGGGACTGGTCCCCGGCGGACGGTATTATACGACGCAGGGCGATTCCGCGCTCATCGCGGTGAAGATTCCGGAGGGCAGGATACGGGGAATGCGCATTGTGGCCAGCCACAGCGATTCGCCCTGCTTTAAGCTCAAGGAATCGCCGGAAATCCGGCTGGAAGGGAAGTATGTGAAGCTCAATGTCGAAAAATACGGCGGCATGATTTATAACACCTGGATGGACCGGCCGCTTTCCGTGGCGGGGCGGGTGCTGGTGAAGGATCCGGAGACCGGGGGGATCGAGTCCAGGCTGGTGGATATCCGAAAGGATCTGCTGGTGATCCCAAATGTGTCGATCCATTTCAACCGGGAGGCCAATGAGGGGCAGAAGCTCAATCCGCAGGTGGATCTGCTGCCGCTTTTTGCGCAGGATCAGGAGATGACGCTGAAAAAGCTCTGCGCGGACAGCCTGAAGGTTTCCGAAGCGGATATTCTGGGCAGCGATCTGTATGTCTATAACCGGGACAGAGGGCGGATCATGGGAGCGGACGACGCGTTTGTCGGTTCGCCCCGGCTGGACGATCTGCAGTGCGCGTTTTCCGCCTGGAAGGGCTTCATGGCATCCAGACCTGTGGATTTTATTGCGGTCTATGCGCTTTTCAATAATGAAGAAACGGGCAGCGCGTCCAGACAGGGGGCGGATTCCACTTTCCTGGAGGAGATCGTCGATATCGTTCTCGAAGGGCTTTCCCTGTGCAAAAGCGCGCTGGAAAAGAGGCGCTTTTTACAGAACAGCTTTCTGCTGTCAGCGGACAATGCGCACGCCGTGCATCCCAACCATCCGGAGAAGAGCGATTTGGCCAATCGCCCTTATCTGAACGGCGGTCTGGTGCTCAAGTTCCAGGGTGGTATGAGGTATGTCACGGACGGCGCTTCGGCGGCCCTGGTGCGGGACATCTGCAGGGAGCATGAGATCCCGGTACAGAATTTTACCAACCGGGCCGATGTCCCCGGCGGTTCCACGCTGGGAAGGATCTCCAACGCGCATGTTTCCGTTCCGGCCGCGGATGTGGGGCTGCCTCAGCTTGCCATGCACTCTGCCTTTGAGACGGCGGGCGTGAAGGATACGGCGGCGATGGCGGAGCTGGTGCGCTGGATGATGAGCTGAAAGCGCAGAGCGGATCCCTCGCCTGGAACGGACGCTCCGGGGTGACTGAGGCATCCCTGGCGGTCTGTTTTGCGGGGAACGGTATCGGGCGCGCAAAATGCGGCCGCTTTTCCCGGAAATGCGGCCGTTTTCCCAGAAAAGCCTTGCGCCGGGCCGGGGGAAAAGGTATACTGGAAACAGATGCAGGGGCTGTTCGGATGGCAGGTTCGGACTGCGCCATGGTGGAGGCGGGACGGCCGCGGATGCGGCGGGAGGATCCCGGCTCGGGGATTTAGCCGGAGAGGATGCGGCGCGAAAGGACGGGGATCACAGAATGGAAAATCATGCGTTGAAATTTTATTCCAGAGCGGGCAACAGCATTGCGCTGCGCGCGATACCGGGGCATTTTGCCACCAGCCATTCCCATATCAATTATTATGTGGACATTACGGGTCTGAAGACGAGGCGCAGCGAGGCGGCGGATGCGGCAAAGGCCTTTGCGCAGCGTTTCCCCATCGACGCGGTGGTGGATACCATCGTCTGCATGGACGGCAGCGAGGTGATCGGCGCGTATCTGGCGGAGGAGCTGGAGAACCGGCATTTCCGCACGATGAATGAGCACAATACGATTTACGTGGTCACGCCGGAGTTCAACATCAACAACCAGATGATCTTCCGGGATAATCTGATCCCGGCGATCCGCGGGAAGAACGTGGTGCTTTTGCTGGCGACTTCCACCACGGGTCTCACCATCAGCCGTAGCATGGAATGTATCGACTATTACGGCGGCCATGTGCAGGAGATCTGTTCCGTATTCAGCGCCATTGACAGCGTCAACGGGCATCGGATCGACAGCCTTTTCACCGTCAGCGATATTCCGGGCTATCAGGCTTATGAGGCGTATGCCTGCCCGTTTTGCCGGAACAAACAGAAGCTGGACGCCATGGTCAACGGCCACGGCTATTCAAGACTGTAACGGTTCGGAGGAAAAAGAAATCAGAAACCGGCCCGGGGCCCTGCGCCCCGGGTTTTCTGTATGTCGGGGCCTTTGATCCGTCCCGCGGCGTCCGGCCGGCCGCAGCCTCCCGCACAGACGGCGGAGAAGGGAATAGAATATCATGACGCCTTTTTAAAAAAGAGGATGGGAATGGTCTCGGAAAAGCTGGAGGATATTCTGAATCTGAGTCTGGAGTCCGGGGAGGGACAGCGGCAGCGTTCCGATGTGCTGGACGTGGGCTTTGACCGGGAGAGCGGGGTTTGGGAACTGATCGTCAAATACAGCGGAGATCTGGAGCGGCTGCGGCAGGAGGGCATCGGCGTGGAACGCCTGCTGGCGGGCTATGCGATCGTGACGCTGCCGCAGGAAAAGATTCCTCTGCTGGTACAGGCGCCGGAGGTGGAATATGTGGAAATGCCTAAAAGGCTGTTGGAAGGAGTCTATGAGGCGAAGCGGGTGAGCTACATCCTGCCGCTGACCGGGAGCGGCGCATGCGCTGCGGACGTATCCTGCGGGACACTGGATGCGGGCTGCGCGCCGCGGGAGGGCCCCTGCGCGGACGGCGTACGGGAGGAGGCCTGCGGAGCGGAAAATGCGGACGGCACGGCGCAGGAGATATCCGGCGGAGGGCAGGACATGCGCGGCGATCTGTCCGGCAGCGGTGTGCTGATCGCGGTGCTGGATTCGGGAATCGACTATTATCTGGAGGATTTTCGCGACGGCGACGGCGGCAGCCGTATCGCGTGGCTCTGGGATCAGACGCTGACGGACGGGCGGTTCGCTCCGCCGGAGGGGTTTTCCATCGGCGCGGAATTTTCAAAGCCCCAGATCGACGCGGCGCTGGCCGCGGGCAGCAGACAGGACGCCTTTTCCGGAGTTCCGAGCGTTGACCGTTCCGGCCATGGGACTTCGGTGGCGGCGGTGGCGGCGGGAGGAAGCAGGGATCCGCTTCTGCAGGGCGTGGCGGTGGGCGTGCAGCTTCTGGTGGTGAAGCTGGCAGATCTGCAAAACGGTTTCCCGCGGACGACGGAGCTGATGCGCGCGGTGACCTGGTCCCTGCGGAAGGCGAGGCAGATGGGACGTCCGCTGGTCATCAATATCAGTTTCGGGAATACCTGCGGTCCTCATGACGGGTCCGCCCTCCTGTCCCGATTTCTGGACAGCGCCGCAGAGGCAGGCCGCACGGTGATCTGCGCGGGCAGCGGAAATGAAGGCGCTTCTTCCGGACATGCGGCGGGGCGGCTTGTGGAGAACGGGAGCGGGACGGTGGAGCTGGTGGTCGCGGATTATGAACGCACGCTGAGCCTGCAGGTCTGGAAAAATTACGCGGATCTTTTTGCGATCACGCTGGTCACGCCGTCCGGCGACGAGATCCCGGTACGCCTCCCGCAGGAAAACGGAATGGGGACGTTCCCGGACGGCAGAAGACAGGATGTGATCGCGGGAGATACGGAGGTGCTGATTTACGTGGGACAGCCGTCCCCCTATTCCGTCCGGCAGGAGATCTTTTTCGATCTTCTTCCGGTAAATTCTTACATTGAAGCGGGCGTCTGGTCGGTCCGGCTGGAGGCGCTCAGGATCGTTTCGGGGGAATATCAGATGTATCTGCCGGGACAGGAGGTGCGCGCGCCGGAGACCCGTTTTGTACGGCCCGCGACGGAGCTGACGCTGACGGTGCCCTCCACCGCCGCGAAGGTGCTGACCGTGGGGGCATATCAGCCGTTTTATGAATCCTATGCCGATTTTTCCGGCCGCGGCGCGCCGGTTCCGGCGGCGGATGCCGCCCTGTTCGAGGACGTCAAGCCCGATCTTGCCGCGCCGGGAGTGGATATTCTGACAGTCACGTCAGGCGGGAGTGTTGTTCGTGTCAGTGGGACTTCCTTTGCGGCTCCGATCGTGACGGGCGCGTCGGCTCTGTTGATGGAATGGGGGATCGTGCGGGGGAATGATCCGTATTTATACGGAGAAAAAATGAAAGCGTATCTGCGGCGGGGCGCGCGGCCCCTGCGCGGGGAGGATGCCCTGCCGAATAATCGGGTGGGATACGGCGCGCTGTGCGCGGCCGGCAGCCTGCCGCAGTGACGGTTTTCGGGAACGGTTTTCGGGCGGGGCGCGCCGGTCTGTGCCGGTGTCACCGCCGCGGCCCTGTCCCTGCCCGTTTCTCTGGATAGAAACGGGATGTTTTCGTTAGCTGGAAAATTTCGGATTTATATAATAGACAAAATGAATATTATGATTTATAATAGATCCGGATATAAAGAAAAGAAAGAAGGGACGGACAGATGGCGGCGGAAAGAGAGACGGAAATACCGCTCACGGATGAGGCGATCGACGCATTTCTGAATGAGATGAGAACCCGGGACTGCAAGACGTGTTCCCTGAACAGTTATCGACAGATCCTTTCCGGGCTGGCGGCCTATCTTCCGCCCGGCAGCGGCATATGCGAAACGACGGGCGGAGAATGGAAGGCCTGGATGGAGGAGCGCGGTTATTCCCGCCGGACCATAAACGCCCGGCTCTCCGCATACAACAGCTTTCTGAAATATATGGGGAAGCGGGAGTGGCAGGAAACGGATTTTTCAAAGAAGCCGGACAGCATTCAGCCGGAGCTGACCAGGGCGGAATATATAAGGCTGCTGAAAACGGCAAAGCGTCTGGGCAGAGAACGGGAATATCTCCTGATCAAGCTGATGGGGAGCGCGGGCGTGCGGAGTCAGGAGCTGGACAGAGTCACGGCGGAGGCCGTGCGGGACGGATCGATCCGGACGGAGAGTTATCATCGGAAGCGGCTCCTGCGGCTGCCGGACTGTCTGCGAAAGGAACTGCTTTCCTATGCGCGGCGGGAGGGCATCCAAAAAGGCCCGCTGTTTCTCGCCAGGGACGGGACGCCGCTGGTGCGCTCGACGGTATGGTCCTGCGTGAACGGCATCAGCAGCGACGCCCGCGTGGATGAGGAGAAGGTGAACCCGCGGAGCCTGTTTCGCCTTTACTGCGGCACGAGGGACGGGCTGGAGGCCGGGATCCGGGCGATGGCGGAGCAGGCGTATGAGCGGATCCTGGAGGAGGAACAACTGGAGATCGGCTGGGAGGAATAGGCCGGAAGGATTTTTGCCCGCGATCCTGATTTTTATACCTGTGATTCCGACATTTTCCGGTTGATGGGATCCGCCGGATGCGCTATGATGGATGGAAGAACCGGGAAAGGAGATTTGCAGCGTGAAAAATCTGACGGCTTTTGATCCGGAAGGCGGTCCTGATGGCCGCGATGCGCGCAGGACATTGGAGGAGCTCATCGCGCTGGTGCGGGAGACGGATTCGATCATTTTTGACGAGGCCCTGGTGGAAAACGTGCACGAAAAGGGGCGCGCCGACTATGTGACGAAGGTGGATGAAGGGGTACAGAAATTTCTGCAGGGGGAGCTGGCGGGGCGGTATCCGCGGATCGGCTTCATCGCGGAGGAGCAGGAGCGGTTTGCCGCGGACCCGAAGGGAGCCTACTGGATCCTGGATCCGATCGACGGCACCACCAACCTGATCCATCACTATCAGATGAGCGCCGTATCCCTTGGTTTGTATGAGAACGGAGAAATGCTTCTGGGCGTGGTATACAATCCCTTCTCCCGGGAAGTGTTCTCGGCGGCGAAGGGGCAGGGCGCATTTCTGAACGGGGAGCGGATCCGGACGGCGGGAACGCCGGATCTGGCCCATGCGCTGGTCTCCTATGGGTCCAGCCCTTATGAAAAGGAGCGGGCGCACGGGCTGTTTGTCCTGTATGAACGCATTTTCCGGCAGTGCAGCGATTTTCGCCGCTGCGGCTCCGCGGCGCTGGATCTGTGTTATGTGGCCTGCGGCCGGCAGGACGTTTATCTGGAGCGGAATCTGAAGCCGTGGGATTACGCGGCCGGCGGTCTGATCGTGACGGAAGCCGGCGGATGTATTTCCGGCTGGGAGAAGGGGAGGAAGGTGCCCTGGATCGAAAATGCGGATGTGCTGGCGGCCAACGGCGGGGCGATGCTGGAGGGGATGCTGGCGTTATTGTGAGCGTGTCCGGATTCTTTTCCAAAGGTCCTGTGAAAGGAGACGGCATGGCCTGTGTTTCGGCTTTCCGGAAAAGGCGCGCGCAGGCCCTGAAAAAAGGGCTTGACAGCGCGTGACGAAAGCGATATTCTGTTTACAGTTAAACCGTTGAAGAAGGGTGAGTAGCCAGTACAGAGCGGATGCAGAGAGCCGCCGGTCGGTGTGAGGCGGCAGCGCAGTACGGGTGAATGGACTTCGGAGGGCGACCTGAACCGGATGGAGTAGGGAAGCCGGAGCGGATACTCCGTTATCAACGAAAGCATATGTCTGTATGCATGAGAGGGCGCGCAGATTCCTGCGGCGGACGTTTTCGGGTCTGCCGGAGGGAGAAGGTACGCCAAGCCGGGTGGCACCGCAGGAGAACGAACTCCTGTCCCAGCAGAAACCATATTTTTGCCGGGACAGGGGTTTTTTGTCGTATCGGGACGAAGGCCTGCCGCGGCGATCAGGAAAGGAGCCAGGAACAATGGCAAATCAGAACAGGGAAATCCCCTACAAGATCTATCTGGAAGAACAGGAAATGCCCAGACAGTGGTACAACGTCCGCGCGGACATGAAGAACAAGCCCGCGCCGCTGCTCAACCCGGGTACCCATCAGCCCATGACGGCCCAGGAGCTGTCCGCCGTTTTCTGCGACGAGCTGGTGGCGCAGGAGCTGGACAACGAGCACCGCTATATCGACATCCCGCAGGAGATCCAGGATTTTTACAAAATGTACCGTCCGTCACCGCTGGTGCGCGCGTACTGTCTGGAGAAGAAGCTGGGTACGCCCGCGAAGATCTATTACAAGTTTGAGGGCAACAACACCAGCGGCAGCCACAAGCTCAATTCCGCCATCGCGCAGGCCTACTATGCCAAGAAGCAGGGCCTGAAGGGCGTGACCACCGAGACCGGCGCCGGTCAGTGGGGCACCGCGCTTTCCATGGCGTGTGCGTACATGGGGCTGGACTGCAAGGTTTACATGGTGAAATGCTCCTATGAGCAGAAGCCGTTCCGCCGCGAGGTCATGCGCACCTACGGCGCGGACGTGACGCCGTCTCCTTCCGAGACCACCCAGGTGGGCCGGAAGATCCTGGCGGAGCATCCCGGGACCACCGGAAGCCTGGGCTGTGCGATCTCCGAGGCGGTGGAGGTGGCCGTCGGCACGGAGGGCTATCGTTACGTGCTGGGCAGCGTGCTCAATCAGGTGCTGCTGCATCAGTCGATCATCGGTCTGGAAACCAAGGCGGCGCTGGATAAATACGGCGTCAAGCCCGATATCATCATCGGCTGCGCGGGCGGCGGCTCCAATCTGGGCGGTCTGGTTGCTCCCTTCATGGGCGAGAAGCTGCGCGGCGAAAAGGACTACCGCATCATCGCGGTGGAGCCTGCGAGCTGCCCCAGCCTCACCAGAGGAAAATTCGTCTACGATTTCTGCGATACCGGCATGGTGACGCCGCTGGCGAAGATGTACACGCTGGGCAGCAATTTCATCCCGTCTCCGAACCATGCGGGCGGGCTGCGCTACCACGGCATGAGCGCGATCCTGTCCCAACTGTATCATGACGGCCTGATGGAGGCCACCAGCGTGGAGCAGACCTCCGTCTTCGAGGCGGCCGAGATGTTCGCACGGGTGGAGGGCATTCTGCCCGCGCCGGAGAGCAGCCATGCGATCCGCGTCGCCATCGACGAGGCCATGAAGTGTAAGGAGACCGGCGAAGAGAAGACCATCGTCTTCGGCCTCACCGGCACGGGCTATTTCGATCTGGTGGCCTATGAGAAGTACAACAACGGCGAGATGGACGATTATATCCCTACCGACGAGGATCTGGCGGTCGGCTTTGCCGGCATTCCGAAGTTCGAGGGCAATGAGATCTGATCCCGTATAAGGACTGTGCGGGCATGGGGAGCGCCCGGCGCGTTCCGCCGCAGAGGTATGAGAAAAGAAACGCTGTTTTCCGGCTTTCGCAGTCCGGAGAACAGCGTTTTTTTAAGAGATCTGTAAAAACGTGACGGCCCGCGTCCGCCCTGAGGAGCGGACCGGCGCAGCCGGCTTACCGGATGCCCGGGACCGTCATCCGGGGAACAGCGTTTTCACGTTTCGGATGACGTTATCCTCCACATCAAACTGCCAGACGCCGTGGCCCGGGATGCGGTGCTCCGTCAGATAATAGTGCCCGTCGAAGCTGCTGATATAGTAGGGGGTGCCGCCGCCGAGGAACGTGCCGTAGATATCCTCCCAGTTCCCCGCGGCCAGACCGCTCAGATCCTTCGTCCGGATCAGGGTGGCGTAGTCCTGATTGCCGGTCAGATCCGTGGAGACCGTGATGTAAAAATAATCCTGGATCCGGGAAAGCTGCACCATGCCCGCGATTTCGGCGGGGACCGGCCAGGTTTCGCGGACGGACAGATCCTCCAGGGCGGCGCGAATGATGGTGGAGTTCCCCGATACAAAATAGATGTCGTCCCCTTCGATCGTGAAGGAACGGACATAAAAACCGTTCAGCTCCGGAACGGAGAGAATCTTTTCCAGCGCTACATCCGAGGTGTTCCCGGGACGGACGAACACGTACAGCTCGCCGGTCATGGAGCTTAAGGCATAAAAACGCTTCGACGCTTCGTCGTAAACCACATAATGGGGCCGGACGCCGATCCCGTCGAAGGTCTGGGTCAGATAAAAGATGCCGTCCTTTTTCTCAAAGACCAGAATGCGGTGGTTCTCCGTATCGTCCGCCAGATATACCGTGCCGTCTCCGGCGATGGTGTGCCCCCGGCTGATCCGGTCGCTCATCACCGTCCATTCCGTCAGCGGCCGGTCGAGGTCCGGGCTGGTCAGGATCTGATCGTGATAGCAGTCCACGATGAAGTAGTCGTCCCCGATCCGGGTGATCTGCGTGGGCACGCTGAGCGCGCTCTGGACGTTGGCCGCAAGCCCTCCGGCCACGGGTGTTTCCAGACGGTCCGCGTACCGCAGGACCTCCGGATGCGCCTGCCTGTACCGGAGGAAAAAGAACGCGAAAATGCCCGCGGTTGCCGCAAACAGGCAAGCCGCGGCCACAAAACGCCGTATGATCCTATACCTGCGGCCTGACGGAGCCTTCACCGCGGGGGATTTTTTTTCAATGTTCGCCTTTTTTGTGGAAAAAAGAGCTTCCCGTACGGGTTCAGTTCTTGGTTTCGTGGGGTGATTTTTCATGTTCAGCAGTTCACTCGGTATTTCCGTGATCATGGTTTGATTTTGTTGACAAAATCTTCCGGAACGAATTTATTTTATCATGAGAACGAATTTATTTTATCATGAGATTAGGGTGGCGGCAATTCAAACTTTGTGGTAGAATGAAAAAAACGGCATGCTCCGGCAGGGAGCGTGCGGAATAAAAAGAAAAGGAGTCTGGAGACATGAAAAAGTTTCTCAATGAATTCCGGGATTTCGCGCTGCGGGGCAACGTGATGGATCTGGCGGTCGGCGTTATCATCGGCGCGGCGTTTCAGGCGATCATCAATTCCCTGGTGAATGACGTGATCTCCCCGCTGATCGGGCTGGTGGCCAATACGGATCTGAGCTATATGGTGGCGACGGTCGGGGATGTGGAGATCCGCTACGGCGCATTTATCACCGCCATCATCAATTTCGTCATCATGGCGCTGATCATTTTCCTGCTCGTAAAGGGGATGAACGCGCTGGCCGATAAGGGCAAGAAGAAAAAAGCGCCCGCAGCCGCGGCGGCTCCGGCCACGAAGATCTGCCCGTACTGCAAGAGCGAGATCGCGGCGGGGGCGACCCGCTGTCCGCACTGCACCTCTCAGTTGGATAAGGGGAACAGATAAAAGAGCGTACATAATAAGAACAGTGAGCTACGGGACGAAGCAGGGAACAGGATCCCGCACGGAAGCGCGTGAGCCGTAAGGAACCTTCACCAGAATATGACCTGTGCCGGGCAGACGGAAAATTGAGAACGCTATGTAAAAGGTTCATCCGATTACATAGCGTTTTATTATTTGCCGCGGATACGCATTTTTTGCAATACACCTGAAAAAATCGGTTACAGGCTCCGGCCCTTACTTTTTGCAATCTCCACGGAATCTTCAAGATTATGCTCTATGATGATCACAAAATCCAAAGGAGGAAGCGATCACATGGATATGATTTTGAAAACGACCGGCCTCTGCAAAAAATTCAAAGGGCAGATCGCGGTTGACAATGTGGACATTCACATTCAAAAAAACTCTGTTTACGGGCTGCTGGGGCCGAACGGAGCAGGAAAGTCCACGATCCTGAAGATGATCTCGGGTATTCTGCGTCCGACATCCGGCGGGATTGCATTTGACGGTCACCCGTGGAGCCGCAGGGATCTGAACAGCATCGGGGCTTTGATCGAAACGCCGCCGCTGTACGAAAATCTGACGGCCTATGAAAATCTTAAGGCGAGGGCACTCGCGATGAATTTGCCGGAAAGCCGGATCGATGAAGCGCTTGCGGTCGTGCGGCTTCAAGATACAGGCAAAAAGAGGGCGGGACAGTTTTCCCTCGGTATGAAGCAGCGCCTTGGCATTGCCCTCGCATTGCTGGCCCGGCCGAAGCTGCTAATTCTGGATGAACCGACAAACGGATTGGACCCTATCGGTATGCAGGATCTGCGCGGCTTGATCCGTTCTTTTCCGGAAAAAGGGATTACGGTGATCCTATCCAGTCACATTCTGTCAGAGGTTGAGCTGATCGCGGACCACGTTGGCATTCTCTCAAACGGAAAATTGAGCTATGAAAGCGAGATCCGCAAAGACACGGATCTGGAACGAATCTTTATGGATGTCGTCGGCAGCGCCGGAAGGGAGGGCTGATGGATGTCAGGAATCCTTCGATCGGAACTGCTGAAAATGCGTCATACTTTTTCCCTGAAGTTCGCTGTTCTGGCCCCGCTGGTCACCCTCCTGCTGAGTTATCTGCTGAGCGGCAGCTATGTTCAATTTTCGGCGTACAACTGGTGGTATTTCATGATCTTACCGCTTGCGGCTGCTTCATGCTCCGCGAGCATGATCGCCCGGGAGAAACAAACCGGGATGCAGAATATCCTTTGTCTGCCGGTGCGATTCGATAAAATCTGGCTCGGGAAAACGGCCGCAGCCGTTATCCTGCTTTTGGCATCAAACCTTCTGCTGTGGATCGCGGCAACTGCTGTCGGCTTTGTGACAGAGGTTACGGTTTCTCCGTTGGATGGACTGATCGGATGTATGCTGCTTTTCCTGACTTATTTGTGGCAGATTCCTTTTATCATGCTGTCAGCGGATTTCATGGGCTATCTTCCGACAGTCCTGATGTCGATGGCCGCGAACATGATTTTTTCCGCTGTGGGAGCCGAAGCAGAATGGTTCTTATTTGTCCCTTATGCGATCCCGGCCCGGATTGTATGTCCTTTTTTCAAAATGCACGCCAACGGGATCCCGCTGGAAAGCGGTTCGCCTCTTTTATCGAAGGGGTATGTTCTTCCGGCGCTGACCGTCAGCCTGCTATTTGCGTGCGTTGTTTTTGGGTGCAGCGCAAAACTGTTTTCGAGGGGAGGGCGGACGCATGAAGGAATATTGCCGCTGTCTGAAAAGCGACATATATAAGCTGCGGCACTCATGGTATTTTGCGGTTCATTTGCTCTTTCCTGTTTTGGGGGCGGTTCTTATGCTGCTTTATTCCCGTTTTTCGTCCGGCAGCGCACGGAATAAACTGGCGGCCTTCGTGCAGATCATTGCGGCCGCATTTCCGTTTGCGATCTCGATCGTTTGCCAGATCATTGCGGAGCAGGAATTACAGGCGGGGCATTTTCAAAATATGCTCACGCTCCCGGACCGCAAAAAGGCGATCCTCTCAAAGCTTGCGATCCTGCTTATGTCGGGCCTGTTTTCCGCTGCGCTCAGCGCCGTTTTATTTGGGGTCCCGTTTTCCTATATGACGGGGACGAAGCTTCCGGTGAAATTCTTTATCCTGATCCCGGTCGTGCTTTGGGCGGGCAATATTATGATATACGGCCTGCACCTGATATTGGCGTTCCGTTTTGGGCGAAACCCCGGGATCAGCATCGGCGTAATGGGGAGCCTGCTGTCGGCTCTTCTCCAAACAGGCATGGGTGACGGACGGTGGTTTGTGATCCCCTACGGTTTGGGAATACGCTTTGCAGAAAGTACCCTGATATCCATATTCCATCTGCCGTATGCGGAAAATCGTGAGATTCAGACGGGGATTCTTTTTTGCATCGCTGTTACCTGTGGTATAATCGGCTTAGCGGTATTTTGGTTTTCGCGGTACAGCGGAACATCTTCTGATTGAAGCAAAAAGAGGTGGGACAATGGCACATATTTTAGCGATAGACGATGAACCTGCTATGCTCCAGCTGATCCGGCGTGTGCTGGAAAAAGATCAGCACTGGATCACCCTGATATCGGACACAAACGAAGTCCTTCCCATGAATTTTTCAAAATATGACCTGATCCTGCTGGATATCATGATGCCGGGGCTGGACGGGTTCAAGCTCTGCCGGGAGATCCGTTCCCGCGTGGATTGTCCCATTATTTTTCTGACGGCAAAAATACAGGAGGCCGATATTGTGCGCGGATTAGGGCTGGGCGCGGATGATTACATTACAAAACCGTTTGGAGCGGCTGAGCTTCGTGCGAGGGTGAATGCCCATTTGCGGCGTGATGTCAGAGAAAAGAAAAATGCTTTTTCCGTCTCCGGCATCGTGTTTCGGATCAATGCCAGGGAAGCGGAGGCACAGGGGAAAAAACTTCCGTTCACCAAAAGCGAATATGAGATCTGCGAATATCTGGCGCTCCATCACGGGCAAACCTTTACGAGAGAGCAGATCTATGAAGCTGTTTTCGGTTTTGACGGTGAAAGCGACAGCTCTGTCATTTCCACGCACATCAAAAATATCCGCGGGAAGCTGGCAGCGTATCATGCGGCTCCGATAGAAACGGTATGGGGAGTGGGTTATAAATGGGTGTAAAAAAGCTTCGTTCAGTGTTTATACAGCACGCGCTGTCCCTCGCAGCCGCTGTTTTTATCGTCATAGCTGTCAATGTGGGAGCTTACCTCTGGTGTGTGGAGCAGAGCCTCATTTATTCCCTGAGCCGTGTGAGCGCCGCGATAGAGACCGCAAAAGAAAACCTGCGGTCCGCGGAGCCGCTCACGGAGGAGGATATACCGTTCCTCTGTGAGTATGCCTTGTTCACAAAGGACGGGCAGTATAAAACAGGCACGATCGCACCGGAAAAGGGCATTTCCGTCTGGAATGTCTGCATGGAAAACGGGCGGCCGGGCGACCATCCGTATCTCTATACGGTCATAGATCGAAAAAACGACGTTTTGATCCTGAGATACCGCATGACGGCGCAATTTGCAGATCCGACGCTGAGAAGCATATTTCCGTCTGCCGATCTGCTTCTGATCGGCGTGATCCTGCTGGAAATACTGATCTCCCTGATCGTCATCTCCTTTCTTTTCGGCAGATATCTCGGGAAAAAGATCGATCGATTGCTGGTCGTCGTTCACAGGATCGAGCAGCAGGATTTAAATTTTGAAATGCAAAGAAGCAGACTGTTTGAGGTTGACCGGGCGTTGGACGCGCTCGATCACATGAGACTTGCACTGAAACAGTCTCTTTCCAAACAGTGGTACGACGATAAGCTGCGGCAGGAGCAGCTTTCCGCTCTGGCCCACGATCTGAAAACGCCGCTTACCATTATCCGCGGCAATACGGAGCTGCTTTTTGAAACGCCGCTTTCCGCGGAGCAGAGGGAGTGCGCGGAATATATTGAGAACAGCTCCTTACAGATGCAGGCCTATGTGCAGACCCTGATCGAGGCCGCAAAATCGTGGGACAGCTACCGGCCTCGTATGCAGAAGATCCATATGGGTTCTTTTCTGCAGGAGTTAAAAAAGCAGATCGACGGCCTGTGCGCGGTGAACAATATCACCCTGCAGTGGGATTGCGGGCAGTCCCCCGAATATATCACGGCAGATCGCGATCTGCTCATGCGGATGCTCGTCAACGTGCTCTCAAACGCGGTCGAACACACCCCGCAGGGGGGAACGGCTGCCTTTGAAATACGGGAGCGTGACAGCGAACTTTCTTTTCTGATCACGGATGCCGGGCAGGGATTTTCTGACGAAGCCCTGAAGCACGCAACGGAGCAATTCTTTATGGATGACGATAGCCGAAGCTCAAAATTTCATTACGGTATCGGCCTGTATGCTGCGGCATCTATCGCCAAAAAACATAACGGAAGGATCATTTTGGAAAATTCTGCCGCTTCGGGCGGCGCGAAGGTTACGATACAGATTCCGTGCTGACCATGTCCGTTTGAATTGTCCGGCGTACTTGTCTATTTCGGTATCATACAGAACCGCCGGATATAAAAGCGGGAGTCCGTTGATTCTTAAGGGCCTGCATATGCTGCTTTTCAGATTGCTGTTTCAGGTTCGTATGACAAAATCGGTTGATTATTCGGCGAAGATTTCATATAATTAATGCTGAAGGTGAAAAGTAAACGATTTTAGAAAAGGGAGGTGGCGGTGTGGCAGAGCAGAGGAAAAGACTCCCGGTAGGAATTGACAGTTTTGAGACGCTCATTCACCAGGGATGTTATTATCTGGACAAGACGGATTTTGTCCGTCAGCTTGTGGACTGGCATGGTGCGGTCAACCTTTTCACCCGTCCCAGACGCTTCGGCAAGACATTGATCATGACGATGCTGAAGGCCTTTTTTGAGATCGGAACGGATACATCCCTGTTTGACGGGCTGGCGGTCAGTCAGGATAAAATATTATGTGAGAGCTGGCAGGGGAAATATCCGGTTATATTCCTGTCTCTGAAAAATGTAGAAGGAATTACCTTTGAGAATGCGCTGGGAATGCTTTCCATGCTGATCTCCAATGAATGCAGGAGACTTTCTTATTTATTAAAAAGCGACCTGGCAGAGCAGAGCGACAAGGATATCATGAGAAAGCTGCTTGACCGCAGAGAGGACGAGGTCGAGCTGAAGTCATCCCTTTCCACGCTCATGCGTATGCTGCATGCCCATTATGGGAAACAGGTCATTCTCCTGATCGACGAGTATGACGTCCCTTTGGATAAGGCGAATACAAACGGATATTACGGTCAGATGATCGACTTCCTGCGTGGGTTTTTCGGAACTGCCTTTAAAACCAATCCGGATCTCTGCTTTGCGGTCTTAACGGGATGTTTACGGATCTCAAAAGAGAGCATTTTCACGGGTTTAAACAATCTGAAAGCGGACACCATATCGGATGAACGGTATGATGAATATTTTGGATTTACGGACAAAGATGTGCAAAAAATACTGACAGATTATGGGCTTTTCGATGCCTATGAATCCATGAGGGAGTGGTATGACGGCTATTGCTTTGGCAATGCGGACGTTTATTGCCCGTGGGATGTGATATGCCATTGCGACCGGCTGCTTGAGAATCCAAACAAAGCCCCGCAGGCCTATTGGGATAATACCAGTTCCAACGAACTGGTGAAACGTTTTATCGAACTGGCTGATATGATGACACGTCGGGAGCTGGAAGAGCTGATCGCCGGGGGCTGTGTTGAAAAGAAGATCATAGAGAATCTCACCTATGAGGAGCTGGAAGAGGACAAAGATCATCTTTGGAGTGTGCTGTATCTTACAGGCTATTTGACGGTTGACAAAAATCCTGCGAAGAACGGGGAAAACAAAGACCGAAGCGGCGATACAGGGAATGGGATGCGCAGGCTGCGGATTCCCAACAGGGAGGTCCGTGAAATATTCATTGGGAAGATTCAGAAATGGTTTGATGATGAGGTAAAGGGCCGCGCGCAGACAGAGCTTTACGAAGACCTGTGGAACTGCAGGGAACAGTCTTTGGGACAGAGAATCCGGGACATCCTGTATGACACGATCAGCTATTACGATTATCATGAGAATTATTATCATGCCCTGCTGGCTGGTATTCTGCTGAATGGGGCTTATCACGTAAAGTCGAATTGTGAAATGGGATTGGGCAGAAGCGATATCGCGGTTGAGGATGACAGGCGGCGCAGGGCGGTCATCATGGAAACCAAACGTTCCGGTGACTATGATGATCTGGAGAAAGACTGTGAAGCGGCTCTGAAGCAGATTGAAGAGAAACGGTACGGTTGGCCGTATCTGAAAAAGAAGTATCAGGTAATCGCTTATGGAATCTCTTTTGCGGAAAAGGAGTGCCGCGTGCGGGGAAAGAAATTAGCGCTTTGAAACCAGGGGCAGCGTGAGCGTAAACGTGGCGCCGCCGCCCGGCGTGTCGGACACGGTCAGCAGTCCCTTATGGGCGCGCATGATCTCGTCGGCGATGGAGAGCCCCAGCCCGAAGTGGCCGGTCTGTCCGCGGGAGGTCTCAGCCCGGTAGAACCGCTCCAGCACCTTCTGTTTCTGACCGTCCGGGATGCCGGGGCCGTCGTCGGCCACGCTGAGGCAGAGGCGATCCGGTTTTTCCGCGAGGGAGAGCGTGATGCGGCTCCCCTTCGGGGTATAACAGAACGCGTTGTGGATACAGATGGACAGCACCTGACGAATGCGGCCGATATCGCATTCGACGGGGGCTGTTTTTTGTTCCGGCAGACGGACGGAGAGCCGGTATCCCTTTTCTTTGGCCAGGGGCTCAAAGGCCTCGTAGACGTTCAGCAGGAGCGTGTCCGCCTCGCAGCGCGTTTTCGCCAGCGGAAAGGAATGGCTGTCCGCACCGGCCAGCGTCAGAAGGTCGTCGATGAGCCGGGACATGCCGTTTCCTTCTTCGGAGATGACGGACAGGAAACGGCTGCAGGTCTCCGGCTCCCGGTCCAGCGCCTGGCGGCAGGCCGTGGCGGCCGAGAGCATGACGGAGAGCGGGGTGCGCAGCTCGTGAGAGGCCGCCGCCACGAAGCGGATCTGACTCTGGCGGCTCCGCTCGATGGGGGCCAGCAGGCGGCCGGTGAAATACCAGGCGAACAGGACCAGCACCGCGGAAGCCAGGAGCACCAGCAGAAGGGTGAAAAGCCGCTGGCGGCGGATCCGGGCGTTCATCGGCGCGATGGATTCCAGCACCAGCACGGAAAAGGTGCCCCGCCCGTTGCGGAATACGGCGCTGGAGCCGTAATAATCGGACAGCCCGGAAGAGGACGGAAAGCGGATCTCCACATGCCGGGAGGGCAGGGGAGCATCGGACGCCTCCGCAAAGTGCCCGTCGAACCAGGCCCGGCCTTTTTCGATGATCTGCTGGGCGGCCGGATCCGTGCGGTGAAGCCCCCAGAGGAAGTCCACGCCGTTGTCCTGCAGGCTGACGAGATACCGTCCGTTTTCCTCCAGCTCGGAGAGCAGTTCGGTGGTGATGACGGTCCGGGAGCCAAGCCCGGAAAGCAGAGAATCCATATTGCGCTGAAAAGAGGAAAACTGATTTTCCCGCAGATCGTGTTCGGAGATCAGCAAAAAGAGCGAGGCCGTGACGGTCAGGACCAGGATCGTGATGCCGGAGCACAGAAGCGTGAGACGCAGGTGGATCTTATCGAACATCGTTCATTCCTCCAGACGGTAGCCGACGCTGCGCACGGTGACGAGGCGGGCGCGGCTTCCCACCGATCTCAGACGGCGGCGCAGAAAATACATATAGTTGTCCAGGTTGCCCTCCTCCACGTCGCTGTCCGGCCCCCACACCTTCAGCAGAAGCTGCTGGCGGGACAGGGGCTGGTTCGGACGGCGCAGAAAGCTCTCCAGAAGCGCGCCTTCCCGGCGGGAGAGCGTGCAGGCGCCCGTCGGCCCTGTCAGGGTCAGCGATTCCGACGTGAAGGACAGATCCGCGAAGGTCAGCGCTTTCAGGGGAGAGAGCTGCGCGGGACGCCGCAGGATGGTGCGGATGCGGGCGCACAGCTCCTGAAGATCGAAGGGCTTCACCAGATAGTCGTCCGCGCCGCAGTCCAGTCCCGTGATCTTATCGTTCACCTCTCCCAGCGCGGTCAGCAAAATGACGGGCGTGTTCACGCCGTCCTTCCGGAGCTGCTTCAGGACGCTGATGCCGTCCCGGACCGGCAGCATCCGGTCCAGCAGGATCAGGTCGTAGGGCGTCTCTTCTATATAATAGAGCGCTTCTTCTCCGTCAAAGCAGGAATCCACGTCGAATTTTTCCTGCTCCAGCGAGTATTTCAGGGAGAAATTCAGGTTTTTATCATCCTCTACCAGCAAAATGCGCATGAGAAAACGCTCCTTTCGGCATGAACGGACGGGACTGGCCCGCCTCTCCGCGGGACCGCGGCCTGCAGAGCCGTTCATTTTTCATTTTATCATGTTTGTCTTTAAATTACATCTAAAACCGGAAGAGATCCCTGAAAACGCGATCAATACCCTGGAGCAGAGTACGTTCGCAGGACGCCGGAAAATTCTTTTGACGAAAATGATCCGGCGCTTTTGCTTAGAGACTTTTTAGAGAAGCTCCTGTTAGGATGTCATTGCGGCGGGCGGTTGACAGCGGGCCGCGCCGCGGTTACGATAACATGCAAGGAGGCATCGAATATGAAGGAGATCAGAAAAGGTCTGGCGTTTCTGCTCTGCCTGGCCCTGCTTTGGGCGCAGGCGGGCTGCGGCACGCCGAAGGGGGCGCCGGGGGCGGTGGAAGGAGAGGCGCAGGGGGCCTCTGCCGGCCAGCCGGACGGCACGGCCGTCGGACAGGGAACCGATGCGCCGGACGGCGCGTCTGCCGGTGCGGCGGAGGATGTTGAAGCGGTCAGCATGGGGCGGTATGTCGAGACCGGATACGCGCTTCCGGCAGGAGGCGGCATCGGGCGTGCGCTTCGGGTGCTGGCCGATGGAAGGCTGGCCTATTTTGACGCGGACGCGGGGCTGTATGTGTCTGCGGACGGGGGCGAGAGCTGGCAGCAGGAGCGGACGAAGGAGGAGATCCTGGGAGAAGCGTCCGGGAAGGGCTATGACAGCCGCACCGCCATCGGGCCGGATGGGAGCGTGGCCATTTTGTGGATCGAGTACGGGGACGCGGTAGACTGTTCCCTGATCTTAAGCGGAGCGGACGGCTCCTGGAAGCGTATGGACGCCATGTTCGGCCAGGATAACTGGGGAGAACGGGTCGCCATAGCGGAAGACGGCGCGGTCTATGTCGCCGATCTGGACGGCGGGATTTACCGGGCGGATCCGGGATCCGGGGAAATGAAACTGCTCTTCACGGCGACGGAGCGGCCGGAGGTGATGGCCTTTTCCGGGAAAAACCTGCTGGCCCTGCACAATTACGGCGTGGATATCTACGATCTGGAGCAGGGCGCGCAGCAGGACGCGGACATCGTGCTGGATGATTTTGTGAAGGAAAACCTGAGGCCGCTGGGCGCCATGTCCGATGCGCTGGGGGCCTGTATGTTCACGGGAGAGGACGGCGTGATCTATCTGGCCTGCACGGACGGGATCTACCGCCATGTGCTCTACGGAAGCGTCATGGAGCAGGCGGTGGACGGACGGTTCTGCAGCCTGTCCGATCCTTCCCTGGCGTTGTGCGGCGCGGCGCTCTGGGGCAGGGATGAATTCCTGGTCCTGAGCACGGCGGATGAGCTGTCCCGCTATGTTTACGATCCGGAGGAGCCCACGGTGCCGCAGAACGTGCTGAAGGTCTACAGCCTGCAGGAGAGCACCTGCATCCGCCAGATCATCAGCGTGTTCCAGAAGGAAAATCCGGAGGTATACGTGATCTATGAGACCGGCATGGACGGCGGCTCCGCGGCAACGCTGACGGACGCCATGAAAAATCTGAACGTGGAGCTCCTCGGCGGGGAAGGGCCGGACGTGCTGATGCTGGACGGACTGGATGCCGATATTTACAAAAACAACGGGATGCTGGCGGATATCACCGATATCGCGGACGGGCTGACCGGGGAGAACGCAGCCTTTGAGAATATCATCGATGCGTATCGGACGCAGGACGGCGTTTTTCTCCTTCCGACCAGGTTTGGGCTGCCGCTGATCTTCGGAAAGGCGGAGGACATCGGGCCGATATCGGATCTGAAAACGCTGGCGGACGCGGTGGAGGCGCTTGCGCAGGGCCGGGATCACGGGACGGTCACCGGCGTTATGACTTCTCAGCGGCAGCTTTCCCAGCTCATGACCATCAACAGCCAGACCTGGCTGAACGGCAAGGAGCTGGACGAGGAGAAGCTGGCGGATTTCCTGACGCAGGTGAAGCGGATCTGTGCGGCGGATCTGAAGGCCCTGACCGCGGAGGAACGGGAGCAGTTCGCGGGCAGCAGCTATAACGGCGGCCAGAGCGTCGGCACTGCCTGCGATTATATGCAGTTTGATTACGCTTCCATGGCCTACGGTGCGGCCCGCCTGATGCTGATGGACATCGGCGCCATCGGGTATTTCTATGACGAAAGCGATGATTACGATTTCAAGCTCTGGAGCGGCCAGGGGGGAACGGGCTTCCTGCCCGCCGTCGAGCTGGCGGTGGCCTCCAATGCGGCACAGCCGGAGTATGCGAAAGCCTTTGTGAAGACCGCGCTGTCTGAAACGGTGCAGAATGAAGACGTATCGGAGGGCTTCCCGGTCAATCTGGCCGCCTTTGACAAGCTGTGCGAGTTCCAGGAGCTGTCGTTCGGCGGGAGCTGGGGCGATGAATATACCTTCGGCTGCGGCTGGCCCGGAGAGAAGACCTGCGCGCGGCTGAAGGAGCTGGCCGGGCAGGCGAAGGAGCGCATCGCGGGCAATGCGGTGCTGGAGGAGGCGGTGGCCAAATACGGACCCCAGGCGATCAACGGCGGCCTGGACGTGCAGCGTGCCGTGCAGGAGATCAAAAAGGAGGTGGCGATCTATCTGGCGGAGTGAACGGAGTGCGGCCCTTTTCACGGGGCTTCGGCTGTCATATTCTCCCGTCCTGTCCTCATAAAATATAGCAACCACATGTCAGGAAGTTCGCATGATCAGAGATTTCATTCATTTGATCCAAAGTAAATGCAGGCATTACGCTTTTGGTCCCGCGGTGCGGGATCTGGTCCGCACGGAGGGCTTTAAGAACGGTCTGTTCCTGCTGGGGGTGCTGGCCTTCGCCCGGGCCTGCTTCCTGCTGGCGCCGGACGCGCTGCTCACCTCGGCCTCCAATTCCGTCAACGGCCGGGAGCTGCCCATCTACTGCGTGCAGACGGACCAGAAAAAAGTGGCTCTGAGCTTTGACGCCGCCTGGGGCAATGAGGATACGCAGAAGATCCTGGATATCCTGAAAAAGAAAAACGTCCACGTCACTTTTTTCATGACGGGCGGCTGGGTGTCCAGCTATCCGGAGGATGTGAAGGCCATTCTGGCGGCGGGCCACGATCTGGGCAATCACAGCGAGAACCACAAAAATATGAGTCAGCTTTCCACAAAAGAGCAGGAGCGGGAGCTGATGAGCGTCCACGACAAGGTGAAGGCGCTGACGGGCTATGAGATGTTCCTGTTCCGTCCGCCCTACGGGGATTACGACAATTCGGTGGTGCTCACGGCCCGCAAGTGCGGCTATTATCCGATCCAGTGGGATGTGGATTCCCTGGACTGGAAAGACTATGGGGCGGATGCCATTCTGGATAAGGTGCTGAACCATAAGCATCTGGGGAACGGGAGCATCATTCTCTGTCACAACGGCGCAAAGTATACGGCGGAGGCGCTGGAGGCGCTGATCGATGGGCTGCAGGAGAAGGGGTATCAGGTGGTGTCGGTGTCCGAGCTGATCCTGCGGGAGGATTACCACATGGACGCGGAGGGGCGGCAGATCCCGAACTAGGCGGGCGCGGGCACTTTCCGCGCCGAAGGCCGTCCGCCGTGCCGTCTTTCACGGGGCCGGCACAGACGGGAGACGCCCCGCCACATACACGGCACAGGCCCCGATGCAGCCGCGCATCATCCGTCAGCGCTCCTTCCCGGCCCAAAACTGCCGGAGAATACGGGAAACTCGCTTCGCTCAGACAGCCCGTATTCCCCGGCATGGGCCGAAAAGGACCGCCGCCGGATCTTTTGATGCACGGCTGCAAGGGACTCTGTGCCTGTGTATGTGGCGGGGCATCTCCCGTCTGTGCCGGCCTCCGCGAAAGACGGCGCTGAGGGACGCCTTCGGCGCGAAAAGTTTGGGTTGTAAAAAGAAGGGATTCATAGTAAGATATCATCAGGCAAAAATCCGAAGAGGAAACGGAAGGGGCCGCGCAGGGCGCGGCCCCGGGAAAGGGAGGAAGGCCGTCTGTATGCGGGCGGCAATGGAAGTCATGGGCAACTGGGAGAGAAATGTCCGGCGGGTCACGCCTTATACGCCGGGGGAGCAGCCGACACGGAAAGATGTGATCAAGCTCAATACCAACGAGTGTCCTTATCCGCCGTCCCCAAAGGTGGCGGAGGCGCTTGCGGCGTTTGACGCCGGGGAGCTGCGGCTGTATCCGGACCCGGAGGCGGGGATGCTGGTGCAGGCCCTGGCGTCGCGCTATGGGGTGAGGCCGGAGCAGGTGTTCGTGGGCGTGGGCTCGGACGATGTGCTGGCGATGGCGTTTCTCACGTTTTTCAACAGCGACAGGCCGATCCTGTTTCCGGATGTGACCTATTCCTTTTATGAGGTCTGGGCGGAGCTGTTTGGCATCCCTTATCGGCGTCCGGCGCTGGATGAGGCGTTCCGGATGCGCAGGGAGGATTACCTGGTGCCCAACGGCGGTATCGTCTTTCCGAATCCGAATGCGCCCACGGGTCTGGCGGTGGAGCTGGCCGATATCGAGGCGATCGCGGCCGGAAATCCGGACAGCGTGGTGATCGTGGACGAGGCCTATGTGGATTTCGGGGCGGTGAGCGCCCTGCCGCTGGTGGAAAGCTACGAGAACCTTCTGGTGGTGCAGACCTTTTCCAAATCCAGGGCCATGGCGGGCATGCGCATCGGCTTTGCCATCGGTTCCGAAAAGCTCATCCGTTTCCTGAACGATGTGAAGTTTTCCTTCAATTCCTACACGATGAACCGGCTGACGCTGGCCTGCGGGAAGGCGTGTGTGGAGGATGAGGGATATTTCCGGGAAACCGTGGGAAAGATCGTGGCGACCAGGGAGCGGGTGAAAAAAGAGCTTCTGGCCCTCGGCTTTTCCTTTCCGGATTCCTCCGCCAACTTCATTTTTGCCAGACACAGGAGGATTCCGGCTGCCCGGCTGTTTGAGGCGCTGAAAAAAGAGGGGATCTATGTGCGCTACTTCCCCAGACCGAGAATTGACGACTATCTGCGCATCACGGTGGGGACCGATCGGGAGATGGATCGCCTGCTGGCATTTTTACGGGACTATATGGACAGGGAGAGAGAATAAACGCAATGGAGCATATCGCAATCTGGTTCGCCTCCACGTTGGGGCAGTATATTTCAAAGGAAGCCGTCGTTTTCATCATTTCCATGATACCGATCCTGGAGCTGCGGGGCGGTCTGGTGGTGTCCAAGCTCATCGGCGTGCCGCTGCTGACGGCGATCCCGCTGTGCATCGTGGGGAACATCATTCCGATCCCCTTCATACTGCTGTTCATTAAGCAGATCTTCAAATGGCTGAAAAAGATAAAGTTTTTTGAAAAGTTCGTGGTGAAGCTGGAAAACCGGGCCATGAGCAAAAGCGATTCCATCAGGCGCTACGAATTCTGGGGGCTGGCCCTTTTCGTGGGGATCCCGCTGCCCGGCACGGGCGCGTGGACAGGCTCTCTGATCGCGGCGCTTCTGAACCTCGATTTCAAGAAGGCGATCCTGGCGGAGCTGGTGGGCATCGTCATGGCCACGGTCATCATGTCGGTGTTCAGCTACGGGCTGCTGGAGATTTTGTTCTGATCCTGCCTTTGAACGGATGCCGCAGGGGAAAGCGGATTTATGACAGAAGAAAAATACGCCGCGGCGGGGCGTCCGGCGGAAAATAAACAGTTTTGCATCCTGTCGGCCATCGCGATGGTTCTGGTGGTGATGGGGCATGTGGATGAAGGGCTGCTGACCATCGGCGGCCTTTTCCCCTATTATTCGTTCCATATCGCGCTGTTCGTTTTTATTTCCGGCTATTTTTTCCGGCCGGAGGATGTGTATAGGCCGCTTTCGTGGCTGAAACGGAAAGCGCTGCGGCTGCTTTTACCCTATTTTCTGTGGAATGTGCTGTATGGGATGCTGGTCATGCTGCTGCGCGCCTGCGGTTTCTTCATCGGAAATGAACCGTCACTTTGGACGCTTTTTGTGGAACCGATTTTGTCGGGACATCAGTTCCTGTACAATGCGCCCGCCTGGTTCGTGACAGCCCTGTTTCTGACGGAGGCCGCCGATCTGGCGATCCGCCGGCTGTTCGGATGGGCGGAAAAGGGCTGGACGGGTCTGAGCCGGAGGAAGCGGACGGAGTATCCTGCGGAAGAGACGGCGCATGTCCCGCGGGAGCAGACTGAATGGCTTTTCATGGGACTGTATCTTTGCCTGGGCTTTGCGGTGGCCTGGCTGTCCGCCCGGGGAAGCGTTTACGACTGGTATCGGGTTCCGGGGCGAATAATGTATATGCTGCCCTGCTATCAGATGGGACGCCTGTACCGGGTTTCTCTGGAGAAAAGGGATACGCTGCCGGATGGGCTGTATTTTGGCATTCTGCTGTGCGTGCAGCTTGCGGTGGCACGGTTCTGCCGGGGAACGGCGGTGAGTGTGGCGTGGTGCAACGGTTTTCAAAACGGTCCGGTGATTCCGTATCTGACAGCGGCCGCGGGAATCGCGTTTTGGCTGCGGGTGAGCGCGCGCCTGACGCCGGTGCTGGGGGAAACCGGATTCTGGCGCTATCTGGGGCGCAATACCTTTGCGGTAATGATGCATCAGCTCACGGCGCTTCTGGCGGTGAAGGGCGTATTTGCCTTTCTGAACGCGTTTTTGGGCCTGTGCGCAGATTTTGACTGGGAGGCGTTTCGGACGGATGTATATTATGCATATCTGCCGAATGGACTGCCCCAGTTCCGGATGCTCTATGTGATTGCGGGAATTGTGCTGCCGCTGCTTTTGCAAAAAGGGCTGGAGCGGGGACGGTTCCGCCTGAAACAGAAATTCCGTACGGAAAGCGCCAGCCTGGGGGAGAGCGCCTGATCGCATTGGCGCGGAGGAGGAAAATATGGACGCATATGAGGATTTTGCACAGGTCTACGACCTTCTCATGGATGACACGCCGTACCAGCAGTGGTGCGATTATGTGACGGATGTGTTGGAAGCGCATGACATCCGTGACGGTCTGATCCTGGATCTGGGCTGCGGTACGGGAAGCATGACGGAGCTTCTGGCCGCGCGCGGTTTTGACATGATCGGTGTTGACTTATCCGGTCAAATGCTGGATCAGGCCGTAAAAAAGAAGGAACGTTCCGGACTGGACATTTTGTATCTGCAGCAGGATATGCGTTCCTTCGAGCTTTACGGGACGGTGCGGGCCGTGATCTGCCTGTGCGATTCTCTGAACTATCTGCTGGAGGAGGAAGAACTGCTGGAGACCTTCCGGCTGGTGAACAATTATCTGGATCCCGGCGGGCTGTTCCTTTTTGATTTCAACACGGTCTATAAATATGAAACGCTGATCGGGGACTGTGTGATCGCCGAGAACCGGGAGGAATGCAGTTTTATCTGGGAAAACGGGTATGAGCCGCGGGAAGCGCTCAACGAATATGACCTGACTTTTTTCGTGCGGGAGGAAAACGGGCTATATCGGAAATTTACGGAGACCCATCTGCAGCGGGGGTATACGTTTCCCGCGATGCGGTCGCTGATCGAAAAGGCCGGTCTGGTCTGGCTGGACGCCCGCGACGCGGATACCGGCGGGCCTGTGACGCCGGAAAGCGGGCGGATCCAGGCGGTGGCCGGGGAGCGCGGGAAGGAACGGCGGAAATGAGGACGGCGCGCCGGCCGGCGCAGGGGAAACCGGCGGCATAATATAAAAGGAGAAAAGGGATGACAGACTATGTTGTGAGGGCTACGGCGGCGGATGCGCAGATCCGGGCGTTTGCCGCCACGACGCGGGAGACGGTGGAGACCGCCAGAAGAGCCCATAACACCAGCCCGGTGGTGACTGCCGGCCTGGGACGGCTGCTGACGGCGGGAGCGATGATGGGAACCATGCTCAAATCGGACACCGATCTTCTGACATTGCAGATCCGGGGAGACGGCCCGGTACACGGGCTGACGGTGACCGCCGACGCGAACGGGCATGTGAAGGGCTATGCGGACAATCCCGCGGTGATCCTGCCTGCCAATGCGAAGGGAAAGCTGGATGTGGGCGGCAGCGTCGGGCGCGGAACCCTTTCGGTGATCCGGGATCTGGGCCTGAAAGAGCCCTATGTCGGGCAGACGGATTTACAGACCGGAGAGATCGGCGACGATCTGACCTGGTATTTTGCCTCTTCGGAACAGGTGCCCTCCTCGGTAGGGCTGGGAGTCCTGATGGAGGGGAACAATACGGTACGGGCCAGCGGCGGTTTTATCGTGCAGCTCATGCCCTTTGCGCAGGAGCAGACGATCCGGCAGTTGGAGCAGAACCTGTCCGGAATCGACTCGGTGACGGCCCTTCTGGATCAGGGAATGACGCCGGAGGCGCTTCTGGACCGCGTGCTGGAGGGCCTTGGTGCGGAAGTGGAGGACCGGTCTTCCTGCAGTTTTTTCTGCAACTGCAGCAGGGCGCGGGTGGAAAAGGCGCTGATCTCCATCGGAAAAAGGGAAATCGATGAGATGATCGCGGACGGGGAACCCATCGAGGTCAACTGTCATTTCTGTAATAAAAACTATACGTTTTCCGTGGAGGAGCTGAAGACGCTGGCAAAGAAGTGCGCGGCGCGCGGCTGACGGGATCTGGAGGGAAGGATGAAACACGGTTTTGTGAAAGCGGCGGCCGCCACTCCCGTGATCAGGGTGGCGGATCCTGCCTATAATGCCGGAGTGGTCTGCGGCTGCCTGGAGAAATGCTTCCGGGAGGGGGCGAAGCTCATTGTGCTGCCGGAACTCTGCCTGACCGGCTATACTTGTAATGACCTTTTTTTGCAGGAACGCCTGCTGGACGCGGCCGCGGAGGCGCTGCGGACGGTGGCCGCGCATACGAAGGGACAGGATGCGCTCGTGTTTGTGGGGCTGCCTCTGGAAAAGGACGGCAAGCTGTACAACGTGGCGGCGGCGCTTTCGGACGGAAGGGTGCTGGGCTTTGTGCCCAAACGCAATCTGCCGGCCTATGCGGAATTTTATGAAATGCGTCATTTCGTGCCCGGAAGCGGTTCCATATCTTCCGTGCGGTTTGACGGGAAAGAAATCCCCTTCGGCGGAAATCTCCTGTTTGAATGCAGCACGATGAAGGGATTCGCGGTGGGCTGCGAGCTCTGTGAGGACGTCTGGGCGGCCGATCCGCCCTCCACCGCTCACGCAAAGGCGGGGGCCACGGTGATCGTCAACCTGTCCGCGTCCAATGAGACGGTGGGCAAAGAGGAATACCGCCGGGAACTGGTGCGTGCCACCAGCGCGAGACTGCTGGCAGGTTATGTATATGCCTGTGCCGGGGAAGGGGAGTCCACGCAGGATCTGGTGTTCGCCGGTCACAATATGATCTGTGAAAACGGAAGCCTGCTGGCAGAGGCGGCCCGCTTTTCCAATGACGCCGCCATTTCGGAGCTGGATATCGCCAGGCTGCGCCATGAGCGCAGGAGGACCACGACCCTGCGGCCGGAAGGGGAGAGCGGTTATCTGCGGATTCCTTTTTCGTTAAAAGAGGAGGAAACGGCGCTCACGCGGGCTTTTCCGCCCATGCCCTTTGTGCCCGTTGACGAGGGAGCGAAAAGCAGGCGGTGCGAGGATATTTTTTCCATTCAGTCCTATGGGCTGAAAAAAAGGCTGGCCCATACGGGAAGCAAAACGGCTGTGGTGGGCGTGTCCGGCGGACTGGATTCCACGCTGGCGCTGCTGGTGACGGTGCGGGCCTTCGATCTGCTGGGAATGGACCGGGCCGGCATCCTGGCCGTGACCATGCCATGCTTCGGCACCACCAGCCGCACCTATGACAACGCCTGCAAGCTGGCCCGGACGCTGGGGGCCACGCTCCGGGAGGTGAATATCCGGGAGGCGGTGAAGCTCCATTTCCGGGACATCGGGCAGAATGAGGAAACGCATGATGTGACTTACGAAAACGGGCAGGCCCGGGAGCGCACCCAGGTGCTGATGGATCTGGCGAATCAGACGGGCGGTCTGGTGATCGGTACGGGGGATATGTCGGAGCTGGCGCTGGGGTGGGCCACCTATAACGGCGATCACATGTCCATGTACGGGGTGAACGCCGGGGTGCCCAAGACGCTGGTGCGTCATCTGGTCCGCTATTATGCCGATGCCTGCGGGGACGACGGTCTGCGGGAGGTGCTTCTGGACGTGCTGGATACGCCGGTGAGTCCGGAGCTGCTGCCTCCGGTGGACGGCGTGATCAGTCAGAAGACGGAGGATCTGGTGGGCCCCTATGAGCTGCACGATTTTTTCCTTTATTATATGCTGCGCTGCGGTTTCGCACCGGATAAGGTATATCGGGTGGCACTGCGGGCTTTTGACGGGATTTATGACGGCGAGACGGTCCGGAAATGGCTGAAGATATTTTATAAACGGTTTTTCAGTCAGCAGTTCAAGCGTTCCTGCCTGCCGGACGGCCCCAAGGTGGGGAGCGTGGCGCTTTCGCCCAGAGGGGATCTGCGGATGCCCTCGGACGCGGCCCTTACGGCCTGGCAGGAACAGTTGGAGCTTCTGTAAGGCGGCGATGTGTTCCGCGGCTATGGCGTGGCCGGAGCAGTCAACTGCGCCTTTTCCAGTGCGGCCGCGATGGCGCTCAGCAGAAGCTGGGAGGTGTACTTGTTTTCGTCCGGATAGACCACGTTATCCAGCGTCTGGTCCTCGCACACCTGCTGTGCGATGGTGTCCAGACAGGGCTCCATCAGCGGATACATGGTGGCGACGACTTCGTTCAGATTGACCAGGCTGACGGAGCGGATGAGGCTGTCGTCCACTGTCACCTCGATATCCACGCTCTGGTCGCCCAACTGCAGGCTGGCGGTGTATTTCCCCGGCACGAAGCGGGCGGCGTCGTCGGCGTAGACGGGCTTTTCCCCCTGCTTTTCGGGCAGGAACATGACGGCCATCAGCGCCAGAAAGAGGATGCCGAGCAGGATGAATACGCCGGTATAGATCAACTCTTTTAAATGCAGTACGATGATTTTTGTTTTGGAACTCATAGCGCCAATCCCCGATTCGTTTGATTGATTTAAGTGTACGCGCCGGGGGCGGGAAATATGACTCCGGAAAGGAAGATTCGCCATGAAGGTAAGATTCACGAAGATGCACGGCTGCGGGAACGACTATGTATACATAAACGGATTTGACCAGCACATTCCGGAAGAGGAAAAGCCGGATTTTGTACGCTTTGTCAGCGACCGCCATTTCGGTGTGGGCGGAGACGGCGCCATTTTCATCAATCCGTCGGAAGAAGCGGATTTTGAGATGGAGATGTACAACGCGGACGGCAGCAGGGCGGAAATGTGCGGGAACGGCATTCGCTGCGTGGCGAAGTACGTTTATGAGAAAAAAATGACGGACCGCCGGCAGTTTTCCATCGTCAGCGCCGGAAAGGTCAAATATATGGATCTGACAGTGGAAAACGGCTGTGTGACGGCCGTCCGTGTGGATATGGGCCAGCCATGCCTGGAGCCGGAGCAGATTCCGGTGCGCGCCACCGGAGAACAGGCCGTGGACGAACCGATCCTGGTGCAGAGTGAGCTCTACCGGATGACCTGCGTTTCCATGGGAAATCCCCACGCGGTGGTGTTCTGTCAGGATGTGGCCTCATTTCCCATCGAGGCCATCGGCCCGCATTTTGAGAATCATGAGCGTTTTCCCAAACGGACAAACACGGAGTTCGTACAGGTCATAGATCGTTCCCATGTGAAAATGCGCGTCTGGGAGCGGGGCACGGGGGAGACGCTGGCCTGCGGCACGGGCTGCTGCGCGACCGCGGTGGCCTGCGTGCTGACCGGGAAGACGGACCGGCGCGTGGAGGTGCAGGTGCTCGGCGGCACGCTGTTGATCGAGTGGGATGAGGCCACGGGCCATGTGTTCATGACGGGGCCGGCGGCATTTGTGTTCGAGGGCGAGCTGGAGTGGGTGAGATAACGGGAAAATGTAAGAAAAAGGAGGGGCGTCATGCACGGCATGGCGCCCCGGTCTTATCGATTGCTGTGGCTGCGGTCATGATCTGTGAGGATCGAAAATGCCCGGCGCGCGTTCACTGCGTTTCTTCGGCCGCCGCCGCATCCGGATTCTCCAGGCCCATCATATAGCGGAAGAAGGTGACGCAGGTGTCGGGCCGCTTCGTGTTCACGATGACGGAGAACCAGGCGGAATTGTGACCTTCAAAAAGGAAGGGCGCTTCCCGGACATCGATGGCGACCGGAACCTCTTCCTCTACGCCGTCCTCCGGGATGTCAGCATAGTAAAGCTTGTCCGCGTACTGCTCCAGCAGGTCGGCAGGGAAGACTGTCCTGAGGTCAAGGAACATCTGGCCGTCGATACCCTGCTCCAAGTAGGAGCTGTCGCAGATGATGATGTCCAGCGTGTTGGCGGCCACCATCGCCATGAGCTTCTGAGCGTTGGTCATGCCCATTTCCGAGATCTGTTCATAGTCTATCGTCATGTTCGTGTACAGGGCGGTCTGCATCTTTTTGCTGTCGATGCCCGCGTACTGCAGAAAATCCTCCGACAGCAGCTCTTCGTCGGCATCCTGGGGCAGAAAGGTGTTGACCATGGCCACTTCGATGGCGGAATCCTTCTGTGACAGGATCGTGTATAAAATATTGCCGCCCATGAGAAGCACGGCCAGGGTGATGAAGGTGGCGACTCGATAGTATTCCCAGAAGTAAGCCCATTTCTCCTTGAACGGCTTGCCCTTCAGCTTCTGCCGCTGTTCCCTTATCTCATCGTTTACGGAATTTCCCGCTGCCATCCTCATGGCCCCCTTTGCCCGAAAAGTCGGTTCCGGCGGCCTGGTTTCCCGCCGCAAAAACGGCGGACGGGCCGTTTTTCTTTTCCGGAGCCTCTTCTATCATAAGCTTTTGCACGGGGAAAGTCAATGTTCCGGCCCCGGATGAATGGTGAAAAAAAGATGAAAAAAATATAAACCGAAAGCTTTGTTTCCGGCCGTATCCGATTCCGGGAAAGGGGCCAGGGTGAGAAAAACGGTACGGTCTGCAAAAACGGGACAGCCCGCACAAAAAAATCGGGGCAACCGCTCTTACAGCCTTGAAAAAAGGGCTGTTTTGTACTATGATATTAATAACGGGAACGGTCGGACGGGTTTTCGCGTGAACGGACCGGGCAAAGGGGACGGCGTTCCTGCTTATTCTGGGAAAAGGCGGTATGACGTTATGGAAAGTTATGTGGAATGTATGGTGGCGCGCAAGCCTTCAACGGCAATGAAGGCGCTGAAGATCGCTCTGATCGCGATTGCGGTGATCGGTTTCGTTTTAGGGGCCAGCGGCCTGATCGTATTTCTGATCGTGGCGGCGGCCGCGGCGGTAGGCGCTTATTTTGCGGGGCTGCATTCGAGCCTGGAGTATGAATATCTGTATGTGGACCGGGAGATCACCGTGGACAAGATCCTCAATAAGACCCGCCGCAAGAGGGTGGAGCGCTTCGAGGTGGACCGTATCGAGATCATGGCGCCCATCCATTCCTGGCATCTGGACAGCTATAAGAACCGGGAGTATAAGGTGACGGATTATTCCTGCGGCGTGGAGGAGAAGCCGGACCTGCGCTACGCGGTCATTTACGACGGCGGCCGGAAGATCATTTTCCAGCCCAGCATCGCGATGGTGAGGGCGATCCAGTCCGTCGCCCCGAGAAAAGTATTTTCGGATTGACAGACAGAGACAAGTCTGCTACACTCATACTATTCATCTGAAAGAAACACGCCCGGCGTGTTTCTTTGTTATAATGAGCGCCGACGGGGGAAGGGATCTGGTCTCCCGGCGGACGGCGGGGCCCAGGGCTTCGGGCCCGGATCTATGCAGCAGGATACGCACAAGTACGACAGGAGGAGAAGAGATGGGTCAGATTATTGGCGAAGGAATCACCTTTGACGATGTGCTGCTGGTGCCGGCATATTCTCAGGTAATTCCGAACCAGGTCGACGTGACGACCTGGCTGACGAAGAAGATCAGGCTGAACATTCCGCTGATGAGTGCCGGTATGGATACCGTGACGGAGCATCGAATGGCGATCGCCATGGCCAGACAGGGCGGTATCGGCATCATCCACAAGAATATGTCCATCGAGGCACAGGCCGATGAGGTGGACAAGGTTAAGCGCTCTGAAAACGGCGTTATCACAGATCCTTTTTCTTTATCCCCGGAGCATACTCTGGCGGATGCCAATGAGCTGATGGCGAAGTTCCGCATATCCGGCGTGCCCATTACGGAGGGCAGGAAGCTGGTGGGAATCATCACCAACCGCGATCTGAAGTTCGAAACCGATTTTTCCAAAAAGATCAAAGAGTCCATGACCAGCGAGGGGCTGATCACGGCCAAAGAGGGTATCACCCTGGAGGAGGCCAAGAAGATCCTGGCCAGCGCGCGCAAGGAGAAGCTTCCCATCGTGGACGACGATTTCAACCTGAAAGGCCTCATCACGATCAAGGACATTGAAAAGACCATCAAATATCCGCTGTCCGCCAAGGATTCCCAGGGTCGGCTTCTGTGCGGCGCGGGCGTGGGCATCACGGCCAACGTGCTGGAGCGCGTGGCGGCGCTGGTGGAGGCGAAGGTGGATGTGGTGGTGCTGGATTCCGCCCACGGCCATTCCGAAAATGTCATCCGCTGTCTGCGGATGATCAAGGAGGCTTACCCGGACCTGCAGGTGATCGCGGGCAATGTGGCCACCGGAGAGGCCACCAGGGCGCTGATCGAGGCGGGCGCGGACGCGGTGAAGGTGGGCATCGGGCCCGGCTCCATCTGTACCACCCGCATCGTGGCGGGCATCGGCGTGCCGCAGATCACGGCCATTATGAACTGCTACGAAGCGGCAAAGGAATACGGCATTCCGATCATCGCGGACGGCGGCATCAAATATTCCGGTGAGATCACCAAGGCCATCGCTGCAGGCGGCAGCGTCTGCATGATGGGTTCCATGTTCGCGGGCTGTGACGAGAGCCCCGGCGATTTCGAACTGTATCAGGGCCGTAAATATAAGGTATACCGCGGCATGGGTTCCATTGCGGCCATGGAGAACGGCAGCAAGGACCGCTATTTCCAGACCGACGCCAAGAAGCTGGTGCCGGAGGGCGTGGAGGGCCGCGTGGCCTACAAGGGCCTGGTGGAGGATACGGTGTTCCAGCTCATGGGCGGCGTCCGTTCCGGCATGGGCTACTGCGGCGCCAGGACGGTGAAGGAGCTGCAGGAGAACGGCAGATTCATGAAGATCTCCGCGGCTGCCCTGCGGGAGAGCCATCCCCACGATATCCAGATCACCAAGGAAGCGCCCAACTACAGCACGGGAGACTGAGCATATGCAGAAAAAATCGCTTGCGGAAGAACTGCGGAGAAACGCTTATCCGGGCCGCGGCATCGTCATCGGCCGTTCGGCGGACGGCAGAAGCGCGGTGACGGCATACTTCATCATGGGCAGGAGCGGCAATTCCCGCAACCGCATCTTCGTGGAGGAAGGGGAGGGCATCCGCACCCAGGCCTTTGATCCTTCCAGGCTGGAGGATCCCAGCCTGATCATTTACGCGCCGGTACGCGTGCTGGGAGATGTCACCATCGTCACCAACGGCGACCAGACCGACACGGTGTATGAGGGGCTTTCAGCGGGGCTCACCTTTGAACAGAGCCTGCGGACCCGGGAATTCGAGCCGGACGGTCCCAATTTCACGCCCCGCATTTCCGGGCTTCTGGAGAGAAAGGACGGCGCCTTTTCCTATGCCATGTCGATCTTAAAGAGCGACGGCGGGGATCCGTCCTGCTGCTGCCGGTTTACGTACACTTATGATAACCCGAAAGCGGGGGAGGGCCGGTTCCTCCACACCTATATGGGGGACGGGAGCCCGCTGCCCAGCTTTGAGGGAGAACCCGAGCGGGTAGGCATCGACGGCGATATTGACGCGTTCACCCGGACGCTGTGGGACAGCCTCAACGGAGAAAACAGGGTCTCCCTGTTCGTGCGCTATATCGATATCGAAAGCGGCGCGTATGAGACCAGGATCGTCAATAAAAACCGGTGAGTTCTTTCTCCGATAAAAATGTTTCCGGCGATGCGGCCCTGTCGGTCCGGGGACAGTTCCGACATGAGGCATGCGGTTTTGGAAAGGAAAGACGACGATGAACGAGATTCAACTGAAATACGGATGCAACCCCAACCAGAAGCCGTCCCGAATCTTCATGGAGGACGGCGGCGATCTGCCGGTCACCGTGCTGAACGGAAAACCGGGCTATATCAATTTTCTGGACGCGTTCAACGGCTGGCAGTTGGTGTCCGAGCTGAAAAAGGCCACCGGGCTTCCGGCGGCCGCATCCTTCAAGCATGTTTCACCCGCCGGGGCGGCCGTAGGCCTGCCGCTGACGGAGACGCTGGCGAAGATCTACTGGGTGGACGATCTGGGGGAGCTTTCCCCGCTGGCCTGCGCCTATGCCAGAGCCCGGGGCGCGGACCGCATGTCCTCCTTCGGCGATTTCATCGCCCTCTCCGATGTGTGCGACGCGGATACGGCGAGGCTGATCAAGCGCGAGGTGTCCGACGGCGTGATCGCGCCGGGCTATACGCCGGAGGCGCTGGAGATGCTGAAGGCCAAGAAAAAGGGCGCTTATAACGTCATTCAGATCGATCCCGCCTACCGGCCCGATCCGATCGAGAGAAAGCAGGTGTTCGGCATCACCTTCGAGCAGGGCCGGAACGAGCTGGACATCGACGGGGAGCTGCTGTCCCGTTTCGTGACGAAAAAGAAGGAGATCCCGGAGGGCGCGCGCATCGATATGAAGATTGCGCTGATCACGCTGAAATATACGCAGTCCAATTCCGTCTGCTATGTGAAGGACGGCCAGGCCATTGGGATCGGCGCGGGGCAGCAGTCCCGCATCCACTGCACCCGTCTGGCTGGTCAGAAGGCGGACAACTGGTGGCTGCGCCAGTCGCCGCAGGTGCTGGGGCTTTCCTTCGTGGACGGCCTGGGCCGGGCGGACCGGGACAACGCCATCGACGTCTACATGGGGGACGAGTATGAGGATGTGCTGGCCGAGGGCGTGTGGCAGACCCGCTTCAAGGTGAAGCCCCCGGTCTTCACCCGGGAAGAGAAGCGCGCCTGGCTGGATAAGCTGGCGGGCGTCACGCTGGGCTCAGACGCCTTTTTCCCGTTCTCCGACAATATCGAGCGGGCGCACAAGAGCGGCGTAGCCTATGTCGCCCAGCCCGGCGGCTCGGTGCGGGACGATGCGGTGATCGAGTGCTGCGACAAGTACGGGATGGTCATGGTGTTCACGGGGATCCGGCTGTTCCACCATTGAATGACATAAGAACTGACTAAAGGGCATTGCGGGGGCCGGAAACCGATCGACGGGTTTCCGGCCCCAGCTTTTTGGGTGCGCCCGGCGGCGCACGTTTCCAGCTTTGCAAATGGGTGCAAACCGCTATGCATCTTTAATGTTTCTCACTCCCAGCCGCACACCGCCCGGCCGGACACCGCGTCCTGCCACAGCCGCAGCCCCGGGGTCTCCGAAACCCGGATCATCCCAGCGAGCGCCGGGGCGTCGGGGCAGATCTCCGGGAACAGATCCGGCAGGCCGTTCAGCGCCTCCGGCCGGTAGACCAGCGTCTTTTCATTGTTCCACACCGCGCCGTACAGGATCTCGGCCTCCACCAGGTCCTGGAATATATGACTGCCATAGCTTAGCTCGGGCTGGTAGCCCGCCCGGGCGTCGGACACCTCGCACACGGCGGTGCAGCCTACGATCTCCGCAAAACTCACCGGCACCCCCAGCTCCGGAGAGGAGGTCCCGATTCGTCCTGGCGTGAGAAGCAGCACCTTTTTTCCCTTCTCTTTAAAGTAGTGGTTTACCCGGCCCACGGCAGTCGCCGCGTCGTACTTCCGGGCGTAGGGGTAGCGGTAGTACATCTCCGGGTCCACCAGCACTACGGCGTCGATGTCCCGCACCCCCGAGGGACCCATGGAGGAATCCACCAGGTCGAACAGGGTCTCCCGGAAGCGCAGATGATCGATGTCTACCTGTTCCCCCTTCCGGCCCAGATAGAGAGGGCGGCACTGGAGCAGGTTGACCACGAAGTCCCCATCCCTGCCCAGGTTCACGGCGTACTCGATGTCCACCGGGCTTTCATAGACCCGCTCCAGGGTTTTCAGCAGGCGGTGCATCATATCGGTGAAGGCTCTCTTTTCCAGCAGCCGCTGGCAACTGACAAACCACACGTCCGCGTTAGAACCCCGCTGACGCAGCAGATCCTCCGCTTCCCGGTCATGCTCCATCACCTGATTGAGATACCACCGGGGCAGGTCGGGCAGCAGCAGATCCACCGGTAGCTCCCGGATCTGATTGGTATCCCGATCCAGAGCGTCCACCCAGTGCTGGGAGAACCGGTGCTTCTGGGCATAGGTAGTGTAGATGGTGGCCGCCGGCCGATCCAGATTGGCCAGCCGGGGGTAGTCCTCCCGGGTGCGGTTCACCGCCCGGGTGCCCAGGCCCATCACCAGCCGCAGCATTCCCGCCGCCGGATCTATGTCCCGATGCCACTTGTAGGCGCTGTAACTGTATCCCACGCCCGCCACGTCGGGCATGAAGTACTGCCCGTACCAGGAGCCGGACACCCGCTGGACCAGAATGGCCATCTGCTCGTCTTTATCCTCCAGCCCCCGCAGACGGCGGTATTCCAGGGCGGATACGTCCATGGTGCTGGCGTACACCTGACGCACCGCCTGCTCGAAGGCTTCCAGCCTCTCCTGGGGGCCGCCCTGATTGACACAGAACACCGACTCGTACTTCCCGGCGAAGGCGTTGTGGAAGCCGTCCTCTAAGAAGCTGGAAGAGCGTACGATGATGGGGCTCTGGCCGAAGTATTCCAGCATGGTCAGGAACTGCTCCCGGATCTTGGCCGGGAACACGCCGGTGAGCAGATGCTGTTTCAATTCCTCCGCCGCAGTGAAATACTCCGCTCCAGTGCGCTGGCGGATGCGCAGCCGCCAGCAGTCATTGGACACAATATAGGTGTAGTACACGTCGGAGCCGATGTACCAGGAATCGTGGGGCTCGCTGTGGGCCTCCATATCCGCGGACAGCTCGGTCTCGGCGATCTTCCGGGCCAGCAGCATCCCGCAGGACTTGCCGCCGATCGCCCCGCTGCCGATCATCCGGTCCCGGAGGGCGAAGTAATCCCCCGGGCGGAAATAGCGGTGCACCAGCTCCCGCAGGTGATCGTCCCTGGTCATCATGCTGGTGATGAGCTGGCCCTCGATCCCGGCGTTCAGGTTCCCATGATGGGCGTACTCCATGCGGGCAGCGCTGAAAAACCGGTCGTAGCTGTCGTAGTTCTGGTCCTGATTCGCCGCCTCCATCCGCTGGAGGACCTGATAGTACCGGCTGGTGCCCACCCCGTCCTGGACGGTGGAGAACGCGCCGGTCCGGGTGTCGAAGCAGTGGGGCAGGAACATCCGGTCCGAATACCGGTTCCACACCTTGAGAGGATGGAGGAAGACGTACTTCCCGGCGGAGCATACGTCCAACAGGAGCTGGGTGGTGTCCCGGATACGGGCCAGCGCATCAAAGGAGTGGCGGCCGCGAATCAGGGGAAAGTAGGCCACCGTGTCCAGTTCAAAGAGATAGGGGCATGTGACCCGGAAGAAGTTGCCCATCATCAGATCGGTGTACCAGGCCGACTG
>CANQVD010000008.1 GCA_947627215.1 uncultured Eisenbergiella sp.
AGCTTAAGCAACAAGATGGGTAATTCCTTACTGGCTGTAAGGGGTATTAACCATAAATACATTGTAGTAGGAGGAAAAAACATGAGATATCGGATCAATCGGCGCACCGGGGACTGGATCAGCGAGATCGGCGCGGGAACTGCCTATCTGCCGGAAAGCCCGCATAAGACTGCGGTGGAGGCGGTACGTTATGCCGCGGAGCACGGCATCAACTATTTCGATCTGGCGGCGGGGGACGGCAGGGCCTTTCCCATCTTCGGGGAAGCGCTGCGGGATCTGCGCGGTCAGGTGTATTATCAGATCCACTTCGGGGCGGACTATACGGACGGGACCTACGGCTGGACGCTGGAACTGGAGAAGGTGAAGCGCTCGGTGGACTGGCAACTGAAAAATCTGCATACCGATCACATCGACTACGGCTTTATCCACTGCCAGGATGAAGAAGAGGACTGGAAAGCCTATCAGGAAAACGGCGTTCTGGATCATCTGCTGGGACTGCAGAAGGCCGGTGTGGTGCGGCATATCGGAGTTTCCTCCCATACCCCTTCCGTGATCCGGACGATCCTGGATGCGGGTCTGGCGGATATGCTGATGTTTTCCGTCAATCCGGCATATGATTACCGTGTCGGCGAATATGCCAGGGGCACGGTGGATGAGCGGGCGGAGGTGTACCGCCGCTGCGAACGGGACGGCGTGGGCATTTCCGTGATGAAACCCTTTTCCGGCGGACAGCTTCTGAACGCGAAAACGTCGCCCTTCGGGAAGAAACTGAGCATTTATCAGTGCATTCGTTACGCGCTGGATAAGCCCGGCGTGCTCACGGTGCTTCCGGGCATCCGGGACCGGCAGGATGTGGAGCGTCTTCTGGCCTATTACGACCAGCCGGAGGAAGCGCTGGACTATTCGGTCCTGGGAACCTTCACGCCGGCGGAGGCGGCCGGGAAATGCGTTTACTGCAATCACTGCAGGCCCTGTCCGGCGGGGCTGGACGTGGGGCTCATCAACAAATATTATGACCTGGCCAGGGCGGGCGATGTGCTGGCAACGGAGCATTACCGGACGCTGGAGAAGAACGCTTCCTGCTGCATCGCCTGCGGACACTGTGACAGACGGTGCCCCTTCCATGTGAAGCAGAGCGGGCGGATGGCGGAGATCGCCGCGTATTTCGGGTAAAAGGAGGAAAGAGAACGTATGAAAAAGTTATTCAGCACGCCGAAACGGGCGGTCATCTCGACGCTGTGCATCGTCGCCGTTGTCCTGATCGCCGCGGCGGGCGTGATGCTGCTGGGAAACGGCCTGATCAGCAAAGCGGAGGCAAAGGCCGTCGCGCTGGCGGACGCGGGCCTGGACGAAGCGGATGCGTCGGCCCTGCGCGCCCGGCTGGAATTCGACGACGGACGGTTTTTGTACGAGGTGGATTTTTACAATGACGGCGCGGAATATGAATACCAGATTCAGGCCAGGGACGGGGACATCATTTCCAGAGACATAGACGGCGGTTTTGCCGCGCAGGATGTGTCGGGGGAATCCAACGCGCAGCAGGAATCTGTGTCCGCTGCGTCGGGGCCTGCCGTCCAGCAGGGGCCTGTGTCCGCTGCATCGGAAACGGCCGCGCAGGCGGATACGTCCGTACAGGCGGAAACGGCTTCGCAGACGGAATCTGTCGGGCAGACGGGGAACGTTTCTGATGTGCCGGAAACGGCGGCGGATGCGGGCCGGACGGCTTCTGCGCAGGGAGTATCTCTGGAGGAGGCGAAGGCCGCCGCGCTGGCGGATGCGGGTCTGACCGCGGCGGATGTTACCTTTAAAAAGGAAAAGACGGATTACGACAACGGCATGCAGGTCTATGACATCGAGTTTTATACGGCTGACACGGAGTATGATTATGAGATCGGCGTATCTGACGGCACTGTCAAAGAGAAAAGCGTCGAAGCGTTCCGCGCGCAGACCGGAACCGCGGCAAACGGAAATGCGGCCGGTACGAATGGTGCAGTCGGGACGGCCGGCGCGGGCAGCGCGAATGGCGCGGGTGGTGAGATCGGCCTCGACCGGGCGAAGGAGATCGCGCTGGCGCATGCACAGCTCGGCGCGGATGATGTGCGCTTCGTCAAGACGGAGCTGGATTATGACGACGGGAGAATGGAATACGAGATCGAATTTTATTACGGGAGGATCGAGTACAGCTATACCGTCGACGCCGTAACGGGCGATATCCTGGAATACGATGTGGACCGGGACTGAGAAGGACCGTGTTTCCGGGCAGCAGAAGGCGGCGAAGATCCGGAAAAGGGGAGAACAATAGGGGAATCATGAGTCAGACGAATCACTGCAATGTCGTTATTCTGTACGCGGACGATCTCGGATACGGCGATCTGGGCTGCTACGGCAGCCACGAGATCAATACGCCGAATCTTGACCGGCTGTGCCGGAACGGCCTGAAGTTCACCAACGCCTATGCGGCCTCCGCCGTCTGTACGCCTTCGCGCTACAGCATCCTGACGGGGCGGTATCCGTTTCGGAACAGCGAGGCCCATATCCTGCCTGGGGATGCCGGCTGCATCATCGATCCGGCATTGGACACGGTGCCGAAGCTTTTCCGGCGCGCCGGGTATCGGACCGGGATCGTGGGGAAATGGCATCTGGGGCTCGGCGGCGGGAGCCGGCCCATCGACTGGAATCAGGACATCGATCTGACGCCCGTCGATCTGGGATTTGAGGAATCCTTTATCTTTCCGGCCACAGCGGACCGGGTGCCCTGCGTCTATGTGGAGGGACGGCGGGTGGTCAACCTGGATCCGAAGGACCCCATCGAGGTGTCCTATGAGGCGGAATGCCCCTTTGACGGCATTCCCACCTATCACAAAAATCCGGAGCTTTTGACGGTGAAGTCCTCCCACGGACACGATATGAGCATTGTGGGAGGGATCGGCAGGATCGGCTATATGCGCGGCGGAAAAAGGGCGGTCTGGAAGGATGAGGAGCTGGCGGATACCTTTCTGGACAGGGCGCTCCGATTTATCGGGGACAGCCAGCGGGACGGCCGTCCGTTCTTCCTCTATTATGCGCTGCACCAGCCCCATGTGCCCCGCGTGCCTGCGCCGCGTTTCCGGGGGATCACCGGCTTGGGCCCCAGAGGGGATGTGATCGCGGAAATGGACTGGTGTGTGGGACGGCTTCTGGAGGAGCTGGAGAAACGGAACCTGTTGGACCATACGATGGTGATCTTTTCCAGCGATAACGGGCCGGTGCTGGACGACGGCTATGTGGACAGAGCGAAAGAACTGAACGGCACGCATCGTATGGCGGGTCCGCTGCGGGGCGGCAAGTACAGCAAGTTCGACGGCGGCACTCGGATCCCTTTTATCGTCAGTTGTCCGGATCTCGTGCACCGGGGCGTTTCCGATGCGCTGATCGGCCAGGTGGATCTGTTCGCTTCCTTTGCGCATATGCTGGGAACAGAACCGGAGGAGGGCGGCGCGGCGGACAGTCAGGATCTGTACGCTGCCCTGATCGGGGAGGATCCCGCGGGAAGGGAGGAGCTGATGATGGAGGATGTGTCCTGCGGCAGGCTGCTGCGGTGCGGCAACTGGGCCTATCTTTCTCCGTCTGAAGGGGTGCCGTTCATGAAGGACGTGGAGATCGAAACAGGGCTGTCCATGGAGCCGCAGCTATACAATATGGACTATGACATCGGTCAGCGGATCAATGTGGCATCGGAATTTCCGGATGTTGCGGGAGAGATGGAAATGCGCATTCAGAGGATTCTGACCGGCGGGAGATGAGGGTATGAAAATGGAAAATGAAAAAAAGCAGAAAGACCCGTTTGACGAGCTTTTTCAGAATCCGGGCAGCTATTACCGGGGCGCGCCGTTCTGGGCGTGGAATACGAAGCTGGACCGGGACCGGCTGAAACGGCAGATCGGCTATTTTCGGGAAATGGGTATGGGCGGCTTCCATATGCACAGCCGGACCGGCCTGGATACGCCTTATATGGAAGAGGAATTTCTTTCCATGGTGGAGTTCTGCGTGCAGGAGGCAAAGCGGAACGGCATGTATGCCTACCTGTACGATGAGGATCGCTGGCCCTCCGGCGCGGCGGGCGGGAAGGTGACGAAAAATCCCGCTTACCGCAGCAGGTATCTGGCGGTGACGCCGATCCCGGATGAAAAGCGGGAGGCGCAGGAGGCCGATTATATCTCTTCCGCCCGCGCGAAGGCCCACAGCGGAGGAACGCTTGTGGCCGCTTACCGGCTTTTCTGGAAGGACGGCCTGCTGGACAGCTATGAAAGGCTGGACATTCACGGGAAGCTGCCGGAGGACTGCTGGTATGTGTATCTGGAGCTGGCGGAGGAAAGCCCCTGGTACAATAATCAGACCTATGTGGACACGCTGAATCCGGAGGCGATCCGGGAATTCATCCGGCAGACACATGAAAAATACTTCACGCTTCTGAAAGAGGATTTCGGCGGATGCGTGCCGTCCATCTTCACGGACGAGCCGCAGTTTCCGCACAAGACACAGGCCGGCCGGGCGGGCGAGAGGACGGACATCATCCTGCCCTATACGGAAAGCTTTGAAGACCGGTATCGGGAAAAATACGGGGAAAGCTTTTTTGCGCGCCTGCCGGAGGTGCTCTGGGAAATGCCGGGGGATGCCGGACACGGTGTGCGCTACCGCTATCATGAGCTGCTGGCGGAGCAGTTCGCCGCTTCCTTCGCGGATACGCTGGGGAACTGGTGTCGGGAACACGGGATCTGGCTGACAGGCCATATGATGTCCGAGCCCACGCTGGAGAGCCAGACTTCGGCGCTGGGAGAGGCCATGCGTTCCTATCGGAGCTTTCAGATGCCGGGCATCGACATGCTCTGCGATCTGCGGGAATACACGACGGCCAAGCAGGCTCAGAGCGCGGCGCATCAGTACGGAAGGGAGGGCGTCCTGAGCGAGCTGTACGGTGTGACGAACTGGGATTTCGATTTCAGGAGGCATAAGCTGCAGGGAGACTGGCAGGCAGCGCTGGGCGTGACCAGGCGCGTGCCGCATCTGGCTTGGATGAGCATGGCCGGAGAGGCCAAGCGGGATTATCCGGCTTCCATTTTTTATCAGTCGCCCTGGTATCGGGAGTATCATCTGCTGGAGGATCATTATGCCCGCCTGAACACGGTGCTGATGGGCGGAGAGCCGGTGGTGAGGATCGGGGTGATCCACCCCATCGAAAGTTATTGGCTGCATTATGGGCCGAAGGCGCAGAATGAGGTCATCTGTCAGGAGCTGGAGGAGCATTTCGCCCATCTGACGGAATGGCTGCTGTTTGAACACCTGGATTTCGATTTCATCGCGGAATCTCTGCTTCCGGAACAGTACCGGGAATGCGGAGGACCTGTCCTGCAGGTGGGGCAGATGCGATATGACGTGATCCTGGTGCCCGGCTGCGAGACCCTCAGAAAAACGACGCTGGAGGCACTGCGGAAATTCGCCGCGAGGGGCGGACGCGTGGTGCTGATGGGCGGGCTTCCTTCCCGCCTGGATGGGGAACCGGATCCGGAGGCGGAGAAGCTCGGCGCGTTCTGCACCCGCATTCCCTTTGAACGCAGCGCTCTGCGCGGCGCGCTGGAGGCGTTCCGGACGGTGCGTATCTGTGATCGGGACGGAGAAGAGGCCAGAAGCTGGCTCTATCAGCTGCGGAAGCGGGAGGAGGAGCTCTGGCTGTTCGTGGCCAACGGAAGGGCGCAGAAGAATCCGGATGTGGAGCATGCGGAGGAGCTGGAGATCTGCCTGCCGGGAGCGTATCGGGCATTTCTGTATGACACGCTGACCGGACGCATTTCGGAGGCCGCATGGAGTCATGAGGGAGGGAAGACGGTGATCCGTCTGACTGCCTGGGAGCATGACAGCTTTTTGCTGCGGCTCTGTGCGCCGGGGGAAACGGAGCGGCCTTTGGAGAGCGGCGCGGACGCCGCTGTGCGGCCTGCGTGCGGCGGGACCTCGAAGGAAGGAGCGCCGTCCTGCGGCGCCGGGCGGATTTTCCCCGGCAGAACCGTCCTGGAGAAACGGAATCTGGAACAGCCTTCCTCTTTCGCCCTGTCGGAGCCCAATGTGATGCTGTTGGACATGGCCTGCTGGCGTCTGGACGGCGGCGCGTGGCAGGAACGGGAAGAGATCCTGCGGCTGGATGATGCGATCCGGGATGCGCTGGGATATCCCAGGCGGATGGATGCGGTGGCCCAGCCCTGGACCATCGAAAAGAAAAGGCCGGAGCATCTGGCGGAGCTGAAATTTGAGGTGGAAGCGCAGACCGATGTGGCGGATGCGCAGTTGGCGCTGGAGATCAGGGAAGGCTGGGAGATCCTTGTGAACGGAACGCCTGTTGCGGTCAGAGATCAGGGATATTTCGTGGATGAAGCCATCCGGAGGATCGGACTCCCGCCGCTGCAGGCGGGGACCGCAGAGATCCTGCTGCGGATCCCCTATGGAGAAAAAACGGATCTGGAATGGTGTTATCTGTTGGGAAGCTTCGGCGTAAGAGCAACAGGTGACAGCGGTGTGCTGACGCCCATGCCGGACAGGTTGTATTTCGGAGATTATACCTGGCAGGGCTTTCCGTTTTATGCCGGAAACATGGAATACAGATGCAGCGTGCGCACGGAGGCGGGACACTATGGCCTTCGCGTCACCAAATTCAGGAGCCCGCTCCTGCGGGTATGGGCAGACGGCAGAGACTGCGGTCCGGTGATGCTGGCTCCTTACGAAGCGGACTTGGGAGAGCTGGAGGAGGGAGAGCATGAGATCCGCATTCTCTCCTACGGGAACCGGGCGAATGCCTTCGGAATGGTGCATTGCTGTGATGAGAAGATGATGTGGGGCGGCCCCAATGCCTGGCGGACGGCCGGGGATGCCTATGCGTATGAATATCAGTTGAAACGGATGGGCATTCTGAAAGCGCCGGAGCTGGTCCGGTACGCGGAAATATGAAGGAAGACGAAAAATAAACAACGCGGGCGGTCCGGATTCGGTGCCGTCCGCGTTTCGCTGTCAGAGATAACGTCCCGTCACACTCTCCGCATTCTGCCGTATTTCCTCCGGCGTGCCGGCAGCGACGATCCGGCCGCCGTTCAGACCGCCGCCCGGCCCCATGTCCACCACGTAGTCGGCATTTCGGATCACATCCAGATCGTGTTCGATGATGATGACGGTGGCGCCCCGGTCGATTAGAGTCTGGAAGACGGACATCAGGGATTTCACGTCCAGCGGATGCAGGCCGATGGTGGGCTCGTCAAAAACAAAAAGGGTGTCGCTCTGGCCTTTCCCCATTTCGCCGGCCAGCTTCAGACGCTGGGCTTCTCCGCCGGAGAGGCCCGGCGTCTGTTCGCCCAGGGTCAGATAGCCCAGCCCCACGTCATGCAGGACGGAAAGGCGGCTGTGCACGGCCTTCAGATCGCTGCAGACGTCGAGCGCCTCATCCACGCTCAGCGCCATCAGCGCGGGCAGGGACAGACGGGTCCCATCTTTCTTTTCACGGAACAGCTCATAGGCCGTCCGGCTGTAGCGGGAGCCGCCGCAGTCCGGACAGGGAATATCCACATCGGGGAGAAACTGCACATCCAGACTGATGCTTCCGGTCCCGTCGCAGGTGGGGCAGCGCAGAGAGCCCGTATTATAGGAAAAATCTCCGGCTTTGAAGCCACCCTCCTTCGCGGCTCTGGTCCGGGCATAGATCTTGCGCAGCTCATCGTGAACGTCGGCATAGGTGGCGACGGTGGAGCGGACGTTGATGCCGATGGGCGTGGCGTCGATGAGCTTCACCTGCCGGATGCCCGGGGCGTTCAGCGCGCGGACATGGGCGGGAAGCGGCTGACCGGATGCGGCCGCGTTCAGCGCGGGGACCAGGCTCTCCAGGATCATGGTCGTCTTGCCGGAGCCGGATACGCCGGTGACCACCGACAGCCGCCCTTTGGGAAAGGAGACGGTGAGGGGCCGGACCGTATGAATGGCGTCCATGGACATGGTGATGCTGCCGGATCCGAACAGCGATCCCCGATCCGCCCGGTCCCGCAGCCTGGTCTGGGTCCCGGGGACCAGAAAAGGGCCGATCCGGGACGCGGGATCCTTCATCAGCTCGCCGACGGTGCCCTGGGCGATCACCCGGCCGCCCTTTGCGCCCGCCTCCGGCCCCAGCTCGATGAGCCAGTCGGCATGGGACAGCACGTTGGTATCGTGATCCACGAGGATGACGGAATTCCCGTCCGCCGCCAGATCGTCCATGACGCCGGTGAGTCCTTCCAGATTGGAAGGATGCAGACCGATGGAGGGCTCGTCCAGCACATACAGGACGCCCGTGGTGCGGTTCCGCACGGCCCGGGCAAGCTGGGTGCGCTGCCGTTCTCCGGTGGAAAGCGTGGAGGCGGCGCGGTCCAGGGTCAGATAGGAGAGCCCCAGATCCACCAGCCGCTTGGCCGTATTCAGGAACGACTCGCAGATGCTCTGCGCCATGGGGCGCATTTCCTCCGGGAGAGAGGCGGGAACGCCCTTTACCCATTCGATCAGCTCAGACAGGGTCATCTTACAGGCGTCCGCCAGCGAGATCCCGCGGAGTCTGGGGGCCCGGGCGGCCTCGGACAGCCTCGTGCCGCCGCAGTCCGGACAGACATCCTGCGTCAGAAATTTTTCCACCCGCTTCATGCCCTTTTCGTCCTTGACCTTGGACAGGGCGTTTTCCACGGTATAAACGGCGTTGAAGTAGGTGAAATCCAGTTCCGCCGCGTCGTTGGAATTTTTGGGATGGTAAAAAATATGCTTTTTCTCGGCGGGACCGTTGAACACGATATCCCGCTCTTTTTCCGAAAGCCGGGAGAAGGGGATATCGGTGCGTACGCCCATGGCCCGGCAGACATCGGTCATCAGCGACCACATCAGCGAGTTCCAGGGGGCTACCGCGCCCTCATCAATGGTGAGGGATTCGTCCGGGACCAGCGTCGACCGGTCTACTGTGCGGACCACTCCTGTTCCGCCGCAGGAAGGACAGGCGCCCTGGCTGTTGAAGGCCAGCTCCTCCGCGCCCGGCGCATGGACCTTCGCGCCGCATTCCGGACAGAAGATCTCCCGCTCCGCCGCCACGTCCAGCGTAGGCGCCAGATAATGGCCGTTGGGACAGCGGTGGCAGGAGAGCCGGGAGAACATCAGCCGCAGGCTGTTCAGCAGCTCGGTGGAGGTGCCGAAGGTGCTGCGGATCCCGGGAACGCCCGGCCGCTGACGCAGCGCCAGCGCGGCGGGGATATAGCGCACTTCATCCACCTGGGCGTTGGCAGCCTGCGTCATCCGCCGCCTCGTATAGGTGGAAAGCGCCTCCAGATAGCGGCGGGATCCCTCCGCATACAGGACGCCCAGCGCCAGAGAGGATTTCCCGGAGCCGGAGACGCCGGCGATGCCGACGATTTTATGAAGCGGAATATCGATGTCGATGTTTTTCAGGTTGTGTACCCTGGCGCCGCGCACCTCGATGGCCTCAGGGTCATTTGACTGTCTGTTCAATGCAATACCTCTGTCTGAACGGATGAGCGGGAAAGCGGCGGTCTGCCGGTTTTGGCCGTCAGTCCGCTTCCACTCCGTCGATGATGGCGGCCGCCTCACGGGCCTGGCGGATCACATAGGCGGTGCGCGGGCTCAGATGCACATTTTCGTCGATGTGAAACGGCGTGCCGTCCAGATAGGAAACGGAGAGCCGGTAGATATAGGTTTCATCGTCTGGCTGCTCGTCCGCATAGGAAACGCCGCGGATGCGCATGTCCTCCGTATCGGTGTCCCTGCCCAGAAGCATGTGGGACAGCGTTTCCAGAAGGATCAGAAAATGCTCTTCATCCCAGGCGGACATGTACATGCATTTGCACACGCCGCGGTTGAAGAACGGTTTGTCGGAAAAACAGTCCAGAAATTCCTTGAAACGGGTTCTGTGGCCGGAGTCCTCAAACATGCCGGCCTGGGTCAGTGCATTGATGCAATTTTCGTTCCAACTCACGGCGGTCCCCTCCTCGTTTGTATATGTCGGTTACGGATTTATCCTGTATTTTTTGATACGATTTTAATGTATCGTGCGGCGGGTGTCAAGATGTTCCGGCCGCGGCGCGCCTCTGTCGGAATTCTTTCCCCCGCAGGAAAAAATGACAGCTAATGATTATTTACAGTAGGGCGGAAAGATGGTAGAATAGACGCATGGCGGCCGTTTTATCTGCGCCGTCAGGCGCATCGGATCCGCCGGAGGCCTCATGCGGGGCAGGTTGTGACAGGAGAGTTGTTTATGAAAAAAGAAATGCAGACGGACGCAAAAAGGGAAAAACTGTTTCTGATTTTCCGGATCGCCTTTATCGGTGCGCTGCTGGCAATCATAGTTTTTTCTTTCCTGTCCTTCATAAAGGATAATCGCCGCCGCATTCTGGAGCAGAATGACAGCTTCATTGAGGCGGCCACCATACAGACTGCGGACCGGGTCAACGATCTGCTGGATATCTCCAGGAGCAATGTGGAGATGATGGCGCATCTTTACAGCTCTGTAATGACGAGACCTTCGGTGGATGCAGAGATGCTGCAGGATATGGCAGAACGTTCTTCCTTTGACTATGTGGAATTCATCAGCGAGGATGGGATGGACCTGACGGCGGACGGCCGGACAGCCGATCTTTCGGACCGGGATTATTTTCAGCGGGGCATGAGAGGGGAAAGCGGGGAATGCGTGATCTACAATTCCCGGATCACCAATGAGACGCTGCTGATCTTTTATACGCCTTTCTATTATGAGGAACGGATCATCGGCGTGCTCAGCGGGATCCTGCGCGAGAACACGGTGAACGGTGTCCTTTCTTCCGATTATTTCGGCGTGCCGGTGAGCTGTTATCTGCTGGAGCAGAACGGAAATGTGATCCTTTCGGTGGGGGACAATTCCCGGCCGGAAAATCTGGTGGAGGCGCTTCGAAACGGGGGAAGGATTTCGGAGGAAGATCTGCAGAAGCTGGAGAGCGGCCTGCGGGGAGAAAATGCCGTGAGCTTCAATTACAAAGGCTCCAGCGGCGACGGCAGCGCCTATGTCGCGCCGCTGAGCGGCGGGGATTGGGTGCTGGTGCAGAATTTTCCTTCCGCGCTGACAAAGGAGATGACAGCCGGAGCCAATTCCGCGGGTATTTTGCTGGAAATGCGGCTGGCGGCGGTGTTTCTGATCTATGTCCTGTATCTGGTGCTCAAAAACAGCATGGAGCGGAAAAATCTGGTCTCCGAAAAGCAGGAGCTGTCCCGCATCGTGGAGGTGGTGACACAGCTTTTCAGCCGATTTGCCCTGGTGGATTTTGAGAAGGATACCTATGAGTATCTGGAAAATAAAAAGAGCGGCGCGCCGGAGAGAGGTTCTTATTCGGATCTGATTGATTTTCTGACATCCCGGTATGTCTCGGAGGATGAAAACGGCGGGCAGATGAGCACGGTGATTTCCCGGGAATTTGTGGAGGAGAACCTGACGGAGGATGTGCCCTATCTGCAGTATGAATATCCGATCGATATGGATGGACGGCGCTGGGAGAACATGTCCGTTCTCTGTCTGCAGCGCAAAAACGGAAAGCCGTCCGATGTGCTGTTTGCCATACAGGATGTCACTGCCCTGAAAGAAAGGGAAATGGAGATCCGTGATGCTTTAAAGAGCGCTTCGGAGGCGGCGGAGGCCGCCAATCATGCCAAGTCGGATTTCCTGGCCAGGATGTCCCACGATATCCGTACGCCCATGAATGCCATTATGGGCATGACGGCGGTGGCAGCCATGCATCTGGACGATCGGGAACGGCTGACGGACTGCCTGAGCAAGATCACGATCTCCAGCCGCCATCTGCTGGCGCTGATCAACGATGTGTTGGATATGTCCAAGATCGAGAGCGGCAAGGTCACGCTGTCCGAAGAACCCTTTGGCATGGCGGATCTGGTGGAAAGCGTGGTGACGATCATCCGTGCGCAGGTGAACGGCAAGCGGCAGGAACTGAAGGTGCATATTTCCGATATCGAGCATGAAAAGGTGATCGGAGATACGCTGCGCCTGCGGCAGGTTTTTGTGAACATTCTGGGGAATGCGGTGAAATTCACGCCGGAGGGCGGGACCATCACATTTTCCATCCGGGAGAGGGCGTCCCTGATCCACGGAATGGCCTGTTATGAGTTTGTGTGCGAAGATACTGGCATCGGGATGGATGAGGAATTTCTCGGGACGATCTTCGATCCCTTCAGCCGGTCCAGGGATTCCGTCAGCCAGAATATTGAAGGAACAGGGCTGGGCATGTCCATCAGCCGCAATATCGTCCGCATGATGGAAGGGGACATCCGGGTGGAAAGCACTCCCGGCGTGGGCTCGGTTTTCACGATTCAGGTGCATCTGAAGCTGCAGGATTCGGCGGAAGAGGATGTGGAGGATCTGAAGGATCTGCGGGTCCTGACGGCGGACGACGACCGGGATTCCTGCATCACCACCTGTGATATTCTGGAGAACATCGGCATGAAGGCCGAATGGGTGCTGAGCGGGGAGGAGGCGGTGCAGCGCACCGTAGACGCCCACGAGGCTCACAGCGATTTTGCGGCTGTGATTCTGGACTGGAAGATGCCGGGCAAGGACGGGCTGGAGACAGCCCGGGAGATTCGGGAACGCATCGGGGACGATGTGCCTATCATCATTCTTTCCGCCTATGACTGGAGCGATATCGAAGCGGAGGCCAGAGAGGCCGGCATTCAGGCGTTTATCGAAAAGCCGCTGTTCCGTTCCCGCCTGGTTTATGCCCTGAAATCAGTGCTGGCGCAGGGAGAAAAGGAGAAGAATCTGGAATCGGCGGAGCTGGAGCAGAGCAGCTACAGCGGGAAGCGGATTCTGCTGGTGGAGGATAACGAGCTCAACCGGGAGATCGCGGGAGAATTGCTTTCCTTCATCGACGCTGAGGTGGAACAGGCAGAGGACGGGCAGATCGCGGTGGACATGGTAAAAAAGAATCCGCCGGATTATTACGATCTGATCTTCATGGATATTCAGATGCCTGTCATGAACGGATATGAAGCGGCGCGGCATATTCGGGCCCTGGAGCATGGGCAGGCGCGCCATGTCCCGATCATCGCCATGACGGCCAATGCTTTTGCCGATGATATCCGGGAGGCCAGGGCGGCCGGGATGGACGATCATATCGCCAAGCCGGTGGAGGTGGCCAAGCTGCTGGAGGTGCTGGAGAAGTGGCTGCACTGAGCGGCGGGTGAGGTGGAGAAATTATCCGCAAACGCGCAATTTTCTCTTGCCAAAAGCGGCCGGGTATGTTACCATAATTTTCGTCGAAACTGTCGGTCTGTATAACGTCGGCGGCAGAAGAGGGGGAGGCGTTCCCGCGTCCCACAGGGCTCCGTGGTCAAGCGGTTAAGACATCGCCCTTTCACGGCGGTAACACGGGTTCGATTCCCGTCGGAGTCATTCGCGGTATCCGCTGATGCTGATATCGCATGCCAGTCGGCAGCAGGTGCCCGCAAGGGCTGCGGACCTTTAGCTCAGTTGGTTAGAGCAACCGGCTCATAACCGGTCGGTCCTGGGTTCGAGTCCCCGAAGGTCCATTTTGCAGTTCTGGCCCAGTGGCTCAGTTGGTTAGAGCGCCGCCCTGTCACGGCGGAGGTCACGGGTTCGAGTCCCGTCTGGGTCGTTTTTTCGTGGGGAGATTCCTTCCGGCGGAAAAGACGTATTATGACAGCAAAAGATTTGAAAAACGTATTTTCTGCTGTCCTGTTTTTTTATATGCGCTGGTATGGCGGAATAGGCAGACGCAAGGGACTTAAAATCCCTCGGTGGCAACACCGTGCCGGTTCAAGTCCGGCTACCAGCACTGTTTTGAGTATGAATCCACATTTTCAGTTGGGCGCTGAGGTGGATTCTTTTTTTTGTCTAAAATACCTGAAGAGAGAAGAGATTCCAAAAACTGATTGACAAAAAGCGATCTCATATATATAATAAAACCTATTAATTTAATAGGAAATAAGAATGACATGCGGGTGTATAGTATCCGCTGTTTTCAATGTAAGAAACAGCAATAAGATATGGAGAAGCATAGATGTTGACGCAGTTTTCAAGAACGGAATTATTGCTTGGAAAAGAAGCGATGGAGAAATTATCCGGTTCAAGGGTCGCGGTTTTTGGAATCGGAGGGGTAGGGGGATATGTCTGTGAAGCGCTTGTGCGAAGCGGAGTCGGGGCATTTGATCTGATTGATGATGATAAGGTCTGCCTGACAAATCTGAACCGGCAGATTATTGCCACACGAAAAACCGTAGGAAAATATAAGGCGGAAGTGATGAAAGACCGGATGCTTGAGATCAATCCGGATGCGCATGTAACCGTACATAAGTGTTTCTTCCTGCCCGAAAACGCGGATGAATTCCCTTTTCATGAGTATGATTATATTGTTGATGCGGTAGACACGGTTACTGCCAAAATTGAACTTGTCATGAAGGCGCAGGAGAAAAATGTGCCTGTTATCAGTTGCATGGGTGCCGGAAACAAATTGGATGGCAGTCAGTTCAGGGTTTCTGACATCTATAAGACAAAAATGTGCCCATTGGCAAAAGTCATGCGGAGGGAATTGAAAAAACGAGGGGTAAGGAAGTTAAAGGTTGTATATTCCGAAGAAAAACCGATAAGACCGCTGGAGGATATGTCTATTAGCTGCAGGACAAACTGTATTTGTCCACCCGGAGCAAAACATAAGTGTACAGAACGAAGGGATATTCCGGGCAGCGCGGCATTTGTGCCGTCTGTGGCGGGATTGATCATTGCGGGTGAAGTGGTAAAAGATCTGTGCAGTGAAGAAATGAGGCGGGGTTGATATGGGTATTTCGGTGGAAGAGATGAAAAAGATGGATGCGAGTACCTATCAGATGATAGATATTCGCAGTCAGACAGAGATTGAGCATGGGGAGATAGAAGGAGCTGTTGTAATAAAGCCGGAGGAGATTGAAAGCAGTGAAAAAACAGATGTTTCAAAAAAGCTGATTATCTGCTGCAGCAGGGGCATAGTCAGCAATGAGGTGGCGGAAAATTTAAGAGAAAAGGGACTGGATGCGGAAAGCCTTGACGGCGGATATATTGCGTGGCTTATGGACAGGATAAGGGAAGCGCAAAAACAGGATAAGTCAAGGGATGCAGAGCAGAGCCTGCGTAAAAAATTCAAAAAAACAATCTGGTCCAAATTTACAAAAGCGATTACGACTTATGAACTGGTAAAGCCGGGAGATGCGATAGCGGTATGTATTTCCGGGGGAAAAGATTCCATGCTTATGGCGAAATGTTTTCAGGAACTGAAGCTGCATAATAAATTTGACTTTACGGTAAAGTTCCTTGTGATGGACCCGGGATACAGCGCAGCAAACCGCAGGTTGATCGAAGAAAATGCACGGAATCTGAATATACCGATCACTGTCTTTGAATCGGATATTTTTGACTCGGTATATCATGTGGAAAAATCCCCCTGCTATTTATGTGCCAGAATGAGGCGCGGGCATCTGTATCATTTTGCAAAGGAGCTGGGATGCAATAAAATTGCGCTGGGACATCACTATGATGATGTGATTGAAACAATTCTCATGGGAATGCTTTACGGCGCGCAGATACAGACAATGATGCCGAAGCTTCACAGTACAAACTTTGAGGGCATGGAACTGATACGTCCTTTGTATCTGGTCAGGGAAGAGGATATCAAGGCGTGGAGAGATTACAACGGGCTCCATTTTATACAGTGTGCCTGCAAGTTTACCGATACCTGCAGCACTTGCAATAATGAGGAAAACCGCTCCAAGCGGGTAGAGATAAAAGAACTGATCAGGACGTTAAAGCAGAGCAATCCATTTGTGGAAGGAAACATATTTAAGAGTGTGGAAAATGTGAATCTGGACACGGTGGTGGCCTATAAGCAAAATGGGGTGAGGCATACCTTTTTGGAAGGATATGATACAGAATGAGAAGCGGGAAAAGAATTCGTGTGATAGGAGTGAGCGCTATTCGAAGGAGGTTATTTATGAGTTTACTGATTAAGGATACAACAAGAGAAGAGCGGGAGCAGATTATCAGACTGTCACTTGATTGCGGAGGGGGATGTGAAAACTGTTCTTCCTGCTGGCTTGGCGGGGGGAATCCTTTTGACATGTATCAGGATTATATAGATGGGAAAAAAGAAATCGAACAGATTAATGCAGAGTATCATGCGCGATATCAGCGTGGTTAGCCGTTCAGCACTCCTACATAAAAATATTACATAACGGCAGCTTGAGATATCGAACTGCTTTTTTGAATACTATGGCCGGACTGCCCAATGTAGGGCATTCCGGCCTGTTTTTGATGGCTCCTGCCAGAAGCGGGCATAATTCGGATCAGTTCCCTGAATCGTCACAGAGCAGCAGGTCACTTCTGTGGGCGGCGAGCCCTTTTAATTCATCCGTAAACCCACTTGCGCTGAAGAGGACATACCAGATTCGCCGGTTGTTTCTCTGCCAGCCAACGGATATGGATTTTTGCTCCAGTTCCCGGAGAACAGGGATGCCGACCGGGTCCTGCCAATATTTGCATTCCCCCAGAATGATATTTTTCCCGTCCGGATCTATGGCGGCAATGTCTATCTCGTTTTCTTTATCCCACCAGCGCCCGATTCTGGCGAAGTGAAAGGGCCAGGCGCCGTCGGCATTCAGGTCCCACATCCGTTCCCGGCAGATATCTTCATATACAAAAGCGGTATGGCCGCTGGCAAGGCTCTTGCGGATTTTATTCATTACGATCTCTTCATTGCCGCTTTCCAGAAAACTCATGTTGGGATAGACGAAAGCGAACCAAAAGCGGATATAATTGTCCCGGATCTTATAGAGCCCCCGTTTGCTTTTTTCAGGGTTATCCTCCGTCGCCGGGACTTCCCGCTCCAGAATATCCAGATCGATCAGCGTCTTCAGATATTTGGTCAGGCTGGTGGCCTTTACTTCCAATATGGTTGAGATAGCGGAGAGTTTACTGTTTCCGGCTGCGATCGCCCTGAGCACGGAAAAGTAACTGCCTACTTCCGAAATCTCCTGTTGGAGCAAAAAATGCGGTTCATCGTATAGATATCCGGAGCGGTTGAGTACGCAGGAGCGGATGGATTGGAAGATATCTCCGCATTCTGCGAATGATTCCATATATTTGGGAACGCCGCCGGTAACGGCATACATTTCAATGAGTTCCCTGCGTGTTTTTCCGGGAAAAAATTCCCGATAATAGCGGAACGGGATCTGTTTTAAGCGGATTTGAGCAGTGCGCCTTCCGTATAAAGGGCTGCTGTAGGCGAGCGTCTGAGATTCCATCATGGAGATCAGGGAGCCGCAGAGGATGACCATGATCTGCCTGTTTTTCAGATATTCCTCCCAGATACGCTGAAAAACGGAAGGGAAGGCCGGGTTTGCCTTTCCGATATACTGGAATTCATCCATTACGATCACGGGTTTAGTTGTAAAAGGCGTGTCTGCGATCGTTTTAAAAATGACATCCCAGTTTTTGACGTCTGCATTTTTCAGCAGATCATTATGGAGAAATTCTGCCGCTTTCTCTTTGAAAAGGTTCCGGTTCTGTATCTCAGATTCTTCGCTGGCGAGGAAAAAGAGGGCTTCTTTTTCTTTTATGAATTCCGTGATCAGCGTGGTCTTGCCGATCCTGCGCCGTCCATACAGGATGACAAGGGAGCTGCCGCTGCGTTCGTATTCGTTTTGCAGCGTTTTCATTTCTGATGCGCGGTCGATAAATTTTTCCATGGCATTGCCTCCGTGATATGTGAGTTCTTCTTGAAATTATTATACTTAAAATTATAATAATTTCAAGTATAATTTATATGCTTACAGGGCGGAATTTATTATGTATACAGGCAGGAATCTCTGTCCCGGCACAGAACCGGCAGTGTTTTCGAATTTACAGGCACAGGCAAAAAGTACAGGTGCCAGCAAAAAATGAAATGAAAAAGAAAATTCGGAATAGCCATTTGAACGGCGATTTGTTATGATAGGAATGAAACAGGCAGCTCCTCCGGTATGGGTTGTTTTGCATCCCCGGCAGGCGGGAGGCAGCCGATTTACCGGGAAAATGACAGGGAAAAATCAGTTCGCGGAAAGAAGCGAGCGGTCCGCAGAAAGAGACGGTCGTTTCGCGGGGCGCGAACCGATGGGAAAAACAAGGGGGAATTTTCAATGATCACAAAGTACGTTTACGGCGATCCGCTGGATACGGGCGCCATCACCGCAAAGGTGGAAAGAGCGGCACGCGTGGAACATTTCGCGGTGGAGGAAGGGGCGGATACGATTTCCTTCTCCTGCCCGCTTGGACCGGAGGATATCGTCTACGGACTGGGTGAGACCATGGGAAAGGTGAACAAGCGGGGCGGCCGGTATATTTCCTTCAATACGGATACGGCCGAACATGAGGATTCCAATCCGTCCCTTTACGCCTCTCACAACTTTCTCATCGCGGAGGGGGCTGCGTGTTTCGGCGTGTTCTTCGACACACCGGCGCGGGTGACGTTCGAGATCGACTGGCAGGGCTCCGGGGAGATCCGGGTCGTCTGCGATACGAAGGATCTGAACCTGTATCAGATCGAAAACGGTTCGGCCTATGCCGTCTGCCGGGATCTGCTGCGGGCCGTGGGCCGGTGCTATCTCCCGCCGCTGTGGGCTTTTGGCTACGGACAGAGCCGGTTCGGCTATATGAAGGAGCAGGATTTCCGGGAGGTGGCCGATCTGCATGAAAAGAACGGACTGCCGCTGGATTTTATCTGTATGGATATCGACTATATGGATCAGTACCGGGATTTTTCCTTCGATCCGAAGCGGTTTCCGGATATCGAAGGCCTGGTCCGGGAGTTGAAGGAGCGGGGCATTCATCTTGTGCCCATCGTGGACGCCGGTGTCAAGGTCGAGCCGGGCGAGGCGGTCTATGAGGAGGGCGTCGCGAAGGGGTATTTCTGCCGCAACAAAGAGGGCGGCTGTTTCGGCGCGGCGGTATGGCCCGGCATGACGCATTTTCCCGATTTTCTCAACCGGAAGGCTCGGGAGTGGTTCGGCCGCCAGTACCGGTTTTATACGGAAAAAGGGATCGAAGGGTTCTGGAACGATATGAATGAGCCCGCCATTTTTTACAGCGAATATGACAAAGGCACGAAACGGCTGGGAATGCTCCTGGAGCTTCTGGGAAACATGCTGTTCAAAAAAGGGCAGAAGGAGAAAAAGAAGCAGGAGCTGGTCCGGAATTATCAGTCCTTCTTCCATGATGCGGACGGCCGGCGGGTGCGGCACTATGACGTGCACAACCTTTTCGGCGCCATGATGACGCGGGCCTCCGGCGAAGGGCTGGAACGGCTTCTGGGACACCGGTATCTGCTGTTCTCCAGATCCAGCTATATCGGCGCCGGGCGTTACGGCGGCGTCTGGACCGGGGACAATACCTCGAAATGGGAACATCTGATGCTGAACGTGCGGCACATGCCGTCGCTGAATATGTGCGGCTTTCTGTATTCCGGCGCGGATACCGGCGGCTTTATAGGAGACTGCGGCCGGGAGCTTTTGTTGCGATGGCTGGCCTTTTCCGTCTTCACGCCGCTGATGCGCAATCATTCCTGCAAAGGGACCAAAAACCAGGAGGCCTATCAGTTCGGCGATCCGGCGGCCTTCCGGACCATCATCCGGCTGCGCTATCGGCTTTTGCCCTACATCTATTCGGAATACATGAAAGCGGCGCTGACTTCGGATCTGTATATTAAGCCGGTCGCGTTTCTTTATCCGGAGGCGAAGGGGATCGAGGATCAGCTCCTGGTGGGAGACAGCCTGATGATCGCGCCCATCGTCCGGGAAGGGGAGGTGCAGCGGCAGGTGTTCCTCCCCGAGGAGATGACCATGGTGATCTATGATGGGGAATTCCGCTGCAGCCCGTGCCCGGCCGGATGGCGGACGGTCCATGCGGAATTGGATGAGGCGGTCTTCTTCATCCGGAAAAACAAGCTGCTGCCGGTGGGAAAGGTGATCTCCAACACCCGGGAATACGATGTGGAGAACCTGGCCCTGCTGGGAGACGGCAGGACTTATGAGCTCTACACGGACGACGGCCTGAGCCTGGACTGCACGACGGCAAATATCCGGACGCTGGTGAAGGAGGAATGCTGAGCATCCGTGGGACGGATCATCTGCCGCTTTTCCAGCCTGCCGGGAGATAGGCCGCGGTATTGCGGATCATATCGTGTACCAGAGCGCGCACGTCCGCTTCCGCCGGCTTCTGGCCCAGGATCAGCGGATCGTGCAGAAAAGCGTCCACGACCATTTCTTCGTCGCAGAGCAGGGCGGCTTTCAGGATCCGCTCATGGTTTTCCACATGGGGCAGGATCAGCGCCCGGATGTTTTCCGGGAGATCCCCGGCGGCAATGGGATAGATGTGGTCCCGGTCGAACAGGGCGTTGGTCTCCACCACGGCCGCGGCGGGCAGGTTGGGGATCTGCCCTGCGGTGTTGGGGATGTTCACATTGCTCACCAGCCTGCCCAGACCCAGCAGCGCCTTCATCAACAGGACGCCCTCCTCTCCGCTGGGCTTCAGCTCCAGATTTTCCCCGCCCTTCACCAGGCGGGCGCTGCGCTCCAGCCTTTTCTGCAGATCCTCTTTTCGCCAGGTCACCGGCGTGAGGCTGAATTTCCAGCGCTTCACCGTTTCCGGATCGTTCAGGTATTCGTTGGAGGGCATGAACTCCGCCAGATGCCGGTCTCCGGCGGCAGCGATATAGCCGAAGCGCCGGAACAGGTTCATCTTGACCCGATGCGCGCATTCGAAGAAGGAGTTCATCCAGTTATCGTCCCGGTGGTCATAGCCGGATTCATAATGCGACGCGATATATTTTTCATAGACCGGGAACAGATCCAGTCCCTGATAGGATGCGGAGGAGAACCAGGTGAAATGGTTGATCCCCGTCACGCTGACGTGGATGTCGTGCCAGTCCGGAATGGAAAGGCCGCATTCCGCCTCGCACACGTCCCGCAGGAATTTCTGAGTGCCGAACACCTCATGGCAGCAGCCGAAGGCCTTGATCTGCGGGAAAATGTGATACAGGGTCTTCACGCACAGGGACATGGGATTGGTGTAGTTGATGACCCAGGCCCTGGGGGAATAGTCCCGGATCGCCTGCGCGATGGTCACGAACATGGGGATGGTGCGCAGCGCGCGGATCATGCCGCCGGGGCCCGCCGTGTCGCCCACGGACTGGTACACGCCCAGCCGCTCGGGAAGATGGACGTCCGAGGCCATTTCATCAAAGGTGCCCGGCAGAATGGAGATCACGACGAAGTCCGCGCCGGTCAGCGCTTCCTTCAGGGAATCGGACGCCGTATAGGTCCATTTCCCGACGGCGTTTTCCATGGCGGAAACCCGATTGCCGATGATCACGTTGTTTTCCGCGGCCTGTTTGTCGATGTCGTAGAGCCGCACAGTTCCGGACAGTTGGCCGTCCATGGCCAGGTCTGTCATCAGGTTCCAGGCCCAGCCCCTGGACCCGCCGCCGATATAGGCGATCTGCAGATCCTTTACGCAGTTGTTTTCGTATTTCATAGTCTGTCTCCTTTTGCGCCCGAAAGGGAAAAACATTTTATATTTTCTCTATTCTACTTCAAATGCCGCAAAAAGTCATCCACAAAACCACCGTTTCCAACCGAAAAAGCGGATTCCGTCCTTGCGGACCGGTCCCGGCGAGTGTATACTGAAGAAAAGCCGGGAGCAGCGGAAAAACGCTCAGCGGACGCGGGAGGCTTTTCAGATTTTTCATGACGCAGATAAGGAGGCAGAGCATGTATCTGGCGGACGAAACGAGATATGACGGCATGCGCTATCAGAGATGCGGGAAAAGCGGCGTGATGCTGCCGTTCCTTTCCCTGGGCCTGTGGCACAATTTCGGGGAGGATTCCTCTTATACCAATGCCCGGGAAATGGTGCTGGGCGCTTTCGACAGCGGGATCACCTATTTTGACCTGGCGAACAATTACGGGCCGCCTCCGGGAAGCGCGGAGGAGTGCTTCGGGCGGATTTTGAAAGCGGATCTGGCGCCTTATCGGGATGAGCTTTTCATCGCCACCAAGGCGGGCTACTGGCACTGGCCCGGCCCTTACGGGGAGTGGGGATCCAAGAAGAATCTGGTGGCTTCCTGTGACAACAGCCTGAAACGGCTGGGGCTGGACTATGTGGATCTGTTCTATCATCACAGGCCCGATCCGAACACGCCGCTGGAGGAAACCATCGAGGCGCTGGAGACGATCGTGCGGGCGGGGAAAGCGCTGTATGTGGGCATCTCCAACTATAGCCCTGCGCAGACGGAGGCTGTTCTGACGGCCATGGAGGCGAAGGGAATCCACTGCCTGGTGCATCAGGTGAGATACAGCATGTTTGAGCGGGGGCCGGAGGCCGGTTTGTTTTCCGTTCTGGAAAAACACGGCGTGGGCGCGGCGGCCTACATGTGCCTGGCGCAGGGACTGCTCACGGACCGTTATTTCGACGGCGTGAAGGAAGGCTCCAGGGCCGCGGGCAAAAGCGTGTTTTTAAACCGGGATCAGGTGACGGCGGATAAGGTTGCCAGAGCGAAGCGGCTCAACGCGATTGCGGCGGAGCGGGGACAGAGCCTGGCACAGATGGCGCTGGCCTGGTGTTTCCGCATCGCGCCGGTGTCCACGCTGATCATGGGGGCCAGCCGGCTGTCCCAGATCACCGACAATCTGAAAGCGATGGAGAACACGGCGTTCTGTGAGGAAGAACTGGAGCGGATCGAAGAGATCCTGCGGTAAAGGAAAGGCGGCACAGGCGAACAACGGTTCAGACGCCCCGCAGGGAGCGCCCAGCCGGAAAGCGCCGCCCGCCGCCTGGGTGCATTCCTTTTCCGGACACGCTCGCGCTCGGAGAAAAGCGCAGTGATCCTAGACTCAGCTACGTCCTGACGGACTTGCTTCGTCAAGGACCAGCGCTTTTCTAACGGTCCGGGAAAATGGAATGTACCCAGGCGGCGGGCGGCGCTTTCCGGCCGGGTGCTCCCTGCGGGGCGTCTGAACCGCTGTTCGCCTGTGCATAAGAGAAAAGTGAGGGAGCTTCTGCGGAGGGGTTACAGAAGCTCCCTTGTTTTGCGGGCATTTCAGATGAAAAACACATTTTTCTGACAAAATCCGGGTCTTAAAAGCACATTTTTCTGGGAAAATTCAGGATCGCAAAACACATTTTTCTTTAAAAATGAAAACCGCCCGGTCCGCTTTTCACCCGGACCGGGCGGCGTCCTCGATCAGATCTGTCCGATCAGCCATTCCTGTCTGCCGTCGCGCAGGAAGACGGGCAGCGTGGCGAGCGGCGCGTCGATCTCATAGGCCTGTCCGCCCGCATAGACTTCCCCGGTCCCGGCATGGGTCCAGGAGGCGCCGGCGGGCAGGTAAACGCTGCGGCCGCGCGCACCCTCATAGCAGACCGGGGCCACCAGAACGTCGGGGCCGAAGAGATAGGCGTCTTTGATATCCCAGCAGGCGGGATCGTCAGGGAATTCGTAAAACAGCGCCCGGATCACGGGAGAGCCCTTCTCGTGGGCTTCCTGCATCAGGCTCCGGGTATAGTCCCGCATCAGCTCCCGGATATGGATGAATTTCAGAAGGATCGGATAGACCTCGTCCCCGAAGCTCCAGACCTCGTTGTCCGCGCCTGTGCCTTCCCGCTTTTCGCCGTACTGATCGAAAATATCCTGCCCCGGCTGGCGGTTGCCGTGGAGGCGCATGACCGGGCAGAAGGCGCCGAACTGGAACCAGCGCACCAGTAGCTCCCGGAAGCCTTCGTCGGCGATCACGCCGCCGTGGAAGCCGCCGATATCGGTGGTCCACCAGGGAATGCCGGCCAGTCCCATGTGGATACCGGCGCAGATCTGGCGGCGGAAATCCTCATAGGTGGAGTAAATATCGCCGGACCAGACCAGGGTGCCGTAGCGCTGGCTTCCGGCCCAGGCACAGCGGATCAGGTTGACGATGTCGGTCTGGCCGTTTTTGCGTTGGCCCTCATAGAAAAGCCGCGCGTATTCCCGGGGATAGAGGTTGCCGACCTGGGCCACCGGGCCGGCGTGATAGCGGTAATTTTCAAATTCATAGGTGGAATATTCCGGCTCCGCCTCGTCCAGCCAGAAGGTACGGATGCCCAGCCCCCCGTAGTTTTTGCGGATCTTTTCCCAGACATACTCCCGGGTGCGGGGATTGGTGGGATCCATGAACACGTTGTTGCCCAGGAATAGCATCTGGATGTCCACGCCGATGTTGCTCTTCACCAGAAGTCCCTGCTGTTTCATCTCTTCGTAATTTTCACTGCGATAGTCCACCTGCGGCCAGATGGAGACCATGGTCTCGATGCCCATGTCGTGCAGTTCCTTCACCATGGCGGCGGGGTCCGGGAAAAATTCTTCATGGAAGCGCCAGTCGCCGCAGCGGGGCCAGTGGTAGTAGTCGATGACCAGCACGTCCAGCGGGATGCCTCTCTTTTTGTATTCCCGGGCGACGGAGAGCACCTGTTCCTGGTTGTAATAACGCAGCTTGCACTGCCAGAAACCCAGGCCGTATTCCGGCATCATGGGCGCGGTGCCGGTGGCGGCGGCGTAGGCCTCCTCGATCTGCGCCGGGGTATCGCCTGCGGTGATCCAGTAGTCCAGCCGGTCGGTAGAAAGGGCGGTCCATTCCGTGGTGTTCGTGCCGAAGTGCACCTCGCCCACCGCGGCGTTGTTCCAAAGGAAGCCGTAGCCCAGGCTGGAAAGGTAAAAGGGAACGCTGGCCTGGGAATTGCGGTGGGCCAGCTCGAGATTACATCCTTTTAAGTCCAGGATCTCCTGCTGATACTGGCCCATGCCGTAGATCTTTTCTCCGGGCTGAGGGATGAAGCTGGCCTTCAGCGAATAATTCCCGCCGGGAAGAGGCTTGAACTGACGGGCCTTTTTCTGCAGGGCGCCGCCGTTGGGGATCTCCTGAAGGAGGGTCTTTCCGTGATGGTCGGAAAAAGTGATCTGCAGCGCGTTGCCCCAGGGCTGTACCCGGAGCGAGGCGCGGATGTTTCCGTTTTCAATGGAGGCTTCCCAGTCTCCGACAGAGATGACCGCCTCTGTCCGTTCCGAAAGCGGCAGCAGGGCGCCGGTGTCCGTCGGGGTGATGAACGCGGGATCCTCCGGGGCGGCGCAGGAGCCCGAGGGCAGATAGTCGTTTTCTTCGATTTCTCCCATCAGCTTCGCGCGGACGCGCAGGCTGTTTTTCCCCCAGGGCGTGATCAGGACGCTTTCTCCGTTTTCACGGAAAAGCAGGCTGTTGCCCTTCTTTTCAAAAAAATTCATGTGTGTTTCCTCCTCTGTGCGCGGGGCGTCTGCCTGACGGGCCCCTTCGGAATACGCCGCTTCGGGCCGCTGCTGCGGGGGATCGAAATGGGATCACCTTAAGCGCTGCGGAATCTGGATCGCAGATCCGGCCCGCGGCATGTATCGTGTACACGGTTATTATAAACGATTTCAAGGGGACCCGGCAAGACAAAAGACTAAAGAATTGCGGGAGAAGGAGGTCAGAAAATGCTATTCTGTGCTTGACAAACCGACCCTGATGGGTCAGCATGATAATGGGAGAGAAGGGACGGAGCACGGCGGACCACCGCCGGTCCGGTACGGTTCATGACGGAAAGGGAAGCCTGTAAAATCCTGGGAATTCCTTCGGGAGCTTCCGGAGAAACGATCAAAAAGCGATATCGGCAGCTCATGCTGCAGACCCATCCGGACGGAGAAGCCTGGGAGCGGGAAAGCTATGCCTACAGCGCTCCGGAGATCAATCAGGCGTATGCGTTTCTGACGCGGCAGCGCGCCGGTGGCGCGGGCGTCTGGAAGGACGGTCCCCGGGACGGGGAGAAGGACCGCGACGGCGGTTGGGAAAGCGGACCTGACAGCCGGGACGGCGGCCCCGGAGCCGGAAAGCATGCGTGGAGCGCCTGGGACGCCCCGCTGAACGGGAATGCGTTCTGCGAGCGGGAGATCCTGCACAATGTGGAGGACGAGGACGGAACCGTTCTGGGAAATTTCTGTGTGGCGAAGGGAAAATTCCTGTGGACGGTGCAGGAGGATTTTTCGCTTTTCCTGCGGAGCGTGTACCGCTGCTGTCAGGCTCTGCTGGACGGAATCGACAGGAATCGGGGGCGGGAAGCGCCGCCCGAAGAGAGGCAGCGGATTCTGGCGGAGCTGTATTATCTGATGGCGCAGCAGTTCATCGACGCCACCGCCCTCCTGGAACAGATGGCGGAGGAAAGAACCGGTACGGGAGGAACGCCGGAGACGATGAGAGCGACGGCGGACCAGGCGGAAACGGATTCCTGCCGTGTTTTTTATCTTCCCGCCATGCTGGAATGCGGTGCCGGGACGCCTGTGCTGCCGTCAGGGGAGCCGCTTTACCCCGCCGGCGTCAGACGGCACAGACTGTATCTGAGGGACCGGATGGGGCATAATCTGGGGTATCTGTCCTTCGGGGACGACAGGCTGTATTATGTCGTCATTCCGCTTTTTGAACAGCGGCGGGTTCGGGTGCGGATCCGGGCCGCGGAACGGACGAAGGAGAGGCTTCCCAAAGCCGCGGCGGGGACAGGAGCCGGCCGCTGTCAGCGGCTGCATCTGTGGTTGAGGATGGAAGAGCGGCAGGACGGCGGTGCGCCGGAGAACCTGAGGCTTCAGATCGAGCGGCTGCTGGAAGCGTACGGGAAGGAACGGGCCTGATGCGGCGGCTCGGATGTCTTTTGAGGAGTGTATCCGGCAGAAGGAGGCCGGAACGGGGGTGTGACGGGATGAAAAAAAGGCTGCTTCACAATAAGCCGATCTTTATACAGCTTCTGCAGTTTTCCCTGGTGATCAGCCTGATCCCGCTGCTGCTGGTTTTCGGCCTGCTTTATCGGAAAATGGGCGGCATGGTGACGGACGAGCTTTCGGATTATCAGGATCAGATCGTGGCCCAGTACATGCAGAATCTGCAGGCGCGGCTGGAGCAGTATAACAACAGTCTGGATTATATCTCCAAAAACACCCTGATCCAGGAGAATCTGCGGAACGCCTCCGGGAACCCCTATGATAAGGGCGTGGTGATCACCAGCGAGGTGTATAAATGCCTGCTGCTGGACCGCCAGTCCGAAATCCGCAACTGCATGATCTACTCCCTGGTGGACGACAGCCCTGTATACGGCGCCAGCGTGACCATGATGCAGGAGGCCAGCCGGGAAGTGTGGTATCTGCAGGAGCGGGCCATGTCCGAAAACTGCTTCATGTATTTCACGCTGGACGGCACGGTGCCGGTGCTTTCCTTTGTGCAGAACATCGAGTGGGCTGACCGCGAGAATTTGAAGCATGAGCAGATCGGCATCGTGAAGCTGGATCTTCGGGTAAACAACCTGTTCATGCCCATCGCGCCCGAGGAAGAGGCGCGGATGAACTATGATGTGATCGTGTGCGGACAGGACGGGAATGTCTTTTTTTCTACGGATCCGGAAAAAAAGGAGCTGCCGGACGCGCTGGAAAAGGGCATCGTGGCGAGCGATACGGGAAATTATATCGTGAACGGGACGGAGCTGGAGGATTACGGGCTGCGGCTTTTGTTTGTGTTCGACCAGAGGGAGCTTCAGCAGCGGAAGCGGGAAGCGCTGTGGATCGTATTTCCGATCCTGGCTGCCGTGATCGCGGTGGTCGCGGTGTGCGCCTGGGTATACGGCCGGGATTTTTCAAAGCGCGTGGGTCTTTTGGTGAGCAAGTTCCGGCGCGCGGAAACCGGCAATCTGGCGCCGTCCGAGCCCATCGGCGGCCGGGACGAGGTGGCGATGCTGGACGAGCAGTTCGGACATATGCTGACCACGCTGGAGGAGCTGATCCAGACCAACTTCGTGCAGCAACTGGAAAACGAAAAGGCGCAGTTGAGGAACCTGCAACTGCAGATCAACCCCCATTTCCTGTACAATACGCTGGAAACCATCAGCTCCATCGCGGCGGTGAACCACGCCTTTGTGGTCTGCGATATGTGTGAAAAGCTGGGCGACATCTTCCGCTACAGCCTGGGGAAGAACTACGGGGAATATGTGACGCTGGAGCAGGAGCTTTCCCATACGAAAAACTACATCTTCATCCAGCAGATCCGATACGGGAACCGGTGTGAAGTCTCCTACGGGATCGATGTGGATGCCGGCAGCTACAGGGTCCTGCGGTTCATCCTGCAGCCCGTGGTGGAAAACGCGATCCTGCACGGGCTGGTGGAGCGGCAGGAAAAGGGCATGCTGACCATCTCCGCCCGTGAGGAGGGCGGATGCCTGCTGATCGGGGTCGCGGATGACGGCGTGGGGATGGATGCGGAACAGGTCGCCGCGCTGAGAGCCTATATGGAGCGGGAGGACGAGCCGGAGGAAAAGGTGGGGAGCATCGGGCTGCGCAATGTGAACCGCCGTCTGCAGTTGGCCTGCGGCCGGGAATACGGGCTTTCCATCGAGAGCAGTCCCGGGAAGGGCTGCAGCGTCACGTTCCGCCTGCCGGTGCTGCCGGCAGAGGAGAACGGAAAAGAATGATGGCGCGGCGGCGTGTGCTGCGTCAGGCTGCGCCGGACTGAGAGCGCAGCAGGGCGCGGCGTCGGACGGCGCCGGGCAGCGAGGGCGGCAGAGGGGCCGCGGCATATGGGGAAAGAGATGCGGAAAAATATCTTAATCGTGGACGACGAGCAACTGATCCGGCAGGGATTTCTGGCTCGGATGGAATATCTGAAAATCGAACGGGATGAGGTGTTTGAGGCTGCCAGCGGCCGGGAGGCGCTGGAAATCGTGCGGCAGCATCCGGTGGACATCGTGGTGACGGACATCCGTATGCCGGATCTGGACGGGCTGACGCTCATCCGGCTGGCCAGAGAGATCCGTAAGGAGATCCGCTTCGTGGTATTGAGCGGATACGCGGAGTTTTCCTATGCGGAAAGCGCGATCCAACTGGGGGTGCGGGAGTATCTGCTCAAGCCGCTTTCCAATGAAGCGCTGAAGCGCACCTTTGACAAGCTCTATGAAGAAATGGAACAGAGCAGCCGAATGCAGGAATCGCTGCGGCGGGAACAGCGGCTGTCCCTGGAGCAGCGCGAATACCGGCAGGAAAGGGAGATCAACGCGCTGGTCTCCAACCTGTCCGATCGGGAGGTGGGCCCGGAACAACTGCGGCGGGCCATGCGTCCGGAAGAGGAAACGGACGGCACGGGAGAAACGGCCGGCATGGGCGAGGATCCGGCCGTTGCCGGAGAGAGTCTGACCGGCGCGGAAAGGAATCCGGGCGGTACGGGAGAAGCGCCCGCCGCCGCGCTGGCGTTGGTGAGCGTGGAACTGGAGCAGGTGGAAAATCACGGATTTTCCGGGGAGGATCATGAGCTGATCCGTTTTTCCGTGCGCAATGTGTTCCATGAGATCCCCGGCGACTGCGAGAAGGTCATCGTGAACTGCCTGTCGGATTACTGGCTTTTATACGCGCTGTTTTTAGGAGACGGGGAAAAGCGGCTGCGGGAAGAGATCAGCAGGATTTACGGCCGGATGTCGCTGGTGCTGAAGAAGATCGGCGTGGCCGTCAGCGTCGGTGTGAGCGGCATCGGCCCCAGGCTGACCGGCCGGTCCCGGCAGGAGGCGGAGAGCGCCCTGCAGCAGAGAGTGGCATACGGGAGCGGCCTGTATTTTTATGAGGAACATAAGCCGGAACTGCGGTTCCCCGATACGCAGGTGAAGCTTCTGGGGCAATATCTGGAAAGCGGAGAGCTGGAGAGGATCCCGGAGCTGCTTTCCTGCATTTTTTCCGAAGAAATGGCGCGCAGGTACGGGACCTCCTATTTGCAGTTCATGTGGATCTCCTCTCTGAATCAGGTTTTTCATTATTACAGCCGGCAGAATGAGGGGAGCGCCGGAATGGACCGGCTGATGAAGAGCTTCTTTTCCCAGGATCGGGTGCGGACGGTGGAGGAACTTCGGGAAAAGCTGTGGCAGATCATTTCGGAATGCGTGGAGGCGGAGCAACTTCCGGCCGCCGGTCTGAGCAGCCGCATTCGGATGGCGGAGCAGTATATCCGGAATCATTATGAGGAAAATCTGACCGTCGCAGACCTGGCGGAACGGTTCGGGATGAGCCCCAATTATTTTTCCTTCGCATTTAAAAAGGAACTGAACTGCTCCGCGGTTTCCTGCCTCACGAATGTGCGGCTGCAGAAGGCGAAGGAGCTGCTCACGGGTTCCGACCTGAGCGCCGCGGACATCGCGCAGCGCGTGGGCTACCGGGAGAGCCAGTACTTTTTCCGGGTGTTCAAACGAAACACGGGGATGACGCCGCTGCAGTACCGGGAGAGAGCGCGGGAACGCCGGGAAAAATAAACCCGTCCGGCGCGGGCGGGTTTATTTTTCCCGGCCGTTCAGCAAAGGCGGATCGGCGGAGCCACGCAGATCAGGTTTTCGAGAGCCGTGTCCTTTTCAAAGAGCTCGGGGATCAGGACCGTGCCGGGGGCGAAGGCGGAGACCGCAATGATATCGCCGGGGGAGCATTCTCCCTGGCCTGCCGCGGTGCGCAGCGCGATGCGGTACTGCTCCGGGTGCGGCGTATAGCCGGGCTTCCCGGTCTGCCGGACAGAGAAGCGGATCGCGCCGTCCTTCAGATCGGCCAGGAGCAGTGCGCCCCGGGAGACCCAGGTGCGCATATTTTTTATGGCATGCGTCAGCTCGCGGCAGAGATCGCCGTCCTTTTCCCCTTCGATGTAGGTGCCGTAGTGTCCCGCCAGGGGCGTGCTGCCGTGCAGGTCCATGCCGCAGGTGGCGGCCAGGCAGTGTCCGGAGAATACCAGATTTTCCCAGAGCCGCAGGGCCGGTTCGTTGACCTGATGCAGCGGCTCCAGGTTGTTGAAGATTTCGATGAAATCGCAGCAGGAATAGTCCGTCATTTCCATTTCAAAGCGGCATCCTTTGGCGAAGGGCCAGCCGAAGGAATAGGGATGGGCAATGCCCGTCAGGGCCCCTTTGGCGGAAGCGGCCCGGAACAGGAGCTCGGGCCTGTGTCGGTTGATGTCCTCCCAGGGCACATATTCCGTCAGGTTCAGGCACAGGATATGGCCGTAGTAGGTGGTATATTCCATGCCGGGGATGAAGCCGATGGGAAGTCTTTCTTCCTCTATGATCCGGCGCATTTTGGAATTCCCGGAAATGGTGTTGTGGTCTGTCAGCGCAAAACCGTCCACGCCGTCAGCCAGAAAAAAGTCGACCAGCTCCCGGCAGGTGAAGGAAGCGTCGGATTCCGTCGTGTGATTGTGCAGCTCCAGTCTTTTATACATAAGATCGCCTCCTCGTTTAACGCGCACGCACGGTCAGGGTATATGCGGTGTTGTCCAGAAGGACGGAAAAGGCCAGCACCGTCACCCGCAGAACGCCCTCGATGCAGGGTTGGGGAATGCAGCCCTCCGTGGCCTCCTCCGGGGAGAAATACATGTGGCGCGTCTCCAGTTGCCGGTGTATGCCGCCGATAAACGTGCCGTTCAGGGTGGCGATGGTGTGGATTTCCGTTTTCATTTCGTGGTAGATCGCCTGCTCCAGCTCCTCCGGAGAGGACGGGACGAGGCCGTATTCCCGTTCACAGTAGTCCAGCAGTTCTTTTTTGAGCTCCTCGGTCACGTCTCCCGGGGAAAAATGTCGGGGGCCGAAGGAAAACTCGATGTCCAGCTCCCGGTAGGTCTGGTCCAGACAGACGGTGTAGGAGATCTGGCCCGTAAAATCCCGGCACAGCGTCCCGCCCACCTGATAGATTGTCTTCATCTCTTCCATAACATTTGCCTTTCCAGCAGGATTTTTCCTCATCATAGTCTTTCCGGGACAGGATGTCAACGCTTTTGCGCCTTTGCCCCGGCGCACCGCGGGAGCGCGTCCCGCTCGGCTGGGGAAAGGCGAAGCGGAGGCCGGATGCCTGTCCCTGCCGTGCACCTGCGCCCTTCACGGTCCGTCCGGGCACGACGGCCGTATGCGGGGGCCATGCCGAAATGCGGAAAATCCGGTCCGCACCGTGTCGGTGTCCAAAGCCGCCTGAGGATACGAAAACTCGCTTCGCTCGGACAGTTCGTATCCTCAGGCGCGACACCGACCCGCTGCAAACGGATTTTCACGCATTCCGGCATAGGCCGCCCTGCATACGGCGCCGTGCCCGGACGGACCGCGAAGGACGCGGACAGCCGACAGGGACAGACATCCGGCTTCCGCTTCCCTTTTCCCAGACAGACCGGAAACGATCTCCGCCGCAGGTCGGAAATGTGGATATTTACAGCGTCGGGAAAGTGTGCTATTCTTGTCTCACGCTTTTCGCACGACGTGCGGAGGATCAGAACGGAGGTATTTTCATGGAAAAGAGGTTGACGTTTCGGGAGGACGGTACGTTTCGGATCATGCAGTTGACGGACATGCATTATACGGATGACGACGAATGCGACCATCGGACGGTGGAAATGGTGAGGCGTCTGATCGGTCAGGAGAAGCCGGACCTGATCGCGGTCACGGGGGATCTGGTATACGGTGCGGACAATTACCGGAACCTGGAAAAAGCGGCCGCTCCCATGGCGGAGTCCGGAATTCCCTGGACTTTTGTGTTCGGCAATCATGATGTGGAGGAGCACGGGGACCGGAAGACGATGTTTTCCATGCTGCAGGCCATGCCCGGTTTCGTGGGGGAAAACGATCCGGAGGCACAGGACGGCTGGGGGAATCATATGCTGCCGGTTTATGACCGGGACGGCGTGCTGCGCTGGGTGATCGCCGGGATCGATTCGGGAGTTGGCAATCCGCACAGAGAGGTGGGCGGATATGCGTTCGTGCCGCGGCGGCAGCAGATCTGGTATGAGGAAGCGCTCCGGAAGCTGGAAATGCAGGCAAAGGAATTTCCCGTGCTGGCCTTTCAGCATATCGCGGTGCCGGAGATCAGCGATCTGTGGAATTACGGAACCTGCTATGGCGTGAAACGCGAGGGATTCGGCAGTCCCTTCGTCAACAGCGGTCAGTTTTTGTCCCTGCTGGAGGATGGGCATACGAAGGGGCTGTTTTTCGGACATGATCATCTGAATTCGTTTTACGGATCCTATTACGGGGTCGTGCTGGGCTTCGGGCGGGCCAGCGGTTACGGCGGCTACGGAGAGGAGGATTTTCCGAAGGGGGCCCGTATGTTCACGCTGCGCCGGGACGACCTGGAGCACTTCGAGACCTGGGAGGTTCTGGAGGACGGAAGGGAACTGAAGAAAGTGAGAAAATACGATCCGCTGCACAGGAGGGACGAAGCCTGAGACAGCGAGACAAAGATGCGCCGGCGATCGAAGGACCGCCGGCGTTTTTTGAATGCCGGAAATGTGCGGAAGGCATTGTGGGGGTTCTGTTTTTCAGGGAATTATCCCTGCCGCCGAAAACGGAAGCCGCATGAGACAGCCCGTTCCGGATGCGGCCGTTTGTGCGTAAAGTACATTTTTGAGAAAAAACAGGTTTTGCAGAAAATGGGAAAATCGGTGTTTTTTATATAAATTTGTAAAAAAAGAGAAAAATATAGGTAAAAAGCCTGAAAAAAATCCGGAATCGTAGAAATGTCCACTGCAAATTACAGATTTGTCCATTGCGGAGGAGTTCATAAAAAATTTATAATTAGGGTGCTGTAATCTTTTTGAATCTGCATGCAACAGGATGGAGGAGGGAAATCCATGGGAGCAGCAAGAGTGGCAAAAACCAAAAAGTATAAACCGCCGAAGGTTCCGATCCGGAAAAGGCTGGTGAGATATTGGCCCCTGTATGTGATGCTGGTGCCGGCGCTGATCTATTACTGGCTGATCTGCTACGTGCCCATGGGCGGCGTGGTCCTGGCCTTCAAGGATTATTCCTTCAAGAAAGGGATCTGGGGAAGTCCCTGGATCGGGCTGCAGTATTTCAGGACGTTCTTTACGAGCTATGACTGCGGCAGGCTGATCCGCAACACCCTGGCCGTGGGCGCGATCAAGTGCATCCTGGAGTTTCCGTTCCCCATCATTCTGGCCCTTTTGCTGAATGAAGTGCGGAACATGAAGTTCAAGAAGATCTCCCAGACCATCACCTATCTGCCGCACTTTTTGTCCTCCGTTATCATCGTGACCATGCTGCAGAGACTGCTGGCGCCCAACATCGGTATCCTGAATCAGATCATCGCCAACATGGGCGGGGACGGTAGCACCTTCTACCTGATGGATGCCAAGTATTTTTACCGGATCCTGTTCGGCATGGATCTGTGGCGCGGCCTGGGCTGGGATTCCATCATCTATCTGGCGGCCATCAGCAGCGTGGATATGGAGCTGTATGAGGCGGCGGAGATGGACGGCTGCGGCAAGCTGAAGAAGATGTGGCACATCACGCTGCCCAGCATCCGCGGCACCATCGGCCTGCTGTTCATCATGGGCGTCGGCGGCATCCTTTCCTCCGGTGTGGACCAGATCTACCTGCTGCGCACGCCCGGCAATATGTCGCTGGCGGATACGCTGGACATCTACGTGCTGCGCATCGGTCTGCTGAACGGCCAGTACGGATATGCGACGGCCATCGGCCTCATCCAGGGTCTGGTGGGTCTGTTCATGGTCCTGGTCTGCAACAAGATCAGCCGGAAGGCGACGGAAGTGAGCCTTTGGTAAATGTCCGGAAGTGTTTCGGCCTTTCGGGTTTACAAATATCATAAATTTTTCAAAAGGAGGTTTCTATGAAAAAGAACGTTGTGAAACGGCTGCTGACCAGCCTGCTCACCGTTTCCATGGTGGCCATGCTTCTGGCTGGCTGCGGCGGAAACAGCAGCTCCAGCAGCAGTTCTTCTTCCGAGAGCGCTGCGGCGAAGACGGAAGAGAGCGCACCCGCGGCGGAGAGCGAAGCGGCCGGTACTGAGGCGGCAGCAGAAGAAGGGGCGGGGACTGACGACACCTTTATCGCGGACAGGACGATCACGGTGCAGGTTTATGTCGATGATATCGGCAATACCCTTCCCGACGATCTCAACAACACGCCTGTGATGCAGGAGATCACGAAGCGGACCGGCATCAAGCTGGATATCAACTATACGCCCGGCGAGAGCGACGGCGACGTGCTGTCCGCACAGTTGGCGTCCGGCACAATCCCGGATGTGATCTTCTGCTATCTGAACAACTCCACGAGGCCTGAGTTCTCCATCCTGAAGAAGGCGGCCAACGAGGGAATGTTTGCGGACGTGTCCGAGTACATGGCGAACAGCAAGGTGTACTGCAAGTACATGGAAGAGGGCTATCTTCCCGCGGATTCCTACCAGAACATCGTTTTCCGCGATGACTGGGACGAGCCCGGCGTGTATCTGCTCCATCTGAGCATCGATCAGAAGGATACTTCCCTGGAGATCATCCCTGAGGAAGAGTACATCGGCGGCATGTGGATCCAGAAGCGGATCGCGGATGATCTTGGCATCGATCCCAAGACCATCAACACCATGGATCAGTTCTACGATCTGCTTGTCCAGATCAAGGAAAAAGGCTACACCGACGACAACGGCAACCCGGTTTATCCGCTGGGACCGAAATACTGGGGCGGTTCTCCTGACGCGCTGCAGTACATCATCACAGGTTATGACTGGGGCGTGAGCGACGGCTACAACATCGACGAAGACGGCAATGTGAAGCATGTGGCCGAGACCGACTATGTGTATGACGGCATCAACTTCATCCGCAAGCTGCTGGCTGAGAACCTGATCAACCCCGAGTTCTTCACGATGGATTCCACCCGTGCGGAAGAAGTTTCCAAGAACCACAACTCCGCCATCATGGCCGACTGCCACAACTACGTGGACATCATCTATGAGAGCGACGACTGGATCCCGCTTGGACCGCTGAACGACATTTCCGGCGACAACAGGGAGATCGTGAGCGGCAAGGGCGGCTACGGCTGTATGGCCATCTCCGCCGACGCAGAGAATCCGGAAGAGATCTTCAAGTTCTTTGACTGGCTCTCCACCTACGAAGGCCAACTGCTGGCTGAGTACGGCGTGGAAGGCCTGTCCTACAACATGGTAGACGGCTATCCTGTTCTGACCGACGAGGCGATGCAGCATGTGAACGCCGGTGACGAAGACTGGATGATCAACTCCGTAGGCGCGGCCTTCGGCGGCAGCGGCAACTATTTCTTCGAGTTCGCTCTGACCGACCGCAACAACCTGGAGTATTTCGGCGAGTCCCGTCCGGGTGCGAATTCCGAAGATTCCAGCTATGCGAGAAGCGTTGAACTGGTGAAAGAGTACCAGGTTGAGAAGAAGCTGGTGCCCGGCCTGAGCGCCACCGCTTATCTGTCCGCGGACGAGATGGCGGATGTGAACGCGCAGATGAGCCTGCTGGATTGGGATGAGACCTTTGTACAGGCCTGCTTCGCATCTTCTGATGAAGAAGTGACCAAGATCATCGAGTCCTTCCGCTCTCAGCTCAAGGCTGCCGGTGTTGAGAAATTCGAGGAGTATGTGAAGAGCGTTTATGAAGAGGATCCTACTCTGGTATCGTTCTTCCACTGATCCTTCAGGAACTGAAACAACTGTTTAAGTAAAACCAACAAAAGGCTGTCGGGAGAGCGCCCGGAGCGCTCTCCCGGCAAAACGGGGGATAGCCATGGCGAAGAAGAATGTGATAAAAAGCGGAGTTAAGGTGAAGAGCAATCCGGTGGACCGGACGATCCAGGTCATCATATATCTGATCATCATCGTTCTTTGCCTGGCGATCGTTCTGCCCTGTATCAACGTGGTGGCGCTGGCATTCAACGACGGCACGGACGCGGCGAGAGGCGGCGTCTGGTTCTGGCCCAGACAGTTCACGCTGGAAAACTTCAAAGAGGTTTTCCGGGACGACAGCATTTATAACGGATACATCATCACGATCGCCCGTACGGTGATCGGCACGTTCTCCAGCCTGGTGGTGACGACGCTGGCGGCATACGCGCTGAAGCAGAAGGATCTGCCGGGGCGCACGGTGATCACCATGCTGATCACCTTCACGATGCTCTTCGGCGGCGGCCTGATCCCTACATACATTCAGTACCGCAACCTGCATCTGCTCAATTCTTTCTGGGTGTATGTGGTGCCGAGCCTGGTGAGCGTCACGCATCTTCTGATGGTGCGTACCTTCTTTGAAGGGATCCCGGACAGCCTGGAGGAGTCCGCGAAGCTGGACGGCTGCAGCTATTTCCGGATCTACTTCTCACTGATGCTCCCTCTGAGCAAACCGGTGATCGCGGTGGTCGGCCTGTATGCGGCGGTAGGCCACTGGAACGACTGGTATGCCGGACAGTTCTATGTGAACAATACGGACCTCTGGCCGGTGCAGACCGTGCTGCAGCAGATGCTGTCCCGCGCGATGAGCACGGAGCAGGTGACCACGGTGGCGCAGGCGCTGGTGAGGAATACCACCTCCGTCACCTCCGATTCACTGAAAATGGCGGCGGTGGTTGTGACCACGGTCCCGATCCTGTGCGTCTATCCGTTTGTGCAGAAGTACTTCGCGAAGGGCGCGATGATCGGCGCAGTGAAGGGCTGATCCGGACAGGAGCAGGATTCCCGGCGGGGAGAGCGCAGGGGTCGTTTTCCGCCGCAGGAAAAGATGTTGAATAAGAAAATGAAAAGATTCTTTGCCGCGTCAGGCAGATCAGAAAAACTGCGTGGAAAAGAATCTTTTTTTGCGATATAATATCAGGAAAAGCTGAAATGAGGAGATCACAATGAAAAAATGGGATGTATTTGCATACGGGGACGTGAACGCCGACATCATCCTGCCTGGCGTGAGTCGGCTGCCGGAGCCGGGGAGCGAGGTGATCATCCCCGAAATGCCCACCTTCGTGGGCGGCGGCGCGGCCCTGTTCGCGATGGGCGCGGGGAAGCTGGGCCTGAAGACGGTGTTCCAGGGCGAGATCGGAGAGGACTGCTACGGGACGATGATCCGGGAGACGTTTCAAAAGACCGGCGTGGACGACGCGCTGCTGCGGACGGTGCCGGGGGCGAAGACCGGCATTTCTTTGAGCTTCACGGACGAGCATGAGAGAGCGTTCCTGACTTTTTCCGGGACCAACGCCAGCGTGAGCATCGAGCGGCTGGATCTGGAACGGGTGGGACAGTCCCGCCATGTGCATGTGACCGGCTATGACGGTCCGGTCAACCATGACGCATATCTCTCCGTTCTGAAGGAGCTAAAGGAGAAGACGGACACGACGGTCTCCTTCGACGTGGGCTGGGACGTGCGGGGCGTCTGGACGCGCCGGATCTATGAGCTTTTCCCGTATATCGACGTCCTTTTCATGAATGAGACGGAGGCGCTGCACTATTCCGGGAAGGACTCGGCCATGGCGGCAGCGATGGATTTTGCAGCTTATGTGAAGACTGCGGTTATCAAGTGCGGCCGGAAGGGCTCTATGGCCATGCGGGGCAGTCACTGCTGCTCTGCCGGTGCGTATACGGTGCAGGCCGTGGACACCACGGGCGCGGGAGATTCCTTCAACGCCGGTTTCGTCTATGGTTTTGTGAAAGGAATGCCGACCTCGGACTGCCTGCACGTCGGGAACGCCTGCGGGGCCATGTCCGTGACCGCCTACGGAGGCAACACGGGCTTCCCCACGGAGGAAGGCCTGCGGAAATTTCTGTCGGAGAGACAGAACGGGTGACGGCAGGGCGCGGCAAGGCGCAGGAGCTTCGGCTCACGGAGAACAGAAAGAGCAATGCTGACGGAGGAATCATGGGAAAAAAGATCGCGGTGATCGGCGGCGCGGGCGTGCGCACGGTCATTTTTATCAACGGGCTGCTGAAACGGTATGAAAAGCTCGGGATCAAAGAGGTGGCGCTCTACGACATCCAGAAGGACAAGCAGAGGATCATCGAGAAGCTCTGCCTGCACACAGTAGAGCGCAAGGGGGAGCATCTGCGGGTATACGCCGCAGAGACGCCGGAGGCCGCCGTTTCGGGGGCGGATTACGTGGTGACCACGCTGCGGGTCGGCGGGGATCATTCCCGCGTCATGGATGAGGAGATCGCTCTGGAGGCGGGCGTCATCGGCCAGGAGACCACCGGCGTGGGCGGGTTTTCCATGGCGGCGCGCACGATCCCGGTGTTGCTGGAATACTGTGAGATGATCCAAAGGATCGCGCCGCAGGCGTGGATCTTCAATTTCACCAACCCGTCCGGGCTGGTCACGCAGGCGCTGCGGCAGGCGGGCTATGACAGGGTCATCGGCATCTGCGACGCCCCCAGCAGCACCAAATTCCGCATGGCGAACCGGCTGGGCGTGCCGGAGGATGCACTGTATGTGGAGTTTTTCGGCCTGAATCACCTTTCCTGGATCCGGAGCGTAAGGTATGGCGGCGAAGAGCTTCTGCCGAAGCTGCTGGCGGACGACGGATTTTTGTCCGGCATTCAGGAGTTTTCCATGTTCGATCCCGCACTGCTGCGGTCCCTGGGACTGCTGCCCAATGAATATCTGTACTATTATTATCACCGGGAAAAGGCGCTGGAGAACATAAAGAAGGCGGGAGCCGCCCGCGGGAAGGTGATCGAAGAGGTCAACCGGAAGATGATGGAGGAGCTGAGCGGCATGGATATGGACGCGGACCCCGAGGGCGCGCTGCAGATCTTCCTTTATTATATGCAGGTGCGGGAGAATTCCTATATGAGCATCGAATCCGGCCTGGCGAAGCGGCCGCTGCTGGAAAAGGGGCAACTGGAGGTGCCGGACGGCATGGGATATGCGGGCGTCATGCTGGACTGCATCGAGGGAATGCAGTCCGAGAGCGGAAAGAGTCTGGTGCTTTCGGTGCCCAACTGCGGCAGCATTCCGGAGCTCGGGGACGACGATATCGTGGAGATCACCTGTCAGGTATCGAGCGCCGGGATCCGGGGCGTGATAGTGGACGAGGTGCCGGAGCACTGTATGCTGCTGATCCGTCTGCTCAAGCATTATGAGCGTCTGGCGGTGAAGGCCATCCGCGAACACGACGCGGAGATGGCCAGACAGGCGCTGATGCTGCATCCGCTGATCGGTTCCTATTCGCTGGCGGGAGAGCTGCTGAAACGGTACGATGCGGCGTACGGCGGCCTGCTGGGATGACCGGCGGGAGAACAGACGCCGCGCGGCGAGGTGGCTGCAGGAGAATGTGTCTGCTGCGGTGAGAGACGGCAGGAGAAAAGAAACGAATGCCGCGGAAACGGCGCGGCGGACGCAGAACGGGGAGCGAGGACAGAATGGAAATCCGGATCGAAATATCCGACAAAAGGGGAAATCCGACAGAACGGGAAACGGTTTTGCACGGCGCAGGACAGGAAGCGCCCGTGTGCGGTGCAGAGTGTGCAGCGGAGCGCGAGATCCGCGCCCGGGACCGGGAGGCGCTGTACGCCGCCTGCCGCAGGGCCAGCCGGGCGAGAGCGGGAAGCTGGCGGATCTTTCTGGATGCGGCCGCGGAATGCGGACAGTGCGCGCACGGCCCGGAGGCGGGCACGTCCCCGGAGGCGGCGCCTTTGCAGGAGGCGGGCACGTCCCGGACGGCGGCGCTTTTGCAGGAGGCGGTGCGCTGCCTGTATGACGGCGCGTATCGGTTCCGGAAGGACTGCCTGAAGGAACTGGTCGGACGGCCGGTTTTTGCCAACCGGGATGCGCTGGCGGATTACGGAACCGGAATATATACTTTTGTCCTGTCGGGACTTTCCGAAGAAAATGCCTTTGCGGCGGCAGAACGGGGGAAGCTGCTGGGAACCTGTAAGGGATACGCCAGGTCCCTGGGAAATCTGCCGAATAACTATCTGCATGCGCAGCAGATGACGGATTATGCCGCGGATCTGGCAAAGATGCTGGGCGAAGGCGTATCCTGTCGGGTTTTGGACCATGAAGCGATGGAGCGTATGGGCTGCGGCGCGCTTCTGGCGGTGAACCGGGGCCGGAAGGAGGAAGCGTTTCTGATCACGCTGGAATATGCCGGCGGGGAGAAAACGGACCGGAAGCTGGCGCTGGTGGGAAAAGGACTGCTGTTCGATTCCGGGGGTTACCATCTGAAATCCATATCGGGAATGAACGGTATGAAATACGATATGTGCGGCGCGGCGGGCGTACTGGAAGCGTTTGAGTTTCTGGTCCGTTCCCGGACGCCGGTGAACCTGATGGCGGTGCTGGCGCTGGGGGAGAATCTGATCGGACCGGAAGCGGTGAAGATGGGAGATGTGATCACCACGCTGTCCGGAAAGACGGTGGAGGTCTACAATACCGATGCGGAAGGGCGCCTGGCCCTCTGCGACGCGCTGACCTGGGCACAGCGGTGCGGCGCGGCACAGATCGTGGATCTGGCGACCTTGACCTATTCCGCTCAGGCCGCGTTGGGAGACGAGACCGGCGCGCTTTTCGGCAACCGGGACGAGCTTTGCAGGGATATGCAGAAGGCGGCAGAAACGGCGGACGAAGCGGTCTGGCGGCTGCCGACGGGAGAGCGGTATCACCGCCTGCTGGAATGGAGCATCTGTGCGGACTTCGCCAATTACGCGCCGGATAAGGGCGCGGGGGCCAGCGTGGCGGCCTGCTTTCTGGAGAATTTCATCGAGCCGGGAACCGGGTGGCTGCATCTGGATATTGTAGGGCCCTCCGTGATCCGTTCCGCCACAGAGGAAATGTCGGAAGGCGCCAGCGGGTTCGGCGTTGCGTCCGTCGCTGCGTACGTGCAGGCCTGGGCGCGTTCAAAAGGAATCGTCTGAAAAAGTTCCGTTTTCGCTCCTGAACGGGGCAGGCGGACGGAGGCTGCGGCAGGCTGCCGGCCTTTCAGAGCCTGTGATAGGAGGGCCGCCGCTTTTCAAAGGTGCAGTACCGGGAAAAGCCGCACTGCTTCAGAAATTCCGCGGCCCTGTCAAAGTCTGCCGCGATGTCGCGGGAAAAATGGGCATCGGATCCCACGGTGACGATCTCTCCGCCTTTTTGTCGGTAGCGTTTCAGAAATTCCAGGCACGGATGGGGCTCGTGAAGGCCCTTGCGCAGCCCGCCGGTGTTGAGCTCGATGCCCTTTCCGTTTTCCAGAAGAAGCTCCAGCATCCGGTCGAAAAGATCCGCGTATTTGTCGTAGCAGTAGTTGTTATCCCCGGTTTTTCCGTACCGTATCACATAATCGATGTGGCCGTATACATCGAAATCCCGGAAGCTTTGCATGCCTTTCAGCTCTTCCTCAAAATAGGCGCGATAGGCGGCCTCGTCCGTTTTACCCGTGAAATAGACAGGCGAATAGGGATCGATCCCGTCTACAAAGTGCGTGGAGGCAATGATGAAATCGAAGTCCCAGGCGGCGGCATAATCCGCATTTTCGGCGGCTACGCGGGGCTGCATTCCCAGTTCGATCCCGAACAGCAGGCGGATCTGGCCCGCGTACTTTTCCCGCAGGGACATCAGCGCTTTTCGATAGGCCGCCGTGTCCACCTCGAAAAGGCCTGCGGGCAGTTCGTCGCTGACCGGATGCTTCAGATCCATGTGTTCTGTGAAGCACATCCGGTCGAGCCCCAGGGAAATGCCGCGCCGCACCATTTCCTCCATGGGCGCGTCGGAATCCCCCGAAAAGGAAGAATGCAGGTGAAAATCAGAAAGTACAGGCATGAGAAAAACCTCCTTCCGGCAGCGGAGCCGCGGACGTGTCCCGGAGACCGGGGCGGTCCCGCGTCTGTAAAACAGAAGCTTATGCGGCCGAAACCGTACCGGACAGCGTATGTCCGAGCGAAGGTACCGGCCGGAAGCCTTTTTTCGCTGCCGCTTTTCCCAGTATAGCACAGGAAATGCGGAATTTATATAGGCAATCCGGAGATTCCTTTCGCGCTTGGGATCTATTTTGTGAAAAATATGGTTGACCTTGGCCGAGAAATCTGGTATGCTGTTCTTTGTTAAGAAACGGAGACATAGCTCAGCTGGGAGAGCATTTGCTTGACGTGTAAAGGGTCGCAGGTTCGAGTCCTGTTGTCTCCATGAATCAATGAGATCCGGATCATCTCCATGGTGGAATGATCCGGATCTGTTTTTTTCAGAAAAGATCGGTTCGCGCCGGCGCCCTCTGTCCCCTGCGCCTGCAGGTGTCCTGCGAATCGGGAGTCCGGCCGCTTTCGGCGGCAGAAAAACGTCCTGCTGTTTGATCACCTGTCCGCATCGGGCGCTTTGGCATTCTGGCAGTGTTTCACGAGAAGCTTCGCCTGATTGACCAGAAGGAGTCTGAAATCGGGGGACAGCCGGTTGTAATAGTGAAGAAGCCGCTGGGTCAGCTCTGCGCCCGGCAGAAGGGAAGCGTTCTGTGCGCCGGAAAATCCGAGCAGGTAGTCCGTCGAGACCTGAAAATAGCGGGCAAAGGCGATCAGCGTCTGAAAATCCGGTTCCCGGTTATCGTTTACATATCCGTTGAGTGTGCTGGCGGCGATATTCAGTTCTTTTCCGAGCTGTCGCTGCGTTAAATCCCGTTCCTCCATGAGTTCCTTCAGCCGTTCCCCGAATGTCATTTGTCGTACCCCTTCCTTTTTTGGTATTATTGTAAAATGACTGGGAAGCGTAAGCGGTATAATACGCGAAATGAAATAAAAATACGCGATAAGAGTAAATTATTATTTGAGAAAGAAGGAGACCGTACGGACGGGGAGAAAAGCGAAAATGTTATCGGCAGAAGGCCGGAACGTATACTCACTCCATTTTATTAAATAAAAGGGCCGGCCCCGCAAAGCGGTCGTCCTTTCAGATCGGCAAAATAATAAGCCTGCCTGTACGGTCAAACCACAGGGCAGGCTTATTTATTCTCTTTTTTATCTGAAACAAATGCGGCCAGTGGGACTCGAACCCACACGGTCTCCCATTGGCACCTAAAACCAACGCGTCTGCCAATTCCGCCATGGCCGCATATCATTTTTGCCGCGGCCGCCGGACCGTGACATTTTCTTTCATTTTATCCGCTTTGCCCACTTTCGTCAATCAGAATTTCGGGTTATCTTATTCTGGCCTGTAGGTTTACAAAAATTTTTTTTTCGAAAGTTTACAAAAATTTTTTTTCGAAAACCCCTTGACATTTCCGTTCACAAGTGTATAATCCCAATCGTAAAGCAAAGGCGCTTTGGAGAAGCTCTCCGAAGCGCCTTTTGTCGTGCGATTATTTCGCGCGGCAGACTGCTGCGGGATGCCGGCCCGGCCGGGCAGGACGTCCAAAGGAATGAAAGGAGAAAAAGTTTATGGCAAAAGGAATTCCCGAACTTTACGGCAGCCTTGTTTTCAACGACAAGGTGATGCGCGACAAGCTTCCGAAGGATATTTATAAGGCGCTGCGCAAGACCATCGAGAATGGCACGCATCTGGAGCTGGATGTGGCCAACTCCGTGGCGGTGGCGATGAAGGAATGGGCGGTAGAGAACGGCGCGACGCATTTCACGCACTGGTTCCAGCCCATGACCGGTTTCACGGCGGAGAAGCACGACAGCTTCATTTCTCCCGTGGGGGACGGTCAGATCATCATGGACTTCTCCGGCAAGGAGCTTGTGAAGGGCGAGCCCGATGCGTCCAGCTTCCCCTCCGGCGGCCTGAGAGCGACCTTTGAGGCCAGAGGCTATACCGCGTGGGACCCCACCTCTCCGGCGTTCATTAAGGACGGCACCCTGTACATCCCCACCGCATTCTGTTCCTACAGCGGAGAAGCGCTGGATAAGAAAACGCCTCTGCTGCGCTCCATGGAGACGCTGAGTCATGCGGCCACCCGGATTTTGAACCTGCTGGGCCAGAAGGACGTGACGAGTGTTTCCACCACCATCGGTCCGGAACAGGAATACTTTCTGATCGACAAGGAGCTGTACGAGCAGAGAAAGGATCTGATCTTCACCGGCCGGACGCTGCTGGGCGCCATGCCCCCCAAGGGTCAGGAGATGGAGGACCATTACTTCGGCGCGCTGAAGCCCCGCGTGGCCGCTTATATGCACGATCTGGATGTGGAGCTGTGGAAGCTGGGCATCCCGGCCAAGACCAAGCACAACGAGGTGGCTCCCTCACAGCATGAGCTGGCGCCGATCTTTGATACCGCCAACATCGCGGTGGATCACAACCAGCTCACCATGGAGATCATGAAAACGGTGGCCGACAAGCACGGCATGGTCTGCCTGCTGCATGAGAAGCCCTTCGACGGCATCAACGGCTCCGGCAAGCACAACAACTGGTCCATGATCACCAATACCGGCGTGAACCTGCTGGATCCCGGCCGCACTCCTGCGGAAAACATTCAGTTCCTGGTTTTCCTGATGGCCGTCATCAAGGCCGTGGATGAGTATGCGGATCTGATGCGTCTGTCCGTGGCCAGCGCCGGCAACGATCACCGCCTGGGCGCCAACGAAGCGCCGCCCGCCGTCGTTTCCATTTTCCTGGGCGATGAGCTCACCGCCGTGCTGGATTCCATTGAAAATGATACGTTTTTCGGAAAACAGCAGCGCGTCCAGATGGAGACCGGCGCTACCGTGCTGCCGCATTTCTTCAAGGACAATACGGACCGCAACCGCACGTCGCCCTTCGCGTTTACGGGCAATAAATTCGAGTTCCGCATGCTGGGCTCCTCCATTTCCGTGGCCGGCCCCAACATCGTGCTCAACACCGCGGTGGCCGAGGCGCTGTCCCAGTTCTATGATGAGCTGAAGGATACGCCCGCCGATAAGATGGGCGAGGCGGTGCACGAGCTGGTGAAGCGTGCGATCCTGAAGCATAAAAAGATCATTTTCAACGGCAACGGCTATACCGATGAATGGATCGAGGAGGCTGAGAAGCGCGGGCTTTACAATCTGAAATCCACGCCTGAGGCGCTGCCCTGCTTTATCGCTCCCAAGAACGTGAAGCTGTTCACGGAGCATAAGATCTACACCGAGAGCGAGATCTATTCCCGGTATGAGATCCTGCAGGAGAACTACTGCAAGACGCTGCATATCGAGGCCAAAACGATGCAGGATATGGTGCGCCGGGATTTCCTGCCCGCCCTGATGGAATACACCGACGAGGTGGCCTGCTCCATCAGCGACAAAAAGGCGGTGGCCGATCTGCCCTGCACTGCGGAGACGAAGCTCGTGACCAGGCTGGGCGGATATTACGACGCGATCTATGAGGCGGAGGAGAAGCTGGAGGCCGATACCAAAACGGCGGAAGGCATCGCGGATATGCTGGAGGCGGCAACCTACTACCATGAGACCATCCTGGCCGATATGGCCGCCCTGCGCAGCGAAGTGGACGCGGCGGAGGAATACATTCCCGACGATATCCTGCCTTATCCGAACTACGAGGCTCTGCTGTTTTCTATCTGATCAGGCGGTATCAGGGATGCTTTTCCGGACCGGGCAGCCGGATGAAAACCGCGGCTGTCCGGCCCGGCAGGAAGGAACAGCACAGGTATGGGTTCTGTAAAAGAAGAATGCGGCGTGTTCGGCGTTCTGCATCCGGACGGCGCGCCTGCGGCCCCCGATCTTTATTACGGGCTGTGCGCGCTGCAGCACCGGGGGCAGGAGGCGGCCGGGATGGCCGTGTGCGATACCTTCGGGCCGCGGGGCAATATCACCCAGCATAAGAACATCGGACTGGTGAGCGAGGTGTTCCACCCGCAGGTGCTCGACAGCCTGACCGGCAATCTGGGCATCGGCCATGTCCGGTATTCCACCACCGGAGACAGCACCGCCATGAATGCGCAGCCTTTGGTCCTGAACTATATCAAAGGGACGCTGGCGCTGGCCCACAACGGCAACCTGACCAATGCCCGGGAGCTGCGGGAGGAGCTGGCCTGGAACGGAGCGATTTTTCAGAGCACGACGGATTCCGAGGTGATCGCTTATCACATCGCCAGGGAGCGGCCCCATGTGGCCTGTGTGGAGGACGCGATCCTGCACACCGCCAGACGGATCAGGGGCGGTTATGCGCTGGTCATCGCCAGCCCCCGGAAGCTCATCGGCGTCCGGGATCCGTACGGCATCAAGCCGCTGTGCCTGGGCAGGCGTGGAGAAAGCTGGTTTCTGGCCTCCGAAAGCTGTGCGCTGACCGCGGTGGGAGCCCGGTTTGTCCGGGACGTTCTGCCCGGAGAGATCGTCACCGTTTTCAAGGGACAGGAGCATTCGGATCTGCGGCTCGTCCAGGAAAAACGCGCGCACTGTATTTTTGAATATATTTATTTCGCCCGGCTGGATTCCACGCTGGACGGTGTCAATGTTTATGAGGCGAGGATCCGTGCGGGAAAGGCGCTGGCGCGTTCCTGCCCGGCGGACGCCGACCTGGTCACCGGGGTTCCCGATTCCGGCCTGGCGGCGGCGATGGGATTTTCTCAGGCTTCCGGCCTGCCCTTCGCGCTCGCTTTTCATAAAAACAGCTATGTGGGAAGAACCTTCATCAAGCCCACGCAGAAAGAGCGGGAATCGGCAGTCCATCTGAAGCTGAGCGTGCTGGAAAGCGTCGTCAGGGGCAAACGGCTGGTTCTGATCGACGATTCCATCGTCCGCGGCACGACCATGGCAGGCCTCATCAACATGTTAAAGGCGGCCGGGGCGAAGGAGGTCCATGTGCGCATCAGTTCACCGCCCTTTCTGTACCCCTGTTACTACGGGACGGATGTTCCGAGCAACGATCAACTGATCGCTTCTTCCCACACGGCGGAAGAGATCCGCGCGCGGATCGGCGCGGACTCCCTCGGCTATATGCGGATCGAAGATCTGCAGCAGATGACGGGGGATTTGCCACTCTGTAAAGCGTGCTTTGACAGCCAGTACCCAGTTTGACTCTCCCCTTTGACTGTCGGAGCATTCTTTAGCCCGGACGGCACCCTGCAAGGCCGTCCGGGATCATAAAAAAGAAAACGGAAACCGGAAACGCAAGGACGCGTCCTGACTGGCGCGTTTTTTGTTTGTTCCAAAACGGAAAAATGTATGGCATTCCGGCGGAAAACGGGAATTTCGCTTTTTTCTCCGCCGGATTGACATAAATCAGACGGCGCAGGCCGTTCAAAATGAGGAGGAAAAAATTATGAGTGAGGAATTGCTGAGTGCTGTAAACGGACAGGTGTTCAGTGTCTGGTTCCTGATCGGAGCCGCGCTGGTGTTCTGGATGCAGGCCGGGTTCGCCATGGTGGAGACCGGCTTTACCAGGGCCAAGAACGCGGGCAATATTCTGATGAAGAACCTGATGGATTTCTGCATCGGCACGGTGGTTTTCGTCCTGATCGGCTTCAGTCTGCTGCTGGGCGAGGATCTGGCGGGTTTCATCGGAAAACCCGGATTCGACATCTTTACGTCCTACGGCGATTTTGACTGGTCGAACTTCGTGTTCAACCTGGTGTTCTGCGCCACGACGGCCACCATCGTATCCGGAGCCATGGCGGAGCGGACGAAGTTTCTGTCCTACTGCATCTATTCCGGCGTGATCTCCGCGCTGATCTACCCCATCGAGGCGCACTGGATCTGGGGCGGCGGCTGGCTGGCGCAGTTGGGCTTCCACGATTTCGCGGGCTCCTGCGCGATCCACATGGTGGGCGGCATCAGCGCTCTGGTGGGCGCGAAGCTGCTGGGGCCCAGGATCGGCAAGTTTGAAAAGGACAAGGCGGGAAAGATCGTGAAGGTGAACGCCTTCCCTGGCCACAGCCTTCCGCTGGGCTGCCTGGGCGTATTCATTCTCTGGCTGGGCTGGTACGGCTTCAACGGCGCGGCGGCCACCAGCGTGGAGCAACTGGGTTCCATTTTCCTGACCACCACCGTGGCCCCTTCCGTGGCGACCGTGGTGTGCATGATCTTCACCTGGATCAAATACGGCAAGCCCGATGTCTCCATGTGTCTGAACGCTTCCCTGGCGGGCCTGGTAGCCATCACCGCCCCCTGTGACGTGACGGACGCCCTGGGCGCAGCCGTCATCGGCGCGGTGGCCGGCGTTCTGGTGGTGTTCGGCGTCTGGTTCCTGGACAATGTGTTGCGGGTGGACGATCCCGTGGGCGCCGTGGCGGTGCACTGCCTGAACGGTATCTGGGGCACGCTGGCGGTGGGTTTGTTCGCCACCACCTCCGCCCCCGGCAACGATACTTATGTGGGATTGTTCTACGGCGGCGGCTTCCATCTGCTGGGGATCCAGCTTCTGGGCTTCGTATGCGTGGCGGCCTGGACGCTGGTCACCATCACCATCGCCTTTAAGATCATCGGCGCGACGGTGGGGCTGCGGGTCAGCCAGGACGAGGAAATTGTGGGACTGGATGCCTGCGAGCACGGCCTGACCAGCGCATACGCGGGCTTCTCCATCATGGATATTTCCAACACCATGACCATGGACGTGAACGAGAATACCGATCTGGGCACGTCGGATTACGACAAGGCCTCCGCGGTGCAGAAGGCAGCGGCCGTTCCCGTGACCGCTCCTGTGGAGCCGGATACGGGCATTCACAAGGTCGTGATCATCACCAAGCTGTCCAGCTATGAGAAGATCAAGAAGGCCATGAACGAGCTGGGCGTCACCGGCATGACCGTCACCCAGGTCATGGGCTGCGGCATCCAGAAGGGCGCGGGCAGCATGTACCGCGGCGTAGAGGTGGACGCGACGCTGCTTCCCAAGGTCAAGATCGAGGTCGTGGTATGCAAGATCCCCGTGGCGGACGTCATCGAGACCGCGAAGCGCACGCTTTACACCGGCCATATCGGCGACGGCAAGATCTTCGTCTACAGCGTGAGCCAGGTGGTGAAGGTCCGCACCGGCGAGGAAGGCTTCGCGGCCCTGCAGGATGTGGAATGATCCGCTCCGGGTTCCGGGGGACCGGTAAAATGCTCTGCGGCGGGAAGAAAGCGGAAATGCGCTGCCGGGCGGAGCGGATGTCATTTTCTGACATTACCGCGGCAGGCGGAAATTAATATTTCGGATAAAAAGGGGCGTTCGCCGCATGGCGGACGTCCCTTTTTCCGCGGCGGCGGGAAAGCGGGGAGCTTCGCGGCGCGCCGGCTCCCGTCAACGAAAAACGGATTTATGACACCGAAAGAAAGGACATTTATGATCGAAAATTCGGACGACCGATAAGGAATGTGTAAAATAAAGGAAGGAAATTGACAATTTTACAATCCTGTTGTATGCTGGTATCAGAAGGGAAAAACGGGGAGACTTTCCGGAAAGGAAAGCGGGGCCGCCGGAGGGCGGCGCTCTCTGCGGCAATATTTCCGTTTGGCTTTTGACCCGGCGCGTCCGGCTTTCGGCGCCGGAGGGCCGAACGTGCCGTCCGGACGGGATGCGCCGGCGGCGGTGTCCGTGCTGCGGCTGCCGGGGGAGGGAGACGCGGCGGAAAAAGGGGGTATTCGATGTGAAAAAGAGGATCGTCGCGGCGGCGCTCTGTCTGGGAATGTTCCTGGCGGTACTGGCCGGCTGCGGCGGCGGGGGCTATTATCTTCTGCGGCATGTGCTGATTCCGGGCCGGAATAGCGCCGGACTGGCTGCAGCGGGGGCGGGGGAGGAAGCGGCCGCGGAGGAAACGGCGGCGAAAGAAAGCGCGGCGTTGGAGCCCGTCACGCTGACGGTGATGAACCGGATCCCGGAGAGCTACCGGACGAAGGACAATCCGGTGCTGGACGCGATCGCGGAAAGGACCGGCGTGACGCTGGATATCCGGGCGCTGCCCATGTCCAATTATAACGAACGGTTTCAGGTCGTTCTGACGTCCGGGGAGCTGTGCGATATCAGCTATACCTGGGGCTTTCGGAACAGCCTGTATCAGAAGGGCGCGTCGGACGGTCTGTTCTGGGAGCTGGACGGTCTTATCGACCGGTATCCGAATCTGCGCGCGATTCCTGACAATCAGTGGGAATCCGCGAGAGTGCCGGAAACGGGAAAGATCTACGCGGTGCCCCGGCCCAGCAGCGAATCCGTTTCCGGCGTGATCGCGAATCAGCAGTGGCTGGATGCGCTGGCGGACGGCAGGATGCCGGAAACGGCGGAAGAGCTGTATGCTTACGCCCTGCGGGTGGCGAAGGAGGATCCGGACGGCGACGGGGAGGACGATACCTGGCTGTTTTCGCCTGTCGGGATCTGGTCTGACCGCTGGATCGTGCAGGCCTTTCTGCCCTATTCCGGTTCCAGCGCGGTGTATCTGCCGGATTATGACGGAGCGTATAAGATTCGGGAAAGGATGGACGGGTATCTGCCCTATCTGGAGTTCCTGCGGCGGTTATATACGGAAGGGCTGATGGATCCGGCGTTTTATCTGAACAATACCTATGACGACAGGACCCGTTTTACGAGGCAGGAGACGGCGTTCTGTTCCGGCTTCGCGGGGCTGGAGGTCTCTCTGATCAGCGGCTTCGGCGAGGAAGGGATGCCGGTTTCCGAATATGATCGGTATGCGGTATATTATCCCAATATGAAGGGCCCAGGCCAGGAACGGCCGGCGGACCAGTACGGCGCGGCCCATTGGGGCGGCTGGGCGATCTCATCAGGCGTGGACGAGGCGACGCGGGACCGGATCCTGGAATTTCTGGACTGGTCCAACAGCGAAGAGGGCTGGCTTCTCTGGAATGCCGGTCGGGAGGGTGAGGATTATCTTTCCTACGATCCGGAAACAAAAACGGTCATCCGCACGAAGGAGCAGGCGGAAAACAATTACTGCGTCGGGTACGCGTCGCCCGCCGTGGCCCGGGAGGGAGAACAGCTCACCTTCGTCGTGGAGGGGGATCAGCTCTCTCTGGACAGAGCCCGTTACACCGCCCATTCCCATGAAAGGGCGCTGACGCTCTCCGATCGGGTGGAGGTTCCGGTGGTGAGCGCGCCGAAGATCTCCTCCTGGGAGGCGGAGCATCCGGAGCTGGCTGAGAAGAAGGCGGGAATGGAAGAACGTTTCGTCATGGGGGAGATTGAAAAAACGGAATTCCTGGAGTTCATGGAGCGCGAGTTCTATCCGGCCATCGCGGAGGCGGAGGAGGAGTATATAGAGGTCATGGAGGCGTATGAAAAGGGGAGGGGATGAAGGAAAGGGAAGTTGTCGGAGCGGCGGCTTCCCTTTTGGGATATATAAGATCCGGGAGAGGGCCGACAGCTATCCGCATGCGGGAGCGGGAGAAAAACAATGATTGCCTCGGATTCGCATCGTCCGCTGCGGTCCGAGAAGCGAGAAACCGAAGATAGTTGAAAAAAGGACTGTGAAAAATGGAGCTGCTGAGAAGTTCTGTTTTTCATGGCCCTTTTTTTCGTTTTTTCTGATGTATTCGATTTGAATTGACAATACGCGAAACGCGTACTATTATAAAATAGAGTTTTATTTAATTACAAAATGCATGGAGAAAAGCTGTTATGTCTTCAATTTTCAAAGTAATTGAAGAGCACCAGATGGCGCTTTGCATTATTTTCCTGTTGATTCTGTTAGTCTGTATTATTTTCATGATCAGAGAACTGACGAACCGCCGCCGTAAGAAGAAAGAATTGGAGCAGGCTGCGGAGGCCAAACTGCGGGATGAAAAGCTGAACAAAGCGATCCTGAACGATTGTCCGGGAACGGGTGGCGTAAAGGAAGTCTATGTGCCGTATGATGTGGACTATGCGAATACCGGAAGTGGGAAAGACGGGACTCAGAAGGCGAAGGAAGGGCAGAGCCATTTGATGGTTCAACTGGTAGAACGGACGAAGCTTTCTACCAGGAAATTCATGCTCAACCCTGCGAGGACTATCCGCATTGGAAGCAACCTTCGAGAAAATGACATTTCAGTGCTGGAACAGGGAATTTCCCCCTTCCAGTGCGAAATCTTTTCGATGGGAGAAAAGGTTTATGTGCGGAATCTGAGTGATGAAAACCCTACGGTTTTGCGAAGAAAAAAAGAACAGGTGCTCGTGGACAAAAAGGGGCTTCGACTCCTTTCCGACGATATCATCCTTCTGGGAGAGGTTTCCTATAGGATCACGATAAAGGACTAAAAATACTGCGAAGCAAAAAGTATGAGGGAAGCTGCAACAGGAAACGGAGTAAGGAAGAAAAACGATTGGTGAGGCCGGAGGATACGAGGGGTGGAAGAAAGATTCCCGTTACAGAAGGGACAGTCTGCCGAAATTGCGGCTCCGCAGTCCGGACATGGGAAGAAAACGAACAAAAAGAAAATGTTGGGGATCCTCGCCGCAGCCGTTGCGGTGCTGCTCGCGCTGGTTGTGGGGCTGGGAATCTACAACACGCCGGAAAATCGGCTGGCCCGGCAACTGGACTTGGGCGCCAGATATCTGGAGGAACAGAATTACGCAGAGGCCGTTCTGGCATTTGAAAAAGCAATCCAACTCGATGAACGGTGTATGTCTGCCTATGACAACGGTATTCAGGCCTACCTGAATCTGGACGAGCCGGAAAATCTGCGAATTTTCTATGAGAAGGCGTTAGAAGCAGCACGCTCGCTGGAGGGAGAGGCGCTGGATGCTGATGCGGAGGCGATAGTCTCCATCTATCTGGCGGCGATGGATGTTTATGGGGATACAGATCGGGCACTTGAATTATGGGAAGAGGGTTATGAAAAGAGCGGTCAGGACGGACGCCTGCGCGACAGTCTGGTGGATACCTATCTGGAGCGAGCCAAAGGGTTCATGGCGGACGGAGATTATGAGGAAAGCCTGCGGGATTATGACCGCATGCTGGAATTGGACGGGCAGAATGATGGGGTGCAGAAAGGACTGGCCGATTGCCTGAAGGAGTATCTCGATCTGTTGATGGAGCAGGGGGACTTTGCGCGTGTTCAGGAATTGACGGAGAAATATGCGTCTGCTCTGCCGGGTTTTGATTTCAAGATTTATCAGGATGAAATTGCTCTTCGGGAACAGATGGAGGTGGATAATCGTGACTTTATGCAGCAGGTCTATGAGTTGATGAGTGCGGAAAACTATGAGGGAATGTATGAACTTTTTTGGGGACTAGAGGATGAAGATGCGCAGGCTTTTTGGGATCGGTTAGAGCGAATGGAAGTCAAACGGTATCTATATTTCCCGGAAGGTAATAATAATCAGACTGGAATGGGAGTAGGCGTCTATCGTTGGCCAGATTGGCCTTTTCTGGATGTGGAGGCTGGGGAAATTTGGATGGCTTCGCCCTATTATTTTTATTATGGGCCGTATATAAACGGAAGTCGCTCGGGTGAGGGGGTTTCTTATGACGCAGCAAACAGTGGATGGGTATTTTCTGGGACATGGTCTGACGATGCTCCTAATGGGCTGGGTAGATTATATTATGCCAATGCAGAATGGGCAGGCCGATATTATGAGGTTGAGGGAAATCTGGTAAATGGTTTATGGGATGGACACGTGGACGCTCATGTTTATGTAATAACCGATGCATATGAAAATTGGACAGGGGCAACAGAGGGCGATTTATCTTTTACAGCGAATATGGGTGTTCCTGTGGATCGGACTGACGAGTTTCTGGCACATCCGAATATAAAAGATTGGGAAGTCGGAGAAGAGGGCGGTGTTTATGCCTTTGATTTTATTGATCAAACAAATTTCTGGGGGTCTTTTTACTGGGGCGAACCGTTGGGGGTTTTTGGTTTTGGGGAGGTTCCAGATTGTTCTATGGAATGGACTGGTCAATAATGTCAGGCGCTCTTAATTTATGATGCGAAGTTATTTGCAAGAAAAATGTTTTGCGCGCCTTTTCGACGATATCATTTTTCCGGAAAGGGTTTTCCGTAGAATTGTGTAATAGACTGAAGAGAAATGGAGGGGGACCGGTATGGGAATGGTTCTCTCGATTCACAGCGAAAAAGCATTCCGGCAGTTTCTGCTGCCTGCGGTCAACAATTCGGAGCATTCCATCACTCTGGAAGAGGATATTTTTCTCCTGAATGAGGATGTGGAACTGCGGATGGAAATCATAGAAAACCGCTGGCATTTTCTGCCCTCAGAGCAGTATGAGATAGAGAATACGATAACCCGCCAGGATTATCAGGGCTTCGATCTCAAGGACGGAGATCTGCTGTCGGTTACTCTGAAAAAAGGCGGGGCGGTTTCCGTCATGGTGGATGAGACAGAGGATGCGTTCCGGGTCTTTCAGAAATTTGACATCAGCGGGGTACAGGATATCACGGTAGGCCGCAGTGAAACGAATGATATCGTTTACGACACGAGAAATCTCATATCCGGTCTGCATGCCGTGATCCGACGCAGGGAAGGCCAGTGCCTGATCGAGGATCACAGCTCTAACGGCGTATTTGTGAACTTCCGAAGGATAGTTGGATCCAGGAAGCTGGAGTTTGGAGACTGCATCAGCCTGTTTGGCCTGAATCTTGTCTATCTGGACAGGATTCTGGCTGTCCAGTCCCCGAATTCTGATTTCACGGTCAAGGGCGCAGGGCTGCGTGCGTATGCGGCAGAGGAAGAAGGAGCTGCCGGAAGCGGAAAGAGAGAACAGCCGGAAAAGGGGACAGTCCTGTATCATCGCTCTCCCAGACAGATTTATAAGATAGAAGATGATGAGGTAGAGATTGAGGCTCCCCCGCAGGTTAAGGTGGAGAATAAAAGGCCGCTGGGTCTGATCATCGGTCCCTCCTTCACCATGGCTCTGCCGATGCTCCTGGGATGCATGATGTCGATCTACAGCACAAGGGCAAGCGGCAATACCGGGAGCGCTTTTATGTATACGGGGCTTGTCACGGCTGTTTCCTCAGCTCTCATCGGCACGATGTGGTCGCTCATCAATCTGCGGAACGAGAAAAAGAAGAACAGAGAAGATGAGCTGCACCGTTTCGAGGCTTACGGAGAATACCTGATCAAATGCTCCAACCAGATCAGAGAAAAATATGAAAACAATACGGAAAATCTGAATGCCATGTATCCCTCGGCGGAAGTGTGCTCCGGATATGATGCCGGAACGCCCTGCCTTTGGAACCGGAACAGCGGCCACGCGGATTTCCTGAGACACCGGCTTGGCATTGGGGATATGCCGTTTCAGGTCCGGGTCAACGTCCCGAAGGAGAAGTTTACCCTGATCAATGATTCTCTGGCGGAAAAACCGGCCATGATACGGGACAGCTATCTGGAGCTGCATAATGTACCCCTGTGCATCGATCTGAAGGAACACCGGATGGTCGGGATCGTCGGCGGCCCTAAGAAGAGAGGGGCCGTGGAGATCATGCACGATCTCGTCGTTCAGATCGCGGCGTCCAACTGTTATACGGATGTCAAAATGGCTTTTCTTTATGATGAAGGGAAAGACAACGCGGATGACTGGGATTACATGAAATGGTTTCCGCATGTGTGGTCGGAGGATAAAAAGAGCCGCTATGTGGCGGGAAACAGGACGGAGGCCAGAGAAGTCCTTTATGAGATCACCTCGGTTTTGAGAAACAGGGCCGAAAGCAGGTCTTCATCGGTGGAGCGTCAGGAAAAGCTTCCGCTGCCCCAGTTCATTATTTTCCTGTCTGAACCGGAGCTTTTGGAGGGGGAGCTGATCACAAAGTATATCACGGAAGACGGAAACCGGGATATCACCACGGTTTTTCTGACGGATCATTATGAAAATCTTCCCAATGAGTGCGATTATATCGTGCAGAACGATGAGGAATTTCAGGGGGTCTACGGGACACAGGAAAATGTGGACGGCAGAGTTCGGATCGCATTTGACAGGGTCTCCAATTCGCAGATTGAGGAATTCGCGAGGAAGATCGCCAATGTGCGCGTTCATGAAACACAGTCCGGCGGAGATATTCCGACGTCCCTGAGCTTTTTTGATATGTATGGCGTCCGGCGTCCGGAAGAGCTGGATGTCTTAAGCAAATGGCGGAAGAACCGTACATATGACAGCATGAAGGCCCTGATCGGACAGAGGGCCGGCGGCAGCGGCTGGTATCTGGATATCCACGAGAAATATCACGGTCCCCACGGTCTGATCGCCGGCACGACAGGTTCCGGAAAGAGCGAAACGCTGCAGACCTACATCCTGTCTCTGGCGATCAATTTCAGCCCGGACGACGTGGGCTTTTTCCTGATCGACTATAAGGGCGGCGGGATGGCGAACCTGTTTGACGGTCTTCCGCACATCATCGGGCAGATATCCAACCTTTCCGGCAATCAGGTGAGGCGCGCGATGGTCTCCATCAAGAGCGAGAACAAAAGGAGACAGCGCATTTTCAACGAGCACGGTGTGAATAACATCAATCTCTATACCCGGCTGTATAAGAACAACGAAGCGAAGATACCGGTCCCGCACCTGTTCATCGTTATTGATGAATTTGCGGAATTAAAACGGGAAGAACCGGATTTCATGCGTGAACTGATCAGCGTTGCCCAGGTCGGCAGAAGCCTTGGAGTACACCTGATCCTGGCGACCCAGAAGCCCAGCGGAACGGTGGACGATAATATCTGGAGCAATTCGAAATTCCGGCTGTGTCTGCGGGTGCAGGACCGGCAGGACAGCAACGATATGCTTCATCGGCCGGATGCCGCCTATATCACTCAGGCGGGACGCTGTTATATGCAGGTGGGTAATGACGAGCTGTTTGAACTGTTCCAGTCAGGATACAGCGGCGCCGAATATGATGATGAGAAAGGCAGCCTGAAATCCGATATCGCACATATGCTTTCCGTGACCGGAAAGGCGGCGCTGATCGGAAACCGCCAAAAGCTGAAGCATACCGCGATGGCAAAGCGCGGATGGATCGCCTCGCTGCTTACGGCACTTTCTGAGGTGGAAAAGCCGGAGGGGATGTCCTATACGGATCTGGCGAACGACGGCGGAGCGTTGGACGAATATATCCGGAAGGTGTTTGAAGCGCTTCCGGGGAGAAATATCGATTACCCTTACAGCGAATACAACGCGCAGCGAATCAGAGATCTGGTCCTGTCTCTTGCGGAAGCCGGGACGGATGGGATGGAGCAGACGCAGGATCAGTTCGTGGATCGGGTCATGCAGATCGCTGAGGTGAAAAGATATAAGCTGCCGGAGAAGAAGCAAAAGACACAACTGGATGCGGTAGTGGAATATCTGGCGGAGCTGGCAAAGCAGCATGGCTATGTCCGGAACCTTCAGCTCTGGCTCCCGGTTCTTCCAACGGAAATCTATCTGGAAAATCTGCCGTCATATAGGAAAGAAGAGTATTTTGACGGAAAAGACTGGGCAAAGGCTGGGAAGGAGTGGAATATCGAGGCTCTGATCGGGCTGTACGATGATCCGGTCAATCAGGCACAGGATGCGCTCACTGTCAGTATTTCCAGAAACGGACATCATGCGATCATCGGGACAGCGGCCAGCGGGAAAAGCACATTTCTGCAGACGCTCGTTTATGCGCTGGTTAATCGTTATACGCCCGCCGATATCAACATTTACGCCGTTGATTTCAGCGCAAAAATGCTGTCCGCTTTCGAACAGATGCCCCATGTCGGCGGCGTGATGTATGAGAACGACGATGATAAGCTAGCGAAGTTCTTCAACATGCTCAATTCCATCCTGGAGGAACGCAAACAGCTTTTCAAAGGCGGCAATTACAGTCAGTATGTGAGGGTGAACGGCAGGGTGCTGCCTGCGGTCATCCTGGTGATAGACAATTATTCCAATTTTAAAAACAAAACAGGAAACATATATGAGGATCTCATCCTGCAGCTTTCCAAGGACGGCGTCAGTTACGGTATCTTTCTGATCATCACGGCGGGAGGTTTCGGCGCGCTGGAGATCCCGAATCGTATCGGGGATAATCTGCGCACTGTCATCTGTCTGGAGATGAACGATAAGTTTCAGTATGCGGAGGCGATGCACACGATGCATATCGAAACTCTGCCGGAAGTCAATGTAAAGGGCAGAGGTCTGGCGAAGGTCGGCGAACAGCTTCTGGAGTTCCAGACGGCTCTGGCATTCAGTGCTCAGGACGATTTCAGCCGAATGGAGCAGATCGAGAAGCTCGCCGGGCGGATGGCGGAAAGCTGGGGCGGACGGAAAGCGAGAAAGATTCCCGTCATTCCGGAGAATCCTGTCTGGACAGATTTTGCGGAGCTGGAAGAAACCGTCAGGAAATGCAAAGACGGCAGATATCTTCCGGTGGGCTATAATATGCGCAATGCCGATGTATACGGTATTGACCTGAGCCGGATGTACTGTTATCTCATCACGGGCAAGGCCAGAAGCGGAAAGACCAATTTCCTGAAGGTAATGATAGAAGCTGCCCTGATGAGCGGCGCAGAGACAGCGGTGGTCGATTTTAGCGGGGAACTGAGCAGCATCAGGGACAGAGAAGCGGCGGCATATATCGAGAACGATGCAGAATTGTTTGAATTCTTTACGAAGCTCCTTCCTGATTTTCAGGGAAGAAATGCCAGAAAGAAACAGGACATCCGGGAGGGAATGTCGGACGAGGAAATTTATGCCGATATGCGCTCATACCGGGCAAGATTCATTTTCATAGCGAATCTGGCGGATTTCGTATCCCATGTCACGCATCCGAAGGATACGCCAGACATGAGAGCGTTCGTGGAAAATCTTCTTGATAAGGGAAGCATGCACAATGTTTTCTGGGCAGCCTGCTACAGTCAGGAGGACGCTTCCAGGGTCGCGGGGATCAAGGTGTTCGATTATTTTGTCCGGTATAAAACAGGGATCCATTTTGGCGGCAATGTGGCGGGCCAGAGACTCATGAATTTTGATTATGTGCCTTATTCTGAGCAGACCGCTTCCCAGAAGCCGGGGATCGGAATGCTTCCGTCCAATGATGAGGAGAATGTGCGCAGGATCGTCGTGCCCCTGGTAAAAGGGCGGTCGCTGAGCTGACACCTGTTTGGGCAAAATGGTAACTGTACTGGTATATTCAGAAAAGCAACGGGATATAGACGAGATATGCAGCGCTGCGAGGGAACTGATCGCCAGGCTCAGCGGAGAACAGTGGGAGCTCATACAGATTGTGCGGCCGGAGAAGCTATGCGCCTATCTGGCCGGCGGGCCCCTCGTACATATGTTTATTTTTGATATCCGCACCGAGGGCTCCCTTCGGTATCTGTCCGACATACGGAAAAGCTATCCGCAGGCGAGACTCATGGTGCTGGCGGACGTGCGGGTCTCGCCGATGAAGTACATAAGGCCCGGTCTGCAGGTTGGAGCGCTGCTGCTGAGGCCCTGGACACAGATGCAGATGCAGGAGGTGCTGGCTGATTTTTTCGGAGAGTACCTGGCATATGTACAGAGGGAGAAGGAGGGGGACGGAGGCTCTTTCGTGATCGAGAACCGTGATGGGACGCTGAACATCCCCTATGAGCAGATCTGCTTTTTTGAGGCCCGTGAGAAAAAGATATATGTCTGCATCGGAAAAGAGGAGTACGGATTTTATTCTTCTATCGACAGGCTGGCAGAGGAACTGCCGCCGTATTTTGCCAGGTGCCACAGAGGATTTATCGTAAACACCCGAAAGATCCGAAGGGTGGCGACGGCGCAGAATCTGATCTGTCTGAGCGGCGGATTTCAGGTGCCGCTGTCCAGAAGCTATAAAGCAGCATGGAAAGGGGCGGGAAACCATGGAACGGGCCGATGAAGCGTATTACCTGCAGGATCTGGAACTTGCTGTTTTGCTGTCGCTGAAGGGTGAGAAAGAGCTGTATGGCTTCCGGATGGAAAGGATAAAGGAAGCGGGGACGGCGGAGGTCTATCGAACGCTGTTTGATCTGGGGAAAAAACGGCTGCTGATACTTGATGAGAAGGATGACGGACATGCCCTGCAAAGGGAGGCTCCCCGGATTGCGCCGGAACTGGACCGTATGTTGGAGGTCATCAGAGATGCCCGTATGATGCTCTGGTACAGGAACGGAGAACAGAAGCATGCGGATCGGTGTATTTATCTGACGGATGCGGCCGTGATGATTTCCGGCTGCTCGACCGGGGAGAACCTCAACCGCTTAAGCTGTGTTCCGCTGAACCGGCTGCCCGGGGAGGTCATGGATGGCGGCTTCTTTCTGGACGAGCTGGTCAGTGACGGAAGTCTTTTCACGGGAGAGGAAATCGAACAGGAAACGGCGGCAGAAGCCGCGGACCGGCTGTATGACGGGGCGGAGAAGGCGGATGGAAGCGCCTGGGAGGGCGTGGAGAACAGCCTTCGGTGGATTCTGACGCAGAACGGGAGATGTGTCAGGCAGTATTTGCTGATCCGCAATGGAATGGACAGCTATTTTGTGATCACGGACGAGTCGGGAAGCCGCGTTTATCCGTATTCGAAAAAGCAGGTTATCGATATCTTTGAGGCTGATCTGGTCACGTTTTCGAACGGAAGACAGGTACAGAGGGAGGAACAGGGAAATGATTCTGGTGGACATTCATGTCCCGGCGCTGGGCAACGTATATGATTTTCAACTGGATGAGGATGAAAAGATCAGCGCCATTGTGGAGGAGATCGGGGAGCTGATCGGGCAGAAGGAACACAGCCGGATCGTGGGAGATATGGAAAAGCTGATGCTGTGTTCCGGAGAGCAGAAGAAAATACTGTCCAGAAATCTGACACTGGCAGAGGAGCATATCCGAAACGGCAGCAGCCTGATGCTGCTCTGACGTGCATTCTGTCCCGGTCAGCGTGCATTCTGTCAGGAATCTGTGACAGAAAGGCATTGATGCTTTATGATCGGTTCAGATAGAGGAGAGAAGGATGTTTGGTATTGTGGTGGATCAGGCGGTATATGAATGCGGCCGGCTGGAGAAACAGGTTTTCGCACTGAGAGAACAGATCACGGAAACGGAACAGGTCGTCCGCGAGCTGGGACAGCTTTCCGGTCTGGATGGGGCAATCGCAGAACTGAAGCACCTTCGCGAGGGGATGGAGTTCCAATGTAATACCATGCGTCGGATGATGATGGCGCTGAACGGGTGTGTGCTGGATTATATGAGCTGTGAAAACAGGATCTGTGATAACGGTGAGCAGGACGTGGCCCGCTATCGAAGACAGGAAATCGGGGACAACGATTTTTCTGCGATCGCAGATATTCTGAAATATGTATAAAACGGCGGGGGACCCGCTGTCCGCACAGAGCGATAAGGGAGGAAGGATATGGCTTTCAGGGAAATAACGGTGGATACCCAAACGTTGGCAGGCGATATCAGCGAACTGGAGACGGCACTGTCCGCCGCAGAAGCGCAGTTGGAGGAGATGTTCAATCAGGTAACTGTGCTGGATGCGATGTGGGATGGACCTGCGAATGCGGAATTCAACCGTCAGTTTAGAATGGATCATGATAGCGCTAAGGAAATGCTCGGGAATGTAAGATCCCTGATCGAATGCATGACATACGCGAGGGAACAGTACGACATCTGCGAAAACGATGTCTATGGGATCGTTTCCTCAATCAAAATATAAGGAGAGAAGAAGATGGCGATTGCAGGCGAAGTATTTATTAAGGTAGATACCGCAGGATTGGTCAGTACGGCAGATGCGGTTTCCAAAAGTATACGGAACATGAGGGAGTGTTTCGAACAGCTTGAAACGATCATCAGCCGAACCTCTCACTATTGGATTGGGGAAGCGGGAGACCTTCACAGGAAAATTTATCAGGGGCAGAAGCCGCAGATCGAGGAAATGATGAAGCGGCTGGAAGAACACCCGGCTGATCTACTGACGATCGCCGGAGTATATGTCCCTACAGAGAAAAATGCAGAATCCATAGCGGAGTCATTGCCGGGCGATGTGGTCGGGTAAAGGAGAAAGAGATGGCAACGAGAAGTCAGATCGAATTTGATTTTAAGAAGGCATTAGGACAGGCTGATAAAATAGAGGGAATCGCAGATCGGCTGCAGAAGATTTCCAGAAAAGATCTTGAGAATTCCCTTCAGAATTTGTCCGCAGGATGGAAAGGGGAGAGCGCATCCCTGTATCTGCAGAAGGGCAATACCCTGCAGGAAAAAATCGATGTGACGGCGGAAAGCCTGTATGCGGTCGCAGCGGATATCAGAACCATCGCGAGACGGCTGTACGAGGCCGAAATCGCGAACCTGGCGATCATAATGAATCAGTCTAGCTGATGTGCACCGGGTTTTACTTATGAAATATTTTTATTTTTAAAAATATTTAAATCAAAACAAACAAGGAGGAATGGTTATGGCAGCTTTTCAAGTGACACCTGCTCAATTAAGGGCAAAGGCGGGCGAACTCAGAGAACTGAACACACAGTTCAAAACAAAGAAAGAGGATCTGGAAACAACAGAGAAATCTTTGGCTTCCATGTGTGAAGGGGAGTCGATCACGGCTTTCGATGCTTCGTTTGTAAAAAGTAAAGCAAAAATGGATATTTTTTACAACACTATCGAGCAGTATTGTGCAGCTCTCGAATCGATTGCGGCAGAGTATGAGAAAGCGGAAAATCAGAATGTGGCCATAGTTATGGGCCACTGACAATGTGTTAGTTGTTTAACTATCTAACGAAAAGAGGAGAAGTGTGATATGGAAGGACTTATAAAGGTTGATACAAAGGAATTGATTAGCACTGCGGACAGATTTGGCACCACCGGCGGTCAGGTGAAAAGCCTCACCGACAATATGGTATCCCTTGTGGATAGTCTGAAAGGAATACACGAGGGAGAGGCGGCAATGGCATTCAACGCACAGTTTCATGCCCTTCAGGATGATATGGACTTGATATACCGGGAAATACAGGAACATGTGAACGCTTTGAATGAAATGGCGCGCAATTTTGAAATGGCGGAGAATAAAAATAGAGATACGGCCTCTGGATTACCGAATAATCCGCTTTCGTAAGAATCAGATTTTGGGCAGATTCGGGCCGCAAGGTACCCCGGATCTGCCCGGTAATACATTTCGAAAAACATGAATGTGCCTCTGGGCAAGAGGAAAAGGACTGTGAATCAGATATACCATATTTGTTCTGCTGTGTTATGGGGGTCACTATGGCATACATTAATGTAAAATCAGATTCCATGCGCAATGTATCATCGCAATTAGAAGATCTGTCGTCGCGGATTGGGTCGCTCAGCGATGAACTGGAATCGGTTGCTCGGCAGTCGGGACTGAAAGCCGCTGGTTATGCATCCATCAAAAGAAGATTGACGTCAGCTCTTTCCAGTGCGAATACGGAAGCCGATAAAATCCGTCTCATGGCAGGCGCTATCGAAGAAATCCGGGCAGCATATGAAAAGACGGAGAATCTTCTGGTCAATGCGACAGAAAACAAGAAATCCAGTATTCAGGAAGCCTCGGATCGAATTCGTGATATGTTAGTTGAAACCGGTGAGCTGCTTGGAATGGATGCGGCGGCCATGTATAGTGACGATCCTGTTAATCTCACCAATGGGAACTATGTGTATGAAAAGAATTTCTTCAATTTCGATACACCGCTTTCTATTAACTTTAGAGTCTTCTATAACGTATGCGGTCATGATGTCGGTGTTCTTGGGAAAGGTTGGCTTCATAATTTTGAACGGCGCATTGTACATGATGGTACAACATACCGCGTGCATGGTGAAGATGGCTCCGTACAGATATTCAGGCGGGATCAGCAGGGTATCATTACATCTGCCTGGGGTTCATTCGGCGAATTGAAGCTTATAGATTCAGGTTTTCTATATATTGATGTTGAACACGATTCCTATTATTTTGATCCGGATGGTAGATTGTCAGCTATTGCGAATATGAATGGCTGGCGGATTGACCTGCGATACGAGCAGGATCGGCTTCATGAAGTAACATGTACAGATGGTATTTCGCTTCGATTTACATATGATCCCAGCGGACGGTTGACGGCAGTGGCTGATCATACGGACCGCTGTATCAAATTCGGCTATTCGGAAGGATTTCTAACACAGGTCGAAGACATGGCCGGGAATATTACCATTTATGAGTATGATGAAAGCGGCCGTCTTTGCAGGGTCATCTCTCCAACGGGGGATATTTCTGTCCATAATATATATGACTCTCAAAACCGTACTATTCAACAGTTTTTTGCTGATGGCGGCACTGTTACTTACCGGTATCTTAATGAACAGGATGCGGTAATTATGAACAGGCAGGATGGAAGTGAAGTTACTTACTATCATGATCAGCAGTTCCGTGGAGTAAAAGCGGTATATCCCGATGGAGAAGAACAGATTAAATATAATGCGAATAATCAGCGAACAGCTTTTATCGATAAACTTGGACGAATTAACCGGTATGCCTATGATAATGCCGGGCATCTATTGAAATTTACAAATGCGAACGGGAATGCGCTGGAATTTTCCTATAACCTTTTGGGACAGCTTACGGAGCTGTCTATGGATGGACAGCAGCTAAGTTCAGCTATATATGATGAAAAGGGACATCAAATTGTCCATACTGATGCCAACGGAGCGGAATGCCGGTTTTCTTATGATGAACTGGGAAGAGTGCTGGAAGTAGTTCATGAGGACGGAAGTCATACGGCTCTGGAATATGATGAATGCGGGAATGTGATATCTGTACAGGATCCTGTGACAGGTCGTACTAAATATCATTATGATGAATGCCGCCGGGTGATCAGTACCGTAAATGCATTGGGAAACGAAACAAGGTATAAATATGATGCTCTGGATCAGTTGATCCAGGTCGTCAATGCGGAGGGATGCAGCCGGGATTATAGTTATGATGCCCGTGGGAATATCACAAAAGTCATAGATTTCAATGGCGGTATCACTTCTATCCAGTATAATGCAATGAACCGTCCTGTTAGTGTCACGGATCCGGATGGCAGGATGACAAAATATGAGTATGACAAAATGTCCAGACCCATCCGCAAAATAGCTGCGGATGGCGGGGTGACTGAGTATGGATATGACAGTGAAGGGAGAATGATCCAGATCAGACATCCGGAGAGCGGGATAGAAACTGCAAAATATGATGCAGTAGGTAATCTGGTAGAAAGAAAAGCTGCAGATGGGGGAATTTTTAAATTTAAGTATGATGTACTGGATCGTCCTGTGTCTGTAACCGACCCACTGCAGGGAGAGCGCAGTGCTGCATATGATAAGTTGGGAAATGTAACGGCCATCTCCTATGAAGATGGGACTGTGGAGCAGTTCACCTATGATCTTATGGGGAACATGCTTTCTCATACGGATCAAAGCGGGTATACCCGATATTTCTGTTATAATGCATTGCGCAAAGTGGAGAAAATATGGGATAAAGAAGGGATTCTGGCCCAATATACCTATGGACTTGGCGGGCAGCTGCTCCGTGAACAAAATGCAGACGGATCTTTTCTGGAGTATTCTTACGATGCCATAGGTAATGTAGTTCAGGTCGTGGACAGTATTCGTGGCTGCTGGCGTTTCCAGTATGACAGTATGAATCGGGTGAACGCCGTCGATCATGTCGGCGAAGGGATTGAAACCTATGAATATGATCATGCCGGAAATATCATAGCTGTTATAGATGGGAATGGGAACAAAACAGCATATCAGTTCTCAAAAGCCGGGGCATTGGAAAAGGTGACGGATGCCTGTGGAACAGAAACCGTTTATCGGTATGATCCTTGCTACAGGCTTACCCAGATCCTGCAATCAGAAAGCGGTCACTTTGATGCGGAGCAGATCAACACGTTTAATGAAAAACAGAAGATTCGAATCACGAACTATGAACATGATCTGGAAGGAAGTGTTACCGCAGTTATCGATGCTGAAGGCGGTCGGACAGAATATTCATATGATCCTTGCGGCCGGATGATTTCAAGGCTGGATCAGGAGGGGAACCTGACCAGATGTACGTATCGTCTTGACGGGACGGAGGAAAGGCTCACTTTTGGCGATGGCCGTTTCATAAAATATCAGTATGATGCGTTGAAACGCCTTTCCCAGATAGAGGATTGGCTTGGAGTTACACGCTTCAACAGAGATGCATCAGGTCGTGTGACAGAGGTTATTGATCATGAGGGTGATCGCACTGGATATACCTGGAATGATCGTGGGTTATGCACTGAATTGCAATATCCGGATGGAAAGGGCGTATTTTATGAATATGACCAGGCCATGCGGCTGTCCCGCCTGACGGCAGATGATGTATGCGCTCAATATGAGTATTACAATAATGGGCAGCTTCGGATGCGTCAGTGCCCGAATGACGTCCGGATCGGCTATGAGTATGATGAAGTTGGTCGTTTGTCCTCCCTGGTCCGTTGGCATGGTGATGATGTGACAGACCGTTTTGCCTATGCTTATGATGCGTGTGCAAGAAAAACCCGGATCACAGAGAAGCATGGTGATGCTGCGGAGATTGATTTCCGATATCAATATGATATGCTTGGGCGGCTTGTTGGCGTGATGCGCGATGGCTCGTTAGTGCAGTCCTATGAATATGATATTTTCGGGAATCGGAGCAGAATGGTTCGTGACAGACAGGAAACAATCTATGGGTATGATTCCCTTGACCGTATGTTATGGAGCAGATCGGGGGATCAGGAACGAACATTCTGTTATGATAAGCGGGGTAATCTTACAAGCGAATCCATAAACGGTGTCCTGCGGCTGTCGCTTCATTTCGGTGCGCTGAACAGATTGGAAAAAGCGGTTTCGAATTTGGGGGAAGCAGAATACAGTTATAATGGAATGGCGGCGTTGGTTGGAACCGTATTTTCTTATAACGGGATCTCCCGGCGGGAAAAAATGACGTTTGATTATACCGGCGAACAAAACCATCTGCTTGCAGCGTTCAGGGATGGGGCGTGGGAGGATTACGTTTGGGATGGTCAGCCGGTATTATCGGTGTCGCAGAGGGGAACTTCTTACTATCTAAATGATGAAAGAATGTCAAGTCGCGGCGTCTTATCTTTGAGCGGCTATGATGAATACGCCTATGATCCGTTCGGCCTGATTTCTCAGGATGTTATGTCTCCTGCCCAATTTGCATACACGGGATATCGGCTGGATCCGATTAGCGGTTTCTATAATGCGGGATGGAGGCAGTATGATGCATCATCAGGACGCTTCATAAGCAGAGATCCCGTAGCAGGCACTTTGCTGGTACCGATGTCATTGAATCCGTTCATTTATTGTATGGGCGACCCAATTAATAATGTTGACCCGACCGGGATGATTCTCGCCTGGTTAGCGGGAGGTATTGCAGGTGCGGCTGCTAATTTCGGTGTGAAGCTTGCCGGAGATATAGTAAGCTCTGTTAAAAACGGAAAATGGACGGGAAGTTCATGGGAGAGTTATGTGGGTACTGTGGCAGGCGGTTTTGTGCAGGGAAGTGTTTATGCTGTCGCTGGACCTGCTGCGGCAGGAGCGGCTGGGGCAGCCACGGAAACGTTTATTACGAGTGGCCTGAGTATGGCTTTCGGGGAAGAAGGATACCGCAAAGAAGACGGATATAACGTTGGAAAACTCCTTTGGGATACAGGAGTATCCGCAACTGTGGGAGCAGTTAGTGAGTTCACTTTTGGGAAAGCAGGTGAATCAATCAACAAATATATAAGAATTCCTGGGATTACAAAAGGAACAGGAAGTTATGAATCTGTTTGGAAGCAGGTTATGACAAAGGCTCAAAGGGGTCAGATTAAGAACGTTTCGCTCAAGACGCTTGGGAAGGGACTCATGAGTTTCGGTTTATTCAGAACATTTGATGAAATAATAGTGAAAGGCATAGATGCAATTAAGGAAAGTGCTGAGGATAAGATTGAGGATGTCCTTTCCTGGCTGTTCAACAGAAATACAAGTTCCAGTTTGCCAGCGGGAATGCGGGAATTTATGGCTCCTAACCGCAGAGCTGTCTGCTCTACCGCGTAATTAGGGAAATAGTAATTCTGGGACAATTTCTGGTCATTTAAAGGGATATCTTTAAGAGCATGATCTTTGATTGTGAGATCAGAGAGAACATTAGCATCATTTTACCTTGGAGGATATCGAACGTAGTCCGCAATTTACAGATGATGAAAGGTCAGAATATCATGGCACAGTTCTCTGTGAAAAGCAACAGTTTGCAGGATATTATAAATATTGAGGAAAGATTGGCCGGGAATCTGGACAGGATCGGAGAGGAAATACATAATGTCAGTAGATCCCTGGGTTTTCAGATCGCGGCGAAGGAAGACATATCACGGCAACTCCGTGATGCCGCTGATAGTGCTGCCGCCTGTTGGAGCGGGATGAATGGCATGGCTTCAGCACTGCAGGGCGTTTGCTCCAAGTATGAAAATTCCGAGAATACTATTATTGCGAATTTGAATGGAGGAAATGCGGAAGTACAGGGCGTTGGTTCAGGAGGAGGCGGTGGTGGAGGGGGCAGAGGAATCCCCAGCGAGGCGAACGGATTTCCGGAGTGGATGGAATGGCTGTGGAAAGGCGTTGGTGTTTTTGGCGGCGGCGGAAAACTGGTCGGAGCGATTGGAAAATTTGTAACGAGCAATGACTCTACAGCGGCAAAATGGGCGGATTTAGTCTCAGACGTAAATAAATCTGGCTGGAAGATCGCGGATGCAATCAAGCTAAGCAAAAAAGAACCGGAAATAGCATGGTGGAGATCTGTATTTGGATTCAACAAGAATAGTTTTTTAGAAAGTATTGGTGAATCGACGCTGAATTGGCAGCAGAAAGCGCAGCATGGATGGGATTATGGAATCAAACATACTCTCAGAGAATTTAAAACAACCAAAGGCCAAATCAAACAAGGAGCGGGAATCCTGTTATCATTAGTAACAAACGGAATCAGCAATTATGAGGATTATAAAAAGGGAGAAATGTCTGAAGGCAGAGCGGTTGTAGAAACGGTCTCGGAAACGGTTGTTGACTGGGGAAAGGATTTGCTGATCGGGGCCGGCGTCACGGCAGCGTTTGCAGCGGTTGGATTCGCCGCGCCGGTCGTGGTCGTGGGCGGAGCAACGGTCGCAATTTCTGCCGGCGCAGATTGGGTCTGTGAAAAAGTATGCGGCAAAAAAGTGACGGAGGCAGTATCTGATCTCGTTCTCGATACCGGAGAAAAGGCCTTGAATGCTGTAGGAGATTGGATCGGCGACGGTGCTAAGGCTGTAAAAGAAGGCGCAGAAGCCGCATGGAACGGAATTACAAAGGGTGTTGGCAGTTTCTTTAACGGGATTACCAAAGGATTTGGAAAACCTGCATTTGCATAAAAATATAAGGAGGAATACAGAGTAATGAACATTCATGAATTATTGCCTATCGGTTCAGTCGTATTGCTGGAGGGCGGACAGAAGCGTCTGATGATCTACGGAGTCAAGCAGACTGATGTCGAAACGAAGGAAGAATATGACTACATAGGCGTCATCTATCCGGAAGGAAATATGGGAAAAGGAACGCAGTTCCTGTTTAACCATGCCCAGATCAGCGAGGTCGTATTCCGGGGCTTTTCGGATGAAGAGCGGGAGAACTTTATCAATAATCTTGCGGATTATTACGCACAAAAATAAGACAGAAAAGGTATGGGATCGTGTTATGAGAAGGATATTTAAGGGCCTTGCCGCCATATTGTTTGGAAGTATTATCTTCGGTATTGTCGCGTTGGCGGACAGCGGCGCGGCTGTTATGAGAACTTATACCGGAGATTCCAGTTTATCCGTTTACATAAAAGGTGCGGAACTGAAGGAGGAGGATCTCAATATTCAGATCGCGACGACAGCGGCGGAACAGTTCAGCATAGATCCCATCTCCGAGATGGAAAGGCCAATGCGAACGATGGTCATGTTGGACAATTCCCTGTCGATTTCAGAAGAAAATCGGGAAAAGACAGCGCAAATCCTACAGAACCTGATCGCGGACCGTATGAACGGCGAAGAGATCAGCATTGCCACATTTGGGGAATCCTTAAATGTGCTGACGGATTATACGGACGATTATACAACTCTGAAACAGGCAGTCGACGGCATCGCTTACCAGAATCAGGTGACTTACCTGACGGATGTGTTGTATGAGCTGATTTCAGAACGCTATGCAGGCGGGACAGAGGACATTTATGAGAGGATCGTCATTATTTCTGACGGAGTGGATAACGAATCCCTTGGATATACAAAGGAGGAGCTATATTCACTGTTGGAGAAATACCCGATTCCGGTCTATACGATAGGCTGTATCAATAAGAAGAACAATGGTGAACTGGAGAATATGTTCGCACTCAGCAGAATGACCAGCGCTGAATATTTCCTGTTGGATGAGATCGAGGATCCTCTTTTGGTTGAAGAGGCGCTGAAAGAGGACAGAAATATTGTCAGGGTGGTCATTACGCCGGCGAAAGAAGTGATGGATGGCAGCAAAAAGACAGTGCGGATTATCGGTTCTGGTGACGTGACACTGACGGTGGAAGCCGTGATGCCTCAGATGGTGGCTGTCAGTGAGGTGCCGGCGGAAACTGTTACGGAGAAGATCCCGGAAACGCAGACGGAAGAGGAGGAGGCGCAGACCGTGCCTGTTGACATTGAGGCGGCAGACGGGGCTCATTCCGTGCTCCCTGTCGTGCTTCTGGGCCTGGCAGCGGTATTCGCCATTGTGCTGATCGTATGTATCGTTTTGCTCGTACGGAAGCCGAAGGGAAGGAATGGGTTTGAACACCTTGATGGAAGGAAGACACCTCCGCAGCCGATCCCTGGGCAGCAGCCAGATATACCAACGATAATTAATGGACGCGAAGGAAAAATACCAAGGAAAACACTCACAGTGTTTCCAAGGGGGAAAAAGCAATATCAGATCACCTTGACGGATATCCATTCACCGGCAAAGACGTTCAGTGTTCCGATTCATCCCGGCGGTTCGGTCCTGATCGGATATAAACAGGATACATGTGATATCGCTCTGGATTATGACAGGTCGGTATCCAGACAGCATTGCAGGATCACGATGCGCGACAACAGGTTTTACATAGAGGATCTGCACTCTTCCAACGGCACATATGTGGGTGAGAACAGGGTGCTGTCGGAGACGGAGATCATTCCCGGCTGCATCCTGACGCTCGGGGGGCCGGAACTGCAGTTTGATGTCAAATAGGTGCCGGTTATATGAGTTTAGATTGCTTTGGCCTAAGTGAGACCGGAATGGTCAGGAGAAATAATCAGGACGCTTTTGGTCTATTCCATCGGGATGAGACCGGGCTGTTCATCATTGCGGACGGAATGGGAGGGCTGGCGAATGGCGAAAAAGCCAGCGGTCTCGTCCTGTCTGAATTATCAGGCTGGTGGGATTCTTTTTCACCAGCCCTGTTTGGGTATGACTTTTCCCGGATGGTCTCCTCCGTTGTCGATGCGCTTGAATGTGCCAATGGCAAGATCTACAGACAATATTCCCAAAACGAATTGTGCGGGACAACGGCAACGGTTTTGTTCCTGTTCAGAAACCTTTATGGGATTATCCATGCGGGGGACAGCAGATGCTATATGCTCCGGAGATCCCAATGGAAATGCCTTACGATGGATGAGATATGGGAAAACCAGCCGGGAGCCGATCGGGAAGCGCGGATGCGGCAGGATCACCCGAACAGGGGACTGCTTCTGAACGCGGTGGGTGTGCAGGAGCCCTTTGAATGCCGGGTGTCTACAGATGAATTAAAGACAAACGCGGTTTTCCTTTTGTGCACGGATGGGATATACAAATCCTGTTCAGACAATGATATGAAAAGATGCGCGAAGGACTGCCGGAAACATCATAACATGGAAACCGCTGTCAAAAAACTGGCGGAAACCGTGTATCGGTACGGAGCCAGGGATAACCTGACTGCGGCGGCAATCCGATATACCCATGAACGCTATAGAAGATACAGAGGATGAGAAGGTTCCGGGGATTTCAACCGGACGGGAACATGTGAAAGGTTCATGCCGGGAAAGGGAAAAGGATGAGCGAAGAACAAAGGAAAGAAGTCGGTCAGGAGTTTGTCGCGGAGAAAACAGAGTCTTTGACGGAAGCGGGACAGACTGCGGAGGATGCATTTCTGCCAGATACGTCGGAAAAGGCAATCGAAAGAGAACCGCAGCCCGTAAAAAAGAAGATATCCCGGAACAAAAAGCTGGGCGTTCTGGCTGCAGTCGCGGTCGTGCTGGCGGTGCTGGCCGTCGGCCTGGGCATTTATAATAAGCCGGAGAATCGCCTGGCGAGACAGTTGGATCTGGGCAACCGGTATCTGGAAGAGCAGAATTATGCGGAGGCCGTTCTGGCGTTTGAAAAAGCGATTCAGATCGATGAGCGATGTATGGCGGCCTATGTAAACGGAATCGAAGCATACAGGCATCTGGATGAGCCGGAAAATCTGCTGGCATTTTATGAAAAGGCGTTGGGGGCTGCCCGTTCGCTGGAGGGGGAGGATCTGACTGCGGATATGGATGCTGTTGTGTCGATCTATCTGGCGGCGGAGGATGTTTATACGGATAGAGAAGCCTTAATTGCGCTCTGGGAAGAAGGGTATGAAAAGAGCGGACAGGATGGCCGGGTTCGGGACAGTCTCGTGGGCAGCTATTTGGAACGGGCGGAGGAACGTGTTTCTAATGGGACTTATGAAGAAAGTCTGCAGGACTATGACCGTTTGTTGGAGCTGGACGGGCAGAATGAGACTGTATTGGAGAGCCTGAGCAAAAGCTTGAAATCCTATCTTGATTTCTTATTGGGAGAAGGAAATTTTGACTGGGTCAGAGAGCTGGCGGAGAAGTACGCTTCGGCGCTGCCAGATTTTGATTTTGCGTTTTATTTCAGTGAAATAGACCGTCTGGAACAGGAACGTGAGCTGGAGGAGCTGCGCAGTCAGTTAGAACTTCCGTTTACGGCGGAGGATGTTACGCTGTTTGGACACAAACTGACGAATGCACATTTTGATGATCTGATAGCTTTTTTGAATTTGTCTATATCAGGGAATAATGAATGGAGTAGATATGCGAATGATGGAAGTTATGAGATAAGGGCAGATTATTGGGATGATGATGAAAAATCAATAGATATCTATCTGCATGAAGATGAAGAAAATTATTATGTAAAATCTATAAATATTCTTAGCCAAGATGAAGGATATGATCAGTTTATAATATATGACAGAGGATTGTCATGGTTACAGGATCATTATGCAGATAGTTATAATCTTCCTCTACTGTCCTGTTTGGGCAACAGTGTTCAAAATTGGTATCAGGCAATTCCGGCAGATAAGATTAAAGAAATAGGTGTATACGATTCTTATACAACGGACTATAAAGATGAGAAAGTTGAACATTGGAGTTGGAAGATAGAAGAGCCGGTTGAAGTATCTTTTCATGAATATAAATATCAAAATGGTTTTTTAAGGTCACAATTATCTTACAAATATCGAGATAATACTTTTTCGATGGAAGTTGGTGTAAATACTGATGGGGTGATTAGTGAGATATGGTATGTTTGGATGCCATGGTAACAAGTTCTATGACAGGAATTACATTCCTTTGAAATCAATGGCCGAAGGACTGCATCTGTAGTCACTCGATTTTGGGTATTATCCTCATCTTGTTACGTTCAACTTGGGGAAGAAGGGAGAATAATGAACGAAGAGCATAAGGAAGAAAATGAACAGATATTGGATCCGGCGATGAAAACAGAACCGATTGATGAAGCTATTAAAAGGAGGCCTGCCGTTAGTAGAAAATGGAGTATCATAATGGCAGTCGTGATCATACTGGCGGCACTGGCTGTCTGCGTGGGTATCTATAACAGGCCGGAGAACCGTCTTGCCCGTCAGTTGGATCTGGGTGAACGATATCTGGAAGAACAGAATTATGCGGAAGCTGTTCTGGCATTTGGAAAAGCTATAGAAATCGACGATAAATGTATAAAAGCATATAAGGGACAGATCAGCTCATATATTGGTCTCGGCGATAAGAAGAAATTGGAAGCGGTATATGAAGCTGCTTTGGCTGTGGTAGAAGATTTTGAACCAGCCGAAATTGAGAATGATGTGGATGCCATTATTTCCATTTATTTGGCCGCGGATGAGGTGTATAGCGACAATATGGAAAAAACATGTGAGATTTTGGAGAAAGGATACGAGCAAACAGGCGATCCGCAGGTCGAAAAGGAGCTGGAGAACAGCTATGCGAAACAGCAGAAAGAAGAGTTTGAAAGAAAATTAGAAGAGGCACGCCGATACAAAGAGGAAGAAGATTATGAGAAATCGCTGAAAGTATATGATGAGTTGATGGAAACAGAGGATAATAATTTGCAGTCTGAGATGGATGAATGCCTCCAGGCTTATATGGATGAATTGCTGAAAGAGAAAAAGTATGATGAGGTGAAAGCACTGGCAGAAAAATATAAAAGAAGCGAAAGTGGTATAGATTTTGAGACCGTATTGGATGAGATCAGGGAGCAAGAGGAAATAACGGCCTGGGTAGATGATCTTTATACTAAAATGACAGCGGGGGATTTTGAGGCTGTTTGCGCTATTATTAAGGATCCAGGTTTTACAAATAAATGTAAAGAAGTGGGCCAGAATCATTATTTTGGAGAAATGTCCCTTATAACAAGCGAAGGGAAAGAGATAGTGGTAGGTACAGGTTTCACTGATTCCGACTACGGATGGGTTGCCTATTGTCCCCATGTAGCGCCAGGTGAATATTGGAATTTCATTTATGAGGGTGACTATGCATATCACGTATATAATGGGGGAAAAGAATGTATAATCGGGAACGAGTATTATATTGATGGCAGAGAACCAGATTTTTCTATATATGGATTATGTTTTGAAACATAAACGATATTCGGCATATTCCTGGATAAGATATAACATAAAGCTGTAATAAATAATAATATGTAAGACATATTTAGAGGTCAACTTATGTCAGATTTACAAAAGGGAACAATACTCGGAAATACATACGAAATCGTGGAGGAGATCGGTTCCGGCGGCGGGGGTATCGTCTTTCGGGCGAAGCATCTGCGGCTGCATACGGACGTGGTGGTCAAGAAAATAAGGGATGAGGTGCGGGGAAGGGTAAGCTCCAGACAGGAAGCGGATATCCTTAAAAACCTGAAGCATCCCTATTTGCCACGGGTCTATGATTTCATCGAAAAAGAGGACGGCGTTTATACGGTAATGGATTTCATCCATGGGGAAAATCTGGATGAAGCCATAAAAAAACGGGGCCCCTTTCCACAGAAGCAGGTTCAAAAATGGGCGGAGCAGTTGGGAGAGGCGCTGGATTATTTACACAGTCAGAAACCGCCGATCATCCACAGCGATATCAAACCGGCCAATATCATGCTGACGCAGGAGGGAAATATTTGCCTGATCGATTTCAATATCGCGCTGGCGATGGGCGGGGCGATGGAATCGGCAGTGGGAATCAGCGTTGGGTTTTTTCCCCCCGAACAGTATCGGGATCCTGCATTGTATGAAAGGATCACGCACAGCTATACGGCTGCTGAGTCCGTAACAGAAACAAAAGAAACGGGCTGCGGTATCTCAGGGAAAACGGAGGACGAAGAACGCACGGAGCTTCTTCCGCGGACAGTGAAGGTGGAGAGGCCGACAGAACCTGTGTCTCAGCCGGCGGAGGATGAGAAGCCGACGGAGCTGCTTCCTAGGACGGCAGACGGAAAAAGACGAACGAGGATGCTTCCCTGGGCGGCGGTGAATGAAAAGCTGACAGCGCTTCTGCCCTGGACAGTTAAGGATCGAAGGCGGACGGAGCAGCTTTCCCGGGAGACAGAGACCGAGGAGGTGACAGAACTCCTCCCTCGGACGACAGGGAATAGAGGCGGAACCTTGCGCCTTCCTCAGAATACCAATTCAGCCGCGCAGGTCACGAAATACATGGGGCGCGGAATAGATACCCGTTCCGATATTTACAGCCTTGGGGTTACTCTTTGTTTTTTGCTGACGGGAGAAGAACTGCCCGTCGAATTTGAAAAGCGGATCCCGATCAGTCAGATGGGGGTGCCCGTCAGTGAGGGATTTGCCGCAATCCTGGATAAAATGACGCAGCTTGCGCCGGAAGACCGCTTCCAAAACGGGGGCGAGTTCCTGAAAGCGATCCGGAATTGCCACAAATGGGATCACCGATATGTGCTGATGCGCAGAAAGCAGACGGCCATGCAGACGGCCGCCGCTGCCTGCATGGCGTTGGGCATCCTCCTGACATTCTGCGGGCTTTATCAGATCCGAAAGGAGCACAGTGCGGCCTATTACGGGATGGTCGAGCGGGCGGAAGCGTGTATGAAAGAAAGCGACTTCGAAGAGGCGGAAACGCTCCTGGAGGATGCGCAGGCTTTCGCACCGGTCAGGATTGAAGCGTATGAAGAGGCGGTATATCTGCGCTATCTTCGCGGTGCCTATGAGGACTGCATCGGACTGGGGGAAAATTATCTGAATACAACGCCCTTTCAGATGGAATCCGAGGAAGAAGAGAAGATTTTCGGAAATATTTACTATATCATAGGGAATGCGTATTTTGAACTGCGGGAATACGCGAATGCGGTTGATCTGTTTTCGCAGGCGTTGGAGCATAATCCCGCGAACGGTCTGTATTATCGGGACTATGCGATCGCCCTGGCGAAATGCGGCCAGATCGAAGCGGCAGAGGAAACGCTGGAAGAGGGAATCGCCCTGGGACTGGGACAGGATTCCATCTATATGGTGCAGGGGGAGATCGCCCATGTAAAGGGGCAGTATGAGGATGCTATCGGCTATCTGAACCAGACGATCGCGACGGCGGAGGATACCCAGTTGAAAAAAAGGGCAGTCCTGCTCTGTACGGAGGTTTATCAGGAGACGGGAGCGATAGATGAAGAGATCGCCCTGTTAGAACGTAGCCTGGGGCAGTCTGCCGGAAACGGAGATCTTGTGCTGTCGGAGTATCTGGCGGACGCCTACGCCCGGAAAGCGCAGTCAGGGGAGCAATATGAGCAGGAATACTATGCGAAATCCCTGTCGCTCTTTGAATCCCTCAGGGAGCGCGGCTATCTTACCTGGCAACTGCAGGAAAACATGGCGATCCTCTATGAGAACCTGAACCGTTTTGACGAAGCGGAAGCGCTTCTTCTGCAGATGGCGGAGCAGTATCCGGAGCGTTATGAGGCATATAAACGACTCGCCTATCTGGAAGCAGACCGTCAGCAGGAAAAGGAGAATGCGGATCGGGATTATCTGAAGATGCGGGATTATTATGAACTGGCGAAAGAGAAGTATCCGGAAGACGGTTCGGATCTGGAGATGGAAATGCTGGATCGCATGATGCAGGAGCTTTCGGAGGGCGGCTGGTTTTAATCTCTTTCTTCCAAAAAGAAAAGGAGTTTTTTCATGATAATACTTGGGGCAGGAATCGGAATGATCGTGTTGGCTGTGGCGCTGTTTATCGGCAGCCTGATCTATCGGAATACGGCGGGAAAGAGGATAATGGATGCGTTGAAAAAAGAGTATCTTTGATTCAGGCCTGACGGCAGCATCGCAGTCGGGAATGGCATATAAGGTTGGCGCTGGAAAGGGAAAAGATGGGCCAGGAACAAAAGAAAGAAGTTAATCAGGAACTGACGGCAGAGAAAACAGCGTTATTGACGGAGACAGAACAGACTGTCGGAAATGTTTTACCGTCCGGATCGGCGGAAAAATTCGGTGAAGGAACAGCCCAGCCTATGAAAAACAGTCAACCCGGAAAGAAAAAGCTTGGCATTCTTGCTATAGTCGTTGTTGTACTAGCTGCGCTGGCTGTCGGCCTTGGCATCTATAACAAGCCGGAAAACCGCCTGGCAAGGCAACTGGATCTGGGTGAACGGTATCTGGAAGAACAGAATTACGCGGAAGCAGTTTTGGCGTTTGAGAAAGCGATCCAGATCGATGAACGGTGCATGGCTGCGTATGTAAACGGGATCGAGGCATATCGGCATCTGGACGAGCCGGAAAATTTGCTGGCCTTTTATGAAAGGGCGTTGGGGCTTGCTCGTTCTCTGGAAGGCGAAACTTTGGCTGCGGATCTTGACGCAGTAGTGTCGATCTATCTGGCAGCAGAGGTCGTTTATACGGATAGAGAAACTTTGATCACACTCTGGGAAGAAGGTTATGAAAGGAGCGGACAGGACAGTAGGGTTCGGGACAGTCTTGTGAGCGTTTATCTGGAACGGGCGGAGGAACGTGCTTCTGACAGAGCTTATGAAGAAAGTTTGCGGGACTATGACCGTCTGCTGGAATTGGATGGGCAGAATGAGACTGTGTTGGAAAGTCTGACCGAAAGTTTAAAATCCTATCTGGATCTCTTATTGGAAGAAGGAAATTTTGATCGGATCAGAGAACTGGAGAAGAAGTACGCATCGTCGCCGCCAGACTTTGATTTTGGGTATTACCTGGATGAGATAGACCGATTGGAACTGGAGGAGTTGTGTAGTCAGTTGGAACTTCCGTTTACAGCGGAGGATGTTACGCTGTTTGGGTATAAGCTGACGGAGGATCATTTTGATGATATTGTTCACCTATTGGATTTAAAAAAGGATAATGGTGTAACGGATGAAAATGGTGTGCCGATAGATCATTGGTCTCGGGATGGGATACATAGTCTATCGTCCCCTGTGACGGCTGGAATCTACAATAATGGGTTAAGAGAAATAGGATTAGGAGATGATTCAGCGAGAATATGTTATTTAACAAACCAAATTTACTATGTTATAGACAATAATGGTTTATCATGGTTGCAGAATCATTATCCTGAAAGTTATAATCTTCCTTTAATATCATTTCTTGGTGGAAAATATGAAGATTGGTATCGGGCAGTTCCTGCTGAGATAGTACAAAAATTAGGAGAATATTCATATGAAGTGAAAGAGGATGGAAGCAAAAAGGAAACGTGGATTGTGGAAGCCCCGTTTGAAGTTAGTTTTATATTATATAGCAATCTGGTATATAGTGATAATTATGATACTTGTTATAGTTTACATTACGGTTCATTTGGTATTGATATTGACATAGATAATGATGGAATGATTTACAGGATGCAATACACATGGTCTTTGGACGATTCTACCCGTGTTCTCTTTATTAATTAGTGCGTGATTTTTTTAAATTTTTGCTATGGGATTAATTTTTCTTCCTTGTTAAATTTCTCCGGATTAAATCTTTGCTGGGTGGTATTTTAAATAGCATCGGCTTGATTGAATCGAAAAGCGCTGAGCATTTCTGCCATTTTAAGATGTGAGAAATCTGTAAGTTCTGCAGAGCAGCAGTACGGAATCATAAAAATGAATTGCCGCTATAGGGAATGATGGCAAGGGGATTTATCATATGTCATATGATTGATCATTTCCGTTAGCGGGCTGGGAGTTCTGGCAGTTATTCTCTGTGAACCGCTTTCTGCTGCACAGAGAAAAAATATGCAAAACCATACTGAAAGAGTATGAGTAAAATCCTTGAGGAGGGAAAGACAGTGAGTGAGATACTGAAGAAGAAAAGCGTGAAAATTGCTGTGGCGGTTATATGCCTGGTGGTTCTGGCTATCATCGCCGGATTTGTGGTACAGGGCGGCAGGAGGCAGCAGGAAATTGCCTCGCATTTGGAAATGGCACAAAAATACATTTCTGAACTGGATTATGAGCAGGCCATAGCAGAATACACAGCAGCTCTAAGCATTGATCCGAACAACGAGTCTATCCGGCAGGCGTTGGAACAGGCCTATCTGGATCACGCCCAACTGTATATTGAAACAGAAGAATATGAAATGGCCGCTAATATTCTGAACAATGGCTATGGACAGACGCAGTTTGTTGTATTGAATGATAAGCTGGCTGAGGTGCAGAAGCTGCAGACTGAAAAGGAAGAAGCGGAGCGAGCAGCAGAAGAGGCACGGATTGCGGAGGAAGAGGCGGCAAAAAAGGCTGCTGAAGAAGCTGTCCGAAAGGCTGAAGAAGAAGCTGCGAGGAAAGCGGAAGAGGAGGCCGCAAGAAAAGCCGCGGAAGAAGAGGCAAGACTGGCGGAGGAAGCGGAGAAGGCGGAAGAAGAGGCCGCCCTGGAGGAGCTATTGCTGCGCAGGAAAGAGATTGAAGATTCGCTTGGGACGGGCTATGAATACGGTCAGATCATGCCAGATTTCTCGGTATCTACGGCGGATGGAAGTGCACTGAATCTGGGCAGTTATTTTGGAAAGACGGTATACATCAATTTCTTTACGACCTGGTGTCCGTATTGCTACATGGAGATACCCGATATGCAGGCGCTGCAGCAAAAATATCCGGATGTGGTGTTTATCATGATCGATCTGGGGGAAAATTCGGACCTGGCCGCGCAGTACGCTGCGGAATACGGGATAACCTTACCGATCTATCATTTGCCTGACTGGAATGCGGGTAATTATTCTATTTCCGGGGTCCCGACGAGCTTTGTGATAGACAAATATGGCGCTATGACAGGAATACATATGGGGCTTGCCAAAGGCGACTGGATGGAGGCCGCTATTGTGGAGGCGTTAAGTCACTGATGAAAAAACAATATTATACTTTTATCTGGGCAGTGGTTGCGTTTGTTCTTCTCCTGCTGGGGATTCTGGATGACGGTGTGCGCAGCGTCTGGATGAAGGGGATACTCATCTGCTGGGAGTGTATCGGACTTGGATAAAAAAAGAAAGCTTGTTCAATTTTTCAGCACGTTACTTTACAATCTGAATCTAAAGGGCCTGATTGACGGGGAATTGTATCGAGGCGGATCGAAAGGATTTTGTGTCCCCGGATTAAACTGTTATTCCTGTCCGGCGGCAGTCGGGTCCTGCCCGCTGGGGGCTCTTCAATCCACGCTGGGCAATGTTAAGCGGGGAGTTTCAACCTATGTATTTGGGATTCTCATTGCGTTTGGCGTTGCCCTGGGAAGGGTTATCTGCGGCTGGCTTTGCCCTTTTGGCCTGCTTCAGGAGCTGCTCTATAAGATTCCGACGCCAAAGTGCAGATCGTCGCTGAAAAGACTGCGGTGGATCAAATATTTTATTCTGGCGGTTTTGGTGTGTTTGATTCCGCTGTATACCGCATTTGTGAACGGGGTTGGATTTCCAGCCTTTTGTAAATACATCTGTCCGCAGGGAACCATTGGCGGCATTCTGTTGATGACGGCGCAGGAAGAATTGCGTGAATTGGCCGGGATGAATTTCTGGTGGAAATTTATATTGCTTTTATGCTTTTTGTCGGTCAGCATCTGGGTGTTCCGTCCATTTTGTCGAGTGATCTGCCCTCTTGGCGTTATATATGGCTTGTTCAACGGGATTGCGCTTGTACACCTGGAGGTGGATAAAGGGAAATGCACCGGCTGTGGGAAATGTTCAGCGGCCTGCCCTATGGCCCTGAAGCCTGTTACACAGTGCAATCATGCGGAATGCATACGGTGCGGAAAGTGTGTTCAAAGCTGTAATGAAAGGGCGCTGCATTTCCGGGTGAAACGCGGAGATAATTCCAGAAGCAATGCATTGCAAATGATGGAAAAAAGAATCCAATCTATGCGGGGAAGAAAAGAATGAACGAAGAATATAAGACAGAGAGCGGTCAGGATGCAGGGGCGAAGAGCGTAAAACCGTTGACGGAAACAAATCAGTTTGCTGTAAATATCGGAAAGAAACCGTCTGGAAAGAAAAAGCTGGGCATTCTGGCTGTAATCGTTGTTGTTCTGGCTGCACTGGCTGTCGGCTTTGGTATCTATAACAGGCCGGAGAACCGCCTGGCAAGACAGTTGGATCTGGGAGCACGATATCTGGAAGAGAAGAATTATGCGGAAGCTGTGCTGGCGTTTGAGAAAGCGATCCAGATTGATGAACGGTGCATGGCTGCGTATGTAAACGGGATCGAGGCATATCGGCATCTGGATGAGCCGGAGAAGCTAATGACGTTCTATGACAAAGCGCTGGAAGCCGCCCGATCTCTGGAAGGCGAGGCGCTGACAGCGGATATGGATGCCGTTGTGTCGATCTATCTGGCGGCGGAAGATGTTTATATGGATAGAGAAGCCTTAATTGCGCTCTGGGAAGAAGGGTATGAAAAGAGCGGGCAGGATGGCCGGGTTCGGGATGGGCTTGTGAGAGTTTATCTGGCACGGGCGGAGGGGCGTGCTTCCGACGGTGCTTATGAAGAAAGTCTGCAGGATTATGATCGTCTGCTGGAGCTGGATGGGCAGAACGAGACTGTACTGGAGAGCCTGACTGGAAGTTTAAAGTCCTATATGGATTTCTTATTGGGGGAAGGAAACTTTGATCGAGTCAGAAAACTGGCGGAGAAATATACATTGGCGCTGCCGGACTTTGATTTTGCGTATTACCTGGATGAGGCAGATCGTTTGGAACAGGAACGTCAAATGGAGGAACTGCGCAGTCAGTTGGAGCTTCCGTTTACGGCAGAGGATGTTACGCTGTTTGGGTATACGCTGATAGAGGATCACTTCGATGATATGATCGCTTTTTTGGATTTGCCCTTCGAAGCTAATTTTAATGATGAGTATGAATGGGGGAGATATGAAGATGACGAAAGCTGTGAGGCATGGGCGGATGAATTTGGCTCTAAAGGCATTAGGGTCAATGTAGAAACAGAGAGTGAGGACCTAGGGGCATCCTGGGCACAGGCTATTGAGGTTGGATATTCAGATTATGGATATAGTTTTGATATATATTATGATGGATTGCCCTGGCTGAAGGAGCATTATGCAGATAGCTATAATCTGCCTTTGCTGTCTTCTATGGGTGCGGAAGCGGAAGAGTGGTATCGATTAATTCCGGCGGATAAAATCAAAGAAACAGGTGAATACGATCAGGAAACGGTTTCCGGTTTTGCAGGAGAAGCGGAAAAAAATTCCTGGGTTGTGAAAGAGCCGATTGATGTGAGCCTTACTGAATGGGACTATGATTCCGGCTTTTTTGAGATGGAACTTGTTTACGGATATCAGGATAATCTTTTTTCCATTGCCGCTACAGGAAATGATGACATTGGGATTTATCGCATCTCGTATTATTGGTCATTTCAGTAATATTTTTTGATGTGAGAGGGCCGCTTATTTGAAAAATATTGCGGAGATGTATCGTTGATTTGAGTTTGATCGAATCCTATGCCGAAAGGAAGAAAGATGGACGAAGAACGAAAGAAAGAGGTCGCCCGGGAACTGGCGGAAGAGAACACAAGGCCTTTGATTGAATCTGAGCAAAACCCAAAAGACACATTGCTGCCAGTGGAGAAATCTGGTGAAAGAACGGCACAGTCCATAAGAAACGTGCAATCCGGAAAGAAAAAGCTGGGCATTCTGGCTGTAATCGTTGTTGTTCTGGCTGCACTTGCTGTCGGCTTTGGCATCTATAACAAGCCGGAGAACCGCCTGACAAGACAACTGGACCTGGGCGAACGGTATCTGGAAGAACAGAACTATGCGGAGGCTGTTTTGGCGTTTGAAAAGGCGATTCAGATTGATGAACGATGCATGGCTGCGTATGTAAACGGGATCGAGGCATATCAGCATCTGGACGAGCCGGAGAATCTATTGGCTTTTTATGGAAAGGCTTTAGGGATTGCCCGTTCGTTGGAGGGAGAGTCTCTGGCTGTTAATTTGGATGCAGTAGTTTCGATCTATCTGGCGGCGGAGGATGTCTTTACGGATAGAGAAGCCCTGATCGTGATCTGGGAAGAAGGATATGAAAAGAGCGGACAGGACAGACGGGTTCGGAATGGTCTCGTAAGTGTATATCTAACACGGGCGGAGGAGCGTGCTTTTGGCGATGCATATGAAGAAAGCCTACAGGATTATGACCGCATGTTGGAACTGGATGGACATAATGAGACGGTACTGGAGAGCCTTTCCGGAAGTCTTAAGTCTTATCTGACCGTTTTAATGCAAGAAGATAATGTTGAACGAATCATGGAACTGAAGGAGAAATATGCTTCGGTACTGCCGGATTTTGATTTCGAGATTTATCTGAGTGATTTAGTATTAACCAGTATTAATTGGTATGATGCTGACGGTACAAGAGCAGAATTTATATTTGATACGGAGTTAATAAATAAACATGGTGGTTCGGATATTAATCGGAAAGTGATCAATAACTGGGACTTTGATGCCTGGTCCAGTATGTGTAGATCATGGGGACCTTTTAGTTGTCAAAGAAACGGAGAAATATACTTAAAGGAATTGATAGAATATGATTCAGAAGGGGAAAGAGAGAGTTGGGGAAGTGGGACGATCGGCTGTGATGAAAACGGTCGAGCATTGTACTTTTGGACGGACGATGGTTATTATGCTATATCCCCGAAAACGAACGTATATGATGAAAATGGGAATTTAATTGCAACGTCTGATGGGTATAGTTATATTTATGACGATGATAATAATTTGATGCAGTGGCATAATTCTTCCAGTTTATCCCTATATTCAGACTACTGGGGTGAATACACCTATGATGACATGGATAATCTTCTTTCTTATATAGAATATATTATTTATAAGAATAATACTTCTTGGACAAGCCGCCAAAGTATGGGATATGACAGCAATGGTTATATTTCTCATCGGATTTATACGGATGAACAGGGGTATGATTGTAGCGAAAGATATGAAAATGAATATGACGATATGGGCATCTTAAGAAAACGAAAAGTGTATTTCGAGTTCGAGGATGGAAGTGATATGTATGTAGGAGAATATGAGTTTACATATTTGAATACTGCATTTGAATGATAGTTTATGATGAAGACTTCTACTTAATGTATAAAAGTATTGATGGAGAGATCAAATATCAATTTACTTAGGAAAAGAGCGAGCTACTAATCTGCGCAGGGAGAAATGAGTAAGGAAGAGATGAATAAAAAACATAAGCCAGAAATAGGTCAAGAAATAAAGACAAAGAACATAAAACCTTTGACGGGAACAGAACAGATTGAGGAGACCGTTGAAAAGAAACCTTTTGGGAAGAAAAAGGTGGGCGTTTTGGCCGCAATCGCTGTTGTACTGGTTGCGTTGGTCATCAGCCTTGGCATCTATAATAAGCCAGAAAACCGCCTGGCAAGACAGTTGAATCTGGGCAATCGGTACTTGGAAGAACAGAATTATGCGGAAGCGGCTCTGGCATTTGAGAAAGCTATTCAGATTGATGAACGGTGCATGATTGCGTATGTAAACGGGATTGAAGCGTACCGGCATCTGGACGAGCCGGAAAATTTGCTGGCTTTTTATGAAAGGGCGGTGGGGTTTGCTCGCTCTCTGGAAGGCGAAACGCTGGCTGCGGGTCTTGACGCAATAGTGTCGGTCTATCTGGCAGCAGAGGATGTTTATACGGATAGAGAAACTCTGATCACACTCTGGGAAGAGGGTTATGAAAAATGCGGACAGGACAACAGGATTCGGGACAGACTCGTGAGCGTCTATCTGGCACGAGCGCAGGAATGTGCTTCTGACAGGGCTTATGAAGAAAGTTTGCAGGATTATGATCGTCTGCTGGAGTTGGATGGTCAGAATGGTGTGGTACTGGAGAGCCTGACTGGAAGGTTGAAGTCTTATCTGGATGTTCTGCTGGAAGGAGAAAATCTTGACCGGGTCAGGGAATTGGAGGAGAAATATGCACCGTTTTTGCCAGATTACGATTTTGAATTTTATATAAAAGAAATTGGAGAAAAGATTTTTAAAGTCAAGTTGGAGGAATATAGGGACTTAATGCAAATATGTTTCCATATACATTTAATTTTCGGACCTGGGGATTCTTCCTTTTTGACATATGAAGAAAAAGAAAAGGCATATAGGCCAATAGCTGAAAGTTTAAAGGGTTACATAAGGGTTTTATCAGTATTTCAAAATATATCGGAACAGGCAAATGAATTGGCGAATCAAAGAGATACACTTATAATAGATGATTATATGTGTCTATTGCTTGCATATGATTATTTGGTTAATATTTATTTACAACTGAATGAAATGGAGGAATGTCTCTATTATAGAAGTCAATATTTAACATTAAGGGGAAGCGATTATAAGAGTGGACCTGTCACATACGATCAATATGGAAGAACAGTCCGTGAACAACGTGAACTATTTGATGGAGGGACTTCGATTTTAATATATGAATATAATGAAAAAAATCAATTAATAGAAAGCGAGCGTACTGACTCCACTGGTGATGCTTGGTTCGCGAAATGTACGTATTTTTCTGATGGGCGGATTAGTGAGGAAACAAGTAAATCCACAGGTGGTGTGACTTACATAAAATATAGTTATCCTGAAGAAGGGGTAGTAATTGTTACAGGGACGATTAAGAATAAAACTGGTGATAGTACATATATACAAAAGCAGAAGTTTGATCAATATGGAGTGATGATTGAATATGAAGATATAGTGCCATTCCATATCATAGAAGGGAGCAACTGAATCGTAAAGTTTTTGGTTCCCCACCAGGGAATTTGCTGATAGATGCTATCTGCTACTTATTGTAATGAAACACATAGACTTCATAGAAAATCATTACATAGAACCAAAGAAGTTCAGTAAAAAGGTGAACCGCATCTCGGCAATTAAAGCAGGGGTGACGCCAATTCACATAGGGTCTGAAACGCTGTCTTGTCAACAGTGATTCATATGGCAATGGTGCAAACAGTGAGAAAGCTATTTCGCCTTCATTTAAAAAGGACTGCGATAGAATCCCAGGGTGTTATAGCGATTGGACTTTACGTTGCTTTTTTGGGCAGAGACAATCGAAACGAGACAAGGAGAATGAAAATGAGCGCTGCTGAAAATATCAGAGAAATAAGTGTCCATTTGTGTGATGCGTTGCAGCAAATCATTGAAAAGCGTGATATGCGTTATAGTGCGGTCAGAAGCGAGTCCTCTATTGATTTGGAATATATTACTTTATTGACGAACGATATTCTGGCGAAATATGATGAGTGTAGTTTACTATTTGATAAACTTCTACCTCCTTTTAAGACTCCGCAGAGCGGCGAATGGGAGTATTATCAGATGTTCAGAGGGATCGTTTCGGTTGAACACGATTTCTGCCGTATGGTTGAAGAAATCAAAGAAAAGGTCGAAGATATTGTACCTCTTTGGGAAACAGAAACTGGGAATCTGAATGAGACTGCGCAAGCACTCACACAAATGAAGAGAATATGCAGAGAGGAGTATGAGAGAAATCAAAATTATCTGAAAACAATGGTGGAAATGGCAAGGGAGATACGCGAATGTTATATGGAAGTCGTTTATGCCCCTCCGGATGTAATGGGCATTCTTTCTGGTGATGTATTGATAGATTAACTGTTCGACGATTCTGACATTTTAAAGTAAAAATGGACAGAAAAGAAAAGGCTGAACGGATTATGAGAACGGGAAATGATGTATATAAACTGCGAACCTGTGTATGGGAGCTCACTTTAAAGTGCTGTTTTTCCTGTCAGTATTGCGGATCAAGTGCCGGAAAAGAAAGGGAGAATGAGCTTTCAACGGAAGAATGCATGGATATCGTCGAACAGTTGTCCGGTTTGGGATGCCGACGGGTGTCTTTGATCGGAGGGGAAGTGTTTATGCGCGAGGATTGGGCACAGATCGCTGGAGAGCTGACATCGCGTGGAATCCGCGTGTCTATCGTGTCGAACGGATATTTACTGAGGGAACAGCAGGCAAATGTTCTGAAAGAGATCGGAATAGAATCGGTCGGGATATCTCTGGACGGACCGGCCCTGATTCATGACGCTTACCGTCGGAACGGCAGTTTTGAGAGCGCGGATCGGGCGATCGGTCTGCTGGTCGGAAAGGGAATTCCTGTTTCGGTGATCACGACATTGCATAGCGGGAACATTCGGTATCTGGATGAATTGTATGATTTTTTGCAGGATAAGAATATTTTCGCATGGCAGCTTCAGGCGTGTGCGCCGATGGGTAAAACCGTAAAAGCAGGAGTGAACTGGAAATTTGCTTTCAGCGAAGCGATACGTTTTGTAGAGCGGCATGCTTTTGAAGCTCCGTTTCTTTTAGGCATCGCGGATAATATTGGTTACTATACGGAGAGCGAAGGGTATCTGAGGGGAAATCTGAGCGGCGGCGCCATATTCTTGGGGTGCCGGGCGGGTTTGACGTCTGTTGGGATTGACAGTGTGGGGAACGTTCGGGGCTGTGAGGCAATGCAGGACGACTGCTTTATTGAGGGGAATCTGCGTGAACAGAGACTGGGGGATATATGGAACCGTGAGGATGCATTCTCATACAACAGAAAATTTCACACCGATATGCTGCAGGGGAATTGTGCCTCATGCTCACACGGCAGTAAATGCGCGGGAGGATGCCGGGCTTATAATTATTTTGCTGCGGGGAATTTATACCAGAACATCATGTGTGCAAAGAATTAAGCAATAGCTGCTGATTAAAAAGCAGGAGGATAAGTATTATTGGGAGGGAGAAATAGAATGGTTATAAGGGATATGCAATGATACGAGGAATGTTACGCTGCATCCGAGCAAAAAGAGACGATCAGCTTATCACATCTTCCTTTTGAGAACGGATATTATATTACCGAGAAGAGGATTATCCTTAAGGTTATAGTTCCTAATATCTATCGCCTTGAAACGGATGGTTGGGTGAGAGCACAAAATTATATTGATCTTTGGTATGACAGTATGACAGATTTCTCGGATATTCCATTAGGCATATCTCAACGGCTTAAATTGGATGATTATAAAATTGCCTGTGACTGCACCGGAGACGCTGTATAATAGAAAGGTATCGCACCATGATTTACTCTGAACTGACTAAGAAAGCGATGAAGCTTTCATTCGAAGCGCATAAGGATCAGGTGGATAAAGGAGGTATTCCGTATATTTACCATCCGTTTCATCTTGCCGAGCAAATGAATACCGAGGAAACTGTAATTGTCGCGTTGCTTCACGATGTGGTCGAGGACACAGCTTATTCACTTCAGGATATTGCTTCAATGGGGTTTCCGCAAAGTGTGATAGACGCTTTAAAATTATTGACACATGAAAAATCGATACCGTATATGGACTACATTGCAGGAATCAGGGAGAATCCGATCGCCGCAGCAGTAAAGCTGGCAGATTTGCGGCATAACAGCGATATCACCCGCCTTGCGGTTGTTGATGATAAGGCTGTTAGACGGATTCAAAAATATAAAGACGCGATGGCTCTGTTGAGCGATTGAATAACCATTCATAGTAAAGGAATAAATACATGGATAAACACAAACTGCAACAGGCAAGGGAACAGCATGAAAAATATTTTGCCCGGATGGAGGGGGATTTAGATCTGGCGGAAACCATGACCAGGCTGGGATTCTACGAAGACGCGCTTAATCTCTATGACTTTTTCCTAGAACATTATGGACGGGATGGAAGGCTGCTGTGGGATCTGTCTGAATGCCTGAAATTGTATCGCGATAACCTGATCGAAAATGAGAATACTAAAAGGGCCAGAGAGTTGGAAGAAAAGTATGCCCCGGTGCTTTTGGAGATTAATGTCTCTCCATTGTGATCCATATGATAAAGGCTCAGACAATGAAAAAATGGTTTTGCCGCTGCTTGTGAGAACATCTGGCGGGGCGTTACGGAAGGGGAAGCGCAATGAAAAAAGGCGATATTTTAGGCGGCATTTATGAGATCAGAGAACAGATCGGTCAGGGCGGAGGAGGAACGATCTACAAAGCGTGGCATAAGCGTCTTGGGAAAGAGGTTGTCCTGAAAAAAATACATTACAGTACATCCCACAATGAGGAGGAGAAGGAGATCCTCAAAAATCTGAAGCATTCCTATCTTCCGCAGGTGTTTGATTTTCTGGATGTCGAGGACGGCGTTTTCACGGTCATAGACTATATACCAGGGCAGTCCTTGGAAAAAGTTTTGCAGGACCGTCAAAGGTGTTCTCAGAAGAGCGTTGTGAAGTATGCGATCCAGCTCTGTGAGGTGGTGGATTATCTGCACAGGCAGAAGCCTCCGATCATTCACGGGGATATTAAACCGGCCAATATCATGCTGACGCCGGAGGACGATATCTGTCTGATCGATTTCAATATTTCCGGCGTACTGGACGGAAAGAGCATGGCAGTGCAGGGATATACGCCCGGGTATGCTTCGCCGGAGCAGACGGCGGCGGTGATCGCAGCGATTGAGGCGGAGGAAAAAAGAGCCGGGGAGAACACGACGGTTGTCAGCGGGAAGAAAACGGCAGAAGACGGCGAGGCAACCGAAATTTTGCCGGAGAACCGTCAGAGGGATGACGAGGCGACCCTGCTTTTGCCTGAAAACCGTCAGACGGACGGCGATACGGCTCCGACCCTGCAGATGTTTCAAAACCGGATGAATGGTGACGCGGCTGAAGTGACGCATCATAACGGCGGAAGCGTACCGCGGCAGGAAGAGGATATTTCGCGTACGGAACTGTCAGAGAAGACTGTGGCGCATAAGCGCGGTCCGGATACGGTTCGCGCGGGTATCCTGTCCCAGCCGGTCGACGCCCGTTCTGATATTTACAGTATTGCGGCGACCCTTTATCATCTCCTGACAGGGGTGATGCCGGACAGCGATCCGGAAAAGATCAAGAGTCCCTCGGAGCTGGACGACAGGATCGGAGAAGGTCTCAGCGTTGTTCTCATGAAAGCGCTGAGCAGGGATCCAAAGGATCGGTTTCAGACGGCAGGGGCTCTGCTCAGGGCTTTTCGTGAGGTGTATCGGTATGACAGAAAGTATAAGCGCCTGATCCTTCGTCAGGAGCTTACGCTCCTGGCGTTCGTTGCATGCGTGGGGCTCGGTATTTTGATGGTCTTTTTCGGACGGAAAGAACGGGAGGCTGAGGAAGAGGAGGCGTATGTGCAGACGATCGCTCTGCTGGAGGATGCGATGGCAGAACGGGACAGCGGGAAGGTGGAAGCGCTCTATGAGGAGGCCAGCGGGATGAAGCCGGAACGGCTGGAGGCATACTTTCAGCGCGCGTATTACTTATATCAGAACAGGGATTATGAAATCTGCAGGGATTTTATAGAGGGAACGATCCTCTCGGAGGCCGGATGGACGGATGATGCGCGCATGGCGGATGTATATTTCCTGCTGGCAAACTGTTATTTCGAACAGGAGCAGTACGATCGGGCGATCGTCGATTACAGGACGGCTATCCTGCGCAATGAGGAAAATCCGGAATACTACAGGGATTATGCGATCGCGCTGGTACGGGTGAATAAGCTGGAAGAGGCAGAGACTGTTTTGCAGACTGCCAGGATGAAAGGAGTTTCCTCGGTGGATCTTTTATTGGTCGAGGGGGAACTGCAAAATGCCGGAGGGAAATATGAGGAGGCGGAAAACGCACTGAAGCGGTGTATTTCTGAAACGGATGACGATTATATCCGGATGAGGGCATATGTGATCTGCGACATGGTTTACCGGAATATGAATGAAAAATACGCCGCCGTTTCCGAAGGAAACGGAGAAACTGACACGGAGTATCTGGAAAAGTCCCGGGCTCTCCTGGAAGAAGCCAGAACTAAGGTTGGGCTGGAATATCAGCTTTTGATCTACGAAAGGCTTGCCCAGACCTATATCGATCTGGATGAACTGACCGCGGATCATACATACGGGCAAAGCGCGGTTTCTGTCCTGCAGGATATCATTGCGCATGGGTGGGGCAGCTATATCACCTACAATAATATTTCGATCCTGTATCAGAAAATGGGAGATCTGGATCAGGCGGGAACGGTCCTGCAGCAGATGGTGGGGCTTTATCCGGATAATTACAATACATATAAAAGACTTGCGTTCCTGGAAGTGGAAATACAAAAGCAAAAGGAAAATGGGCAGCGCAGGTATGATGATTTCCTGAAATATTATGAAACGGCGAAGGAGTTGTATGAAAAAGATCCGCCTGCAGGCGGCGATGCGGAAATGCAGCTTTTGGACGGTCTGCGTCAGCAACTGACGGACGGCGGCTGGCTGTAGGATCGAACGAAGAAAGGAAGCAGGAAAATGACGGCTGGACAGATTATGGTATACGGCGGCTCCGCTCTGATCGGGCTGGGGATTCTTGGGATCATTCTTTGCGTTCCGCTTTTTGCCGCGCAGAGAAGGAGGTATGCGAAAACAATTCGGAAGGAGTATGAGTAGGGCTTTTGAACTGTAAAATGTTTTTTTGCTTTTTCCGCCGAAGAAGATATGAATGCGGCAAAAATCCTCAAAACGAATTGACAATTCGCGTTATGAAAAATAGAATAGGGTTGAGAGTTCCGAAGCGGACAAAAGAAAAGGAGGAAGATCATGGCAGGCTGGGGAGAAAAATTCAACAAAGTGACTTTGTCGGCGATTTCCAAGGGAAAGGAAGTGGCCGGGATCACGAAACTGAACATGGAGATCAGTTCCCTGAATCAGGATCTGAAAGAGGCACAGGCACAGATTGGTGCGTACGTGATGGAACAGGGGGTGTTTGAGGAGGACGAAACAATCGCGCAGCTTTGTGAAAAAGCGCGGAAAGTGCAGGCGGACATCGCGGCGGATCAGGAGAAGCTGAAGGCGCTGAAAAATGTGCAGATCTGTCCGGCCTGCGGAGCGGAAGTGCCGCGGACGAGCAAGTTCTGCAACAAATGCGGCGCGCCGATCATACAGTCGGTCCCTGTCCCGGCAGCGGAAGAGGAGTCTCAGACATTTTGCGCGGAATGCGGCGCTCCACTGGAAAAAGGAGCCGCTTTCTGTGCAAACTGCGGTGCCAGACAGGCATCGGAGGAGAATAATCCTTCGGAAGCAGCACAGGAGTCCGGAGAAGCCGCACAGCAGGAACAGGAAATGCAGGAATAAGAAATATAAGACGGATCTGCCGTATGGCCGCGCTTTTTGAAATGCCGCCATATACAGAGACTGTTTTACAGAGAGAACCGAAGGCGTCATGCAGGCTGCGCTTTCGGTTTTTTCGGGGAAAGAGAACGTGGGTTGCCGCTGGAACATTCGAATGATATACATGGGGACATGAAAATGAAAAAGATGTGGAGAAAACGAAAACTGCTTGTCATAGGGATCCCGACTATCGCTGTTGTCATGGCAGCGGTGGTCGTGCTGTTCATATATCGGAATCGGACGGCTGAAGTGAGGACAAGCATTGAAGCAGGCGATCATTATCTGTCTGAACTGGATTATGAACAGGCGATCGCCTCTTATCAGCAGGCGCTGAAAATAGACGCGAAGAACAGGGAGGCAAATCTGGGGCTGGCGGAAGCGTATGACGCGAATCAGATGTATGTTTATGCCGAGGATATCTATCGTTCCATGCTGGGAGACGATGATCAGCAGGCGGATATCTATGAAAGGCTGGCCGAATTATATATCCGGCAGGAGAAGCTGGAGGAAGCCAGAGAACTGTTGGATACGGCTGTAGAGAGAGTGGATGATCCTGAAATCGACAAACTTTATGATACGACCCGGCCGCAGCCTCCTGTATTCAGTCAGGCCGGAGGCGAATACAGAGAGCGGATATGTGTGGCGATTGAGCCTGCAGGGGAAAGACAGACCCTGTATTATACCGTCGATGGAACGGAGCCCTCGGCGGAATCTCCGGTATATGAGAAACCGCTGATCCTGCCGAACGGAGAGACTACCGTCAAAGCAATCGCTGTCAATGCGAGCGGATATCAGAGCGATGCTGCCGAGGAGACCTATGATATTCAGATTCAGGATGCAGAGATCGAGCTTGAAGAATATGCGATCGAACGCGCGATACGGGATAAGCTGCAGATCGATTATGACCGGCCGATCTTCAATGATGATATCGCGCAGATCACGGAACTGTACATCATAGGAAATCAGTTCGGATTCGCGGATGACAGGTACAGCGTGTCGCTGGAGAAACTGCAGTATGATGTGGACGGAAATATCTACAGCGCGATCGGAACGGGACAGATTCGTACGCTGAATGACCTGAAATACATGCCCTTTCTGGAGCGGGTTGTGGTATTGTATCAGCACGAACTGGACATCAGCGGACTCGCCGCCTGCGGGGTGCTGGAGGAGCTGTCGTTGGTCGGGGACGGTCTGACCGCGGGAGATATCGCGGTTCTATCCGGACTAAAGACGCTGAACAGGCTGAACCTGGGATGGAATCAGATTGGAGATATATCGGCTCTGGATGGGCTGAACGGGCTGGTGTCGCTCGGACTGTGGGGAAATCAGATCAGGGAGATTTCGCCGGTCGGGAATCTTTCAGAGCTTCAGTATCTGGATTTTTCGGATAACCGTGTGGAGGATATCTCTTCACTGACAGGATTGTCCAAACTGGAACAGCTCTGGATGTATCATAATGCGGTGCGCGATATCAGTCCGCTGGAAAAGCTCGGCAGTCTGAACACCCTGATGCTCCGTGACAACCCGATAGAGAATCCGGAGGCGGTGCGCGGCATTTATCCTCATCTGATAAGGCTCGATGAGAATCTGCTTATGTTGGGAGAAGACGAATGAAAAAGAAAAAGATATGGTTTGCGGCAATACTTCTTCTGCTGGCCTGTGCTGCCGTGCCGGGCTTCCTTTCCGTGCGGCGCATCCTGAATATCGGGAAGCTTGTGGATCAGCAGAATTATCTGGCCTCCAGGCTGATGGAGCTGGGAGAATACGAACAGGGCAGAACGCTGGCCGCTCAGAGTGAGCAGATGAAGGAAAATGCGGTTTCGAAGGAGCTGCTCGTCCTGGCGGCGGGATTCCAGTCGGATTTTGAATCCGCGATGCGGAGCGCAGAACAGTATCTGGCGGCAGGAGCGGATGAGATTCTGACCGCGGCGCAGGGAATTTGCCGGGACTTCCTGGAAAAGGAAAAAACGTTTTCCCGCGAGGACGAATATCTGTATCAGGAGCAGTGCGCCGGATTAAAGGACAGCACCCGTGAAGCTCTCCTGAGCCTGCTTCTGCAGGTGCAGAAGGGGATCGACGTGCAGATGGACGGTGTGAGTCTCCAGAATATGATGGATACGCTGGAAGCGCAGCAAAACGGTTATTATTATGAGTATCCGGAAGAAGAGCCGGAAACGCTTCTGGGACGGAAGCTCCAGGCGGTATCCTCGCTGAAAAACGGAAATTATGAACAGGGTCTGGAGCAGGCGCAGGAACTCTTTGAACAAAGCGGCAGCTTTGAACACAGGGCATTGCTGGCGAATGCGGTGGCCGGACAGAGTAATTATAATGTGACAGTGGATGACGAGGGAAGGCCTGTAAAGGATCAGGAGCCCGTAAATCGGGCGATCAATTTCATAGAAACGACGACGCCGGTCACGGAACGGAATTCCGTTGCCTGCCAGATGGAATTATCCCAGTTATACTATCTTGCCGGACAGCCTGAGAAGTCCAGAGATATGCTGACCGGGATCGTAAAAGGAGATCTCTCCTATACGGAACCCGCATCTGCGGCGGTGGACGATTTTCTGCGCAGCTATAGGATGTCGACGGGAGCCGCTGAAAAACCGGCGTATATGGATTCCGACCGGTGGGATCTTTCGATGGCGTGGGAACGGGTCGCGAGCCTTATGGGTTTTGTGGAACAGGGCTATGATTATGGGACGGATTCTACATACTATGATTTTGTAATTGGCGCGCTGAATAGTATTTTTAACGGAGTGATCATCCGTAATATCGATGCGACGAATTTCCCGGAAGTGAAGCTGACGGTGAATGTTTCCATGGATCTGGATAAGGCGCTGGAAAAGCGAAATTTCACTGTGACGGAAATGGGCGGCATCCTTTCAGATTTTGAGTTCCAGGCGGCACAGGAGCAGGAAGGAACGCAGAAACTGTCGGTAGCCCTTGTGGTCGATCACAGCGGAAGCATGAGCGGAACGCCCCTGGATGATACGAAAAAGGCGGTATCCGCATTTGTCAGGAATATTGAAGACGGGATCCGTGTCGGGCTGATCCAATTTGATGATGCGGCGCAGGTCGTTGCGCCGGTTTCCGATAATACGGCGGCAGTACTTCGCGGGATTGCGGCAATGCAGGATGGCGGCGGAACGAGCATTTATTCCGGACTGGAGCTGGCAGGAAATGAGCTCGCATCGGAAAACGGAAGACGGGTCATCATTTTGTTGTCAGATGGCGAAGACGGGGATTCCAGTCGGATAGACGGCGTTTTGGAGGAACTGAAACGGAAAAACATTTATGTTTATACGATCGGCTTTGGCGGTGCGGATACGGAATATCTGAGTTACATTGCCACAAGCTGCGGAGGAAAATTCCTGCAGGCGGAGTCAACGCAGGTGCTGGGAGAGATATACGCTTCGATCGGACAGTATATGGAAAACGATTACATCATCACGTTTACGGTCGAGACCGAACCGGAACGGTTTGACCGGATCGTGAGGGTGGAAACGGACGTGGAGGACGCCTATGCGGAAAAAGAATATGATGTGGGCGTTTCCCCGGACTCGATTCTGGATGAAAAAAATCAGCGGCCTGTGGCCGATTATTTCCAGCAGATCGGCGGATCCGATATGAGCGGGCAGCAGGAGTGATGACAGGAGGTAGAAGGATGTTTGGCAGGAAAAAACAGGAGCAACCGTCAGTAGAAGAAAAGGTTGAAAAGGCTGGGGAAGCCGTTTCCGCTGAAGGAACCGAAAACGCGGCGGATGTGAAACCGGGCAAAAAGTTTGGAAGCCGTGCAAAAGGAATGGCGCTGATGGCGGCAGGCATTTTTTCGCTGGCGGCAGGCGTTTGGATGTTTATACAGACTCTGGGGACCCGTCTGCTTTTTCTGAACGCCGGGCTGGGAAGAGTTTGCAGATATTATTGGATTTTATGGGGACTCGCGGCTGTCTGTCTGATCATGGGCAGGATCATGCTGAAAAGGAATCCCAGGAGGAAAGCGGATAAATCGGAAACGGCAGGAACGGAAATGCTGAATGCGGATAAAGCCGAAGGGAAGATACCAGCGCCAAAGATTCCGGAAATACAGGAAATGATATGTCCGAAATGCGGGAAACCCTATAAACCTGGAAGTCGGTTCTGCACCGGATGCGGACAGAGGCTGACGGAGGACGGACAGTAGAAAGCACAGATTTTTCCAGATGACAGTTATGATGAGAAAAGTATAATGAAGAAACTGCTGAGGAAAAGCGCAAAAATGCCCCCCGAAATTCCCCATCTGCCCCCTTGCGATATAATCCGTATTATGATAAAATCTCTCCAGTAATATTTTATTCATATATTACGCCCGGATATCAAATGGTCCGGAAGAACAAACCGACAGAAAAGAAGGAATGAAAAGTGAATGCACAGAAGAAGTTTCTCGTGTGCGCGGCTCTCCTGGCAGGCTGCCTGTTCTGGTGCGCCGGGCTCCCGGCACAGGCCAGGACGCTGGGCAGCTATGGCTTCATGCAGACGGACGAGGGCGTCATGTGGGTGAAACGGGATGGTTCTCCTGCGAAGGAAGAATGGGTGGAGCTGGACGGGAAACGCTATTATTTCGGGGCGGACGGTTATGCGCAGATCGGTCTGCAGCGGATCGACGGGGAAACCTATTATCTGAACCCGGAGGCCTATACGGGCTGGTATCCCACGGACGAGGGCGTGTATTATTTCGGCGAGGACGGCAAAATGGCCCGCAACACGACCGCGGAGGGCTATACGTTCAACGGAAGCGGGAAAGCGCAGGTGGAGGAGGAACTGACGGAAAAGCTGACCGGGGTGGTGGATGAGATTCTGCGGGATATCATCACGCCGGAGATGACGGAGGCCCAGCAGCTCCGCGCCTGCTATAAATATATGGTCACCTCCCACAGCTATCTGCGGGATTACGATACGCCCTTCGGCAACTGGACCAGCAGCTATGCGTACGATATTCTGTCCACCGGGCAGGGGAACTGCTATCGGTATGCGTCCGGATTTGCGGCGTTGGCCAGCAGGATGGGCTTTGACGTCCGGGTGATCACGGGACAGGTAAAGGCCCGCCGGGGCGGCACGACGCCGCATTCCTGGGCGGAGGTCTGTCTGGACGGCGACTGGTATATTTTCGACTGCGAGCTGGAGGCGGCCAACGGGAACGATCTCTATAAGAAAACCTACAAAGAGTATCCCATCAAGCCGCTGAACAAGGAACACGAGTATCCCATCGATGTGCTGGTTTCCATGGATGTGGCGAAGGCGAAGGCTTCCGGAGAAGCGCTGGTCTGGTCGGAGCTTCCAAAGAAAAAGGCTGCGGCTGAGACAGAGATCGAAACGGAGACGGAAACCGAAACGGAGACGGAAGCGGAAACCGAAACTGAAACCGAAACGGAAACGGAAGAATAGAGATCCGGCATGAACGGGACGGGGCGCGCCCCGGTCCTGTCCGGGCCCGTAAGGACAGAAAGCACGCAATGCGTGCTTTCTGTCATCTGACGGGGGAGTCCGGACGGAGGAGAGACAAATGAAAAAACTGCTCATCATCATCGGAATCCTGCTGGCATTCGGACTGGCGTTCGCGGCGGGCATTCTGCTCCAGCCCGCTGGCGCGAGGCCGGTCATGCCCCCGGAGGGGCTGGAGTTCTGTCTGGAGGACGGAGCTTTAAGAATGGGCTGGGCCGAACAGCTCGACATAGCGAACTGTCAGGTTGATGTTTTTTCGGAGGCAGAGGGAGATTATGTTCCGCTGGGTACGTTTTCTGAAAATGACGTCATCCTGGAGGGCGTTGCGGCGGGGCAGGAGGTGCGGCTTCGGATCCTTCCGATCCGGCGGACGAAGAATCTGCTTGGCATTTCCGGGGAGAAGAAAGGCTATCCGCTGGAGATCGCGGCAGAACCGCCGGAGCTGCCCAGACCGGTTCTGGACGGAGAGGTCGATGAAGTGGACAAGAGCGTTTATCTGAGCGCCTCCAATACCGGGGATTACGGATATGAGGTCTGCATTCAGGACGAAGCGGGAAACTGGCAGACGGTGGGCGAATCCTACGCCGATACGATCTGCCTGTATGCGGCCGAAAATTTTGATATCCTGAAGCGGCAGAACACGGCTTCCGTCGCGGTCCGCACGATGCTGCGGGCGGGGGCCACCTATTACAGCGCCATGTCCGATCCGGTGGTGGTCGGACGGGAGGAGCTGTTCGGTCAGTTGGATCTGACCTATGAAAAAATCGGGGAACGCCGGTATGCGCTGAACTGGAGCAGCGTCGGCGGCGCGTTCAACGAGGTGCAGCAGTGGAAGGACGGCGGCTGGGAAACGCTGGCCGTGCTGGGGCAGGAGGATACGTCTTACGACTTGGGCATGCTGCATTCCGGAAATCAGGAGCGGTTTCGCGTGGTTTCCTATGATACACAGGAAGAGCGCGACGCGGAAAAGTTCCTGACAGATCCGTATGAGGTTTCGTTCCGCGTGGCGGTCACACCGCTCTATTGTACGATCTGGCCGCTGACGGATCTGAAGCTGTATGCGGATCCGTACGACGGCGGAGAGATCGGATCGGTGCCCGCCGGGCAGGCGCTCTGCGTGCTGGAGTCGGAAAACGGATTTTTCCGGGTGCGCTGGCAGGAGCAGTACGGCTATGTGGACGAAAATTTCTGCATGATCGATCTGGCGGAATATCTGGGGGATCTGTGCGATTATGATATCCGAAACAGCTATAGCTCGATCTTCAGGGTGCATGAATACGATACGCCGGGGATGACGGATCTGGTGATCGAGGGCTATGAGGGCGTCTGTCTGGCGGAGGGGGAATATCTGGTCCCCTATCTGTATCCCTGTGCCAGAAAGCTCCGTCAGGTGGCGGAGACGGTCAGGCGGGACGGCTACGGCCTGCGGATCTACGACGCGTTCCGGCCCAACGAGGCGTCCCGTTATCTGTATAAAACCATGAGCGCCCTGATGAATCAGGTGATACCGGAGACGGAGAACACGACGGAAAAAACGGAAAACGGCCAGTCCTTCAAGGGGGAGCAGACCTGGCAGTATGTGATGACCAACAACCAGTACGGTCTTTCCTCGTTCCTGGCGAGGACGGTGTCCGCCCACAACCGGGGGATCGCGGTGGATCTGACGCTGGAGCGGCTTTCCACCGGCCGGGATCTGGAGATGCAGACGAACATGCACGATCTGAGCTGGCATTCCGCCACCTATTACAATAATGAAAACGCGGATCTCCTGGCGGATTATATGCTGAACGCCGGATTCGGCGATCTGGTTTCCGAATGGTGGCATTTTCAGGATGACGAAACCTGGGATGCGCTGCAGACGGATACCTATATGAAGGAGGGCATCTGCTGCGCCGGATGGAAAAAGGACGATACCGGCTGGCGCTACCGGACGGAAAACGGGAGCTATTGCCGCGGGGGCACGAAAAACATTGACGGAAAGGACTATGCCTTTGACGCGGACGGATATTGTGCGGAGTACGCGGAAGGCGCGTGACGTGCGCAGGCGTATGACGTGTGCAGGCGCATAACATGTGACGTGCGCAGGCACATGACATGCGCCTTGCTTTTTGCCGGTGAATCTGCTAGAATATAAATTGAGTTTGTATGCTATTCCAGATGGGAGATTACAGCATGAATGTGATTGAAAAGGTGTTTGGGACGCACAGCCAGCGGGAACTGAAACGGCTGGAGTCCGTCGTTGATAGGATCGAGTCCCTTCGGCCGGATATGATGGCTTTGAGCGACGCGCAGCTTCGGGACAAGACACAGGAGTTTAAAAACAGGCTGGCGAATGGCGAGACGCTGGACGATCTGCTGCCGGAGGCCTATGCCGCGGTTCGGGAGGCGGCCAGACGGACGCTGAACATGGAGCATTTCCGGGTGCAGCTCATCGGCGGCGTGGTCCTGCATCAGGGTCGGATCGCGGAGATGAAGACCGGTGAAGGAAAAACGCTGGTGTTCACCCTTCCGGCCTATCTGAATGCGCTGGAGGGAAAGGGCGTGCACGTGGTCACGGTGAATGATTACCTCGTGGCGCGTGATGCCCAGTGGATGGGGGCCGTATATGAATTCCTCGGTCTGAAGGTGGGCTGCGTGCTCAACAGCATGAAGCCGGAGGAACGCCGGGCGGCCTATGACTGCGATATCACCTATGTGACCAACAATGAGCTGGGCTTCGACTATCTGCGGGATAATATGGCGATCTATAAGGAGCAGCTCGTACAGCGCGGTCTGCACTACGCCATCATCGACGAGGTGGACTCGGTGCTCATCGACGAGGCCCGCACGCCGCTGATCATCTCCGGCCAGAGCGGAAAATCCACCAAGCTGTACGAGGCGTGCGATATCCTGGCGCGGCATTTGAAGCGCGGCGAGGATATGGAGGATCTGTCCAAGATGGACGCCATCATGGGCGTCGAGCAGGAGGAGACCGGCGATTTCATCGTCAATGAGAAGGACAAGGTGGTGAACCTGACCGCAGAGGGCATCGCCAAGGTGGAGGAGTTTTTCCGGATCGAGAATCTGGCCGATCCCGAAAATCTGGAGATCCAGAACAACATCATTCTGGCGCTGCGGGCGCAGAATCTGATGCACCGGGATAAGGATTATGTGGTCAAGGACGACCAGGTGCTCATCGTGGATGAGTTTACCGGCCGCATCATGCCGGGCCGCCGTTATTCCGACGGTCTGCATCAGGCCATCGAGGCCAAGGAGCATGTGAAGGTGAAGCGGGAGAGCAGGACGCTGGCCACCATCACCTTCCAGAATTTTTTCAATAAATTTGAGAAGAAGTGCGGCGCTACCGGCACGGCGCTGACCGAGGAAAAGGAATTCCGGGAGATTTACGGGATGGACGTGATCGAGGTGCCTACCAATCGCCCCATCGCCAGAATCGATCAGCATGACGCGGTGTACAAGACCCGGAAGGAGAAGCTGCGCGCCATTGTGGGGGCGGTGAAGGAGGCCCATGACAGGCAGCAGCCCGTTCTGGTGGGCACCATCACCATCGAGGCATCCGAAGAGCTTTCCGGCCTGCTGCGCCGGGAGGGGATCCCTCATAAGGTCCTGAACGCCAAGTTTCACGAGATGGAGGCGGAGATCGTGGCGGATGCCGGCATTCACGGCGCGGTCACCATCGCCACCAACATGGCCGGCCGCGGCACGGATATCAAGCTGGACGAGGAAGCCAGGGCAGTCGGAGGCCTGAAGATCATCGGCACGGAGCGCCATGAGTCCCGGCGTATCGACAACCAGTTGCGCGGCCGTTCCGGACGTCAGGGGGATCCCGGCGAATCCAGATTCTATATTTCTCTGGAAGACGATCTGATGCGGCTGTTCGGTTCCGAGAAAATGATCTCCATGTTCAACGCGCTGGGCATTCCGGAGGGGCAGGAGATCGAGCACAAGATGCTGACCAAGGCCATCGAGAACGCCCAGAAGAAGATCGAGGGCAACAACTTCGGCATTCGGAAGAATCTGCTGGAATACGATCAGGTGATGAACGAGCAGCGCGAGATCATTTACGCGGAGCGCCGCCGGGTGCTGGACGGCGAGAGCATGCGGGACGTGATCTACAAGATGCTCACCGATATCGTGGAAAATACGGTGGATATGGTGATCGGCGAGGATGCCGGCGTGGACGAGTGGAATTTCAATGAGCTCAACGCGCTGCTTCTGCCCATCATCCCGCTGGAACCGGTGACAGCGGCGCGGGTGACGAACCCGAAGGCGAAGCGCAATGGCTTAAAGCAGCAGCTCAAGGAAGAAGCGGTGAAATTCTATGAGGCGAAGGAGGCGGAGTTCCCGGAGCCGGAGATGATCCGGGAGGCGGAACGCGTCATTCTGCTCAAGGTCATTGACCGGAAATGGATGACCCATCTCGACGATATGGACCAACTGCGCCAGGGCATCGGCCTGCAGGCGTACGGCCAGCGGGATCCGCTGGTGGAATATAAAATGAACGGTTATGAGATGTTCGACAACATGACCGAGGGAATCCGGGAGGATACGGTGCGCCTGCTGTGCCATATCCGCATCGAGCAGAAGGTGGAGAGGGAGCAGGTCGCAAAGGCGACAGGCACCAATAAGGACGATTCCGGCCCGAAAAAGCCGGTGAAGCGCGAAAAGATGAAGGTGTACCCCAACGATCCCTGCCCCTGCGGCAGCGGCAAAAAATATAAGAACTGCTGCGGGCGAAATAAGTGACGGAAGCGGGACGCGGATTTTTTAGAAGCTTTAGATGGAATACATGCCGTCTCGGCGGCAGAATGTGAGGAAATATGGCGATTGTAGAGCTTGATCAGATGAAATTCGAGCTGCAGGGATATGAGGATATGCTGCATGAGGTCTCGGATTCGCTGGATCTGGAGGGAAAGAGCAAGCGGATCGAGGAGCTGGAGATGGAAATGGGGGCTCCCGGTTTCTGGGACGATCCGGAGGCTTCCAACCGCAAGATGAAAGAACTGAAAAACATGAAGGATACGAAGGAGCTGGTGGAACGGCTGCATACCCAGTATTCCGATATCGAGACGCTCATCGAGATGGGTTACGAGGAGGACGATCCGGATATGGCGGCGGAGATCCGGGGCGAACTGGATTCCTTCATTTCCGAGCTGGAGGAGCTGCGCATCGGCACGCTGCTTTCCGGCGAATATGATAAGGATAACGCGATCCTGAAGCTGAACGCCGGGGCTGGCGGCACGGAAAGCTGCGACTGGTGCGGCATGCTGTACCGGATGTATACCCGCTGGGCCGAGAAAAAGGGCTTTTCCGTGGATGTGCTGGACTATCTGGACGGGGAGGAGGCCGGCATCAAATCCGTCACCTTCCAGGTCAACGGCGAGAACGCCTACGGTTATCTGAAATCGGAAAAGGGCGTGCACCGTCTGGTGCGCATGTCCCCCTTCAACGCCCAGGGCAAGCGGCAGACCTCTTTTGTTTCCCTGGATGTGATGCCGGACATTGAAGAGGATTTGGATGTGGAGATCGATCCGGAGGAGCTGCGCATCGATACCTACCGAAGCAGCGGCGCGGGCGGCCAGCACATCAACAAGACTTCCTCCGCCATCCGCATCACGCACCTGCCCACCGGCATCGTGGTACAGTGCCAGAATGAGCGTTCTCAGTTCCAGAACAAGGACAAGGCGATGCAGATGCTGAAGGCCAAGCTGTATATGCTGAAAAAGGAGGAAAACGCGGAGAAGCTTTCCGATATCCGCGGAGAGGTCAAGGACATCGCCTGGGGCAACCAGATCCGCTCCTATGTGCTCCAGCCCTATAAGCTGGTGACGGATCTGCGGACCAATCAGAAGGTGTCCAACGCGGACGGCGTGCTGGACGGCGAGCTGGATCCCTTCATCAACGCCTATCTGAAATGGATCAATACGAAGCCGGCGGAGGCGAACGGGTAAAGACCGGCGCAGAACCGGACTGGACCGGCCGGGGCCGGAACGGATAAGACGGGCAAAGAAATCAGGGCAGGAACGGACACGGCCGGCATAGAAAGCCGGATCAGACAAACGGAGCGGGAACGGATGGGCCGACGAAAGGCCCCGTCAGTTCCCGCTCCGTTTTGCCATCAGGTCCAGATAGAAATTGGCATAGGTCTGCTGCCGGTACGGGTAGACGTACAGCAGACCGATCCCGCAGGTGAGCATGGCGAGAAGCGTTATGGGCAGGAAGCTGAGCCGCAGGACGAAGAAGCGCCACATATTGCCCTTCATCAGACGGCGGGCGCTGCGCAGACATTCGGACGCCTCCATTTCCGGGAAGTCCAGCATGACATAAAAGACCTGCGAATACAGGATCTCGATATAGATCGTATAGGGCAGCAGGATCAGCGCCGCGGCCAGCCCGTAAATGAGCCATCGCTGGTCCCGGGACGCGAAAAACTGCATCAGGCAGAAATCCGGCACGATGTTGGGCACCAGGAGCAGCAGCGACGGAAGGAGCTGGATGCAGACGGCCTTGCCAGGCGTATTCCAGAAGCACATGAAAATGCCGTTCGCGGCAATCCGCTGGCCGCAGGCGTTGCTCAGAAAGAGATACGCCAGCCCCACCTTAAAGATCGCGTAAAACAGCTCCAGTCCGAAGTTGAGCGCATAGTACAGGACCATGCCCACGGGAGGCGTGATATTCATAATGGAAGTAGGGATGACCGCTATATATCGCAGCAGGAACAGCAGGAGGAACGCGCCGGCAAATGTCAGATAATGTCCCATCAGGGATTCCCTGGCCCTGGCCTTGAGAAAGGCGCGCGACGAATAGTTCTTCATAAGTCACCTCCGTAGCTTTCCATGATTTCTTCCAGCGTCATTCCGGTCATCTGCTCATAGGTTTCGTTCATCATGTTCCAGTACTGGGCGGTCATGTCCGGGTCGGAAAAGACCATATAAAAGGACAGGACAGCGAGGGCGAAATTGATCGCCAGCGCGCTTCCGCCGGTGATGACGCCCAACAGCGCGTTGCTGTGCATATTCTTCTGCTCTCCCCGGGAAAGGAGGCCCAGGATGACTGCCATCGCCGCGCAGAAGACGGCGGGCAGCAGCGTCATCGTAAAGGAAATGGGCAGCGCGGCGATGCCCAGAAAAAGGGACGCCGTGGCGAAGCCGTTGGGCCGCGCAGGGATGGAACGATGGGAGCTCTGATCCTGATAATCCATAATAATCTCCGTTCCGGGACGGAAAACCGCCGTCCCATGATCATTCTCATTCTATCACGTTTGGCGTACGGTGACAAATGAAAAATATGTGAATCGCGGCCGCGGCGCGGGGGCAGACTGGCCCGCCGAAAAGGCTTGAAACCGGCGTGTTTTTTCGATATAATGGGCGTTGATGAGAAAAACAGGTTCGCCGCCCTGCAGGGCGGAGGTTTTGTGAGGGGCAGAAAATGGATATTTTAAACAGGCTGAAGGATGAACTGAAGGTGGAGCGATGGCAGGTAGAGGCAGCGGTGAAGCTGATCGACGAGGGGAATACGATCCCCTTCATCGCCCGTTACCGGAAGGAGGTCACGGGGTCGCTGAACGACGAAGTGCTGCGCACCCTGTTCGACCGGCTGAATTATCTGCGCAATCTGGAAGAAAAAAAGACCTCTGTGATCGGGAGCATCGAGGAGCAGGGAAAGCTGACGGAAGAACTGAGGGCGAAGATCCTGGCGGCGGAGACGCTGGTGGTGGTGGAGGACCTGTACCGCCCGTACCGCCCGAAGCGGAAGACCAGGGCCAGCGTGGCGAAGGAAAAGGGCCTGGGCCCTCTGGCGGAGCTCATTTTGGCACAGGAGACAGAGACGGCGCTGGAAGAGGAGGCCGCGAAATATATCAGCGAAGAGACGGGTGTGGAGAGCGCCGCGGACGCGCTGCAGGGCGCGAAGGATATCATTGCGGAGACGATCTCCGACGAGGCGGATTACCGGATTTTCATCCGGAACCTCACCTTTGAAGAGGGACGGCTGATCGCGGAAGCGAAGGATCCGAAGGCGGCCAGCGTCTATGAAATGTACTATCAGTACGAAGAGCCTGTCAAAAAGGCGGCGGGGCACCGCATCCTGGCGCTGAACCGCGGCGAGGCGGAGAAGTTTCTGACGGTGAAGGTGGAAGCGCCCGTGGAGCGCATCCTGCAGTATCTGGAGAAACAGGTGATCACGAAGAAAAATCCGGTGACGGAGCCCGCGCTGCGGGAGGCGATTGCGGACAGCTACGACCGTCTGATCGGCCCCGCCATCGAACGGGAGATCCGAAACGATCTGACGGAAAAGGCCCAGGAGGGCGCGATCAGCGTTTTCGGCAAGAATCTGGAGCAGCTTCTGATGCAGCCGCCCATCACGGGACGGGTCGTTTTGGGCTGGGATCCCGCGTTCCGGACGGGCTGCAAGCTGGCGGTGGTGGATGCCACCGGCAAGGTGCTGGATACGAAGGTGATCTATCCCACCGCGCCCCAGAACCGGGTGGAGGAGGCGAAGCGGGATTTAAAGCGCCTCATCGAGAAATATAACGTTTCTCTGATCTCGGTGGGCAACGGCACCGCTTCCCGGGAATCCGAGCAGGTGATCGTGGAGCTGATCAAGGAGCTGAAGCGGCCGGTGCAGTATGTGATCGTCAGCGAGGCGGGGGCTTCCGTCTATTCCGCCAGCAAGCTGGCGACGGAGGAATTTCCCAATTTTGACGTGGGTCAGAGGAGCGCGGCTTCCATCGCGCGCAGGCTGCAGGACCCTCTGGCGGAGCTGGTGAAGATCGATCCCAGATCCATCGGCGTCGGGCAGTATCAGCATGACATGAATCAGAAGCGGTTGGGCGAGGCGCTGACCGGCGTGGTGGAGGACTGCGTGAACCGGGTGGGCGTGGACCTGAATACCGCTTCCGCTTCCCTTCTGGAATATATTTCCGGCGTTTCCAAGACCGTCGCGAAGAATATCGTGGAATACCGGGAGGCCAACGGCCGGTTCACGGACCGCAGGCAGCTTTTGAAGGTGGCCAAGCTGGGGCCGAAGGCGTATGAGCAGTGCGCCGGCTTCATGCGCATCACGGGCGGGGACAATCCGCTGGACGCCACCAGCGTGCATCCGGAATCCTATGAGGCAGCCATGCAGCTTCTGAACCGCCTGGGCATGACCATGGACGATCTGCGCGCGCTGCAGGCAGAGGCCAGGAAACAGCGGGCCGGTCTGAAAAAAGAGGAAAACGCGCCGGCCGGAGCCGGGCGGGGCGGTCAGAGCGGTCAGAACAGCCGCCGGACGGGACAGTTCGTAGTGCGCAATACGGATACCGCCATGGGCAAAGCGCTGGCGGCGGCCATGGCGCAGATGGCGGCGCAGAACGAAGCCGGTCAGGACCGGGGCGGCAGCGCGGTCTCTGCCCGCCCGCTTTCGCTGGGAACGATTCTGGAGCGCAGGATCGGGGACAGAAAGAAGCTGGCCGGGGAGCTCGGGATCGGAGAGATCACGCTGAACGATATCCTCACGGAGCTGGAAAAACCGGCCCGGGATCCGAGAGAGAATATGCCTGCCCCCATTCTCCGCAGCGATGTGATGGAAATGAAGGATTTGAAGCCCGGCATGATATTGAAGGGCACGGTGCGCAACGTCATCGACTTCGGCGTGTTCGTGGACATCGGCGTCCATCAGGACGGCCTGGTGCACATCTCTCAGATCACGAAGCGGTTCATCAAACATCCGCTTGAAGCGGTCAGCGTAGGCGACGTGGTGGACGTGAAGGTGCTGAGCGTGGACACGGCGAAGAAGCGCATCAGCCTGACCATGCGTCTGGATCAGGCGTGAGAAGCGGCGGCGGTCCCTGCAAGGATTTTTCGCCGGAACCGTGCGAAGCGCCTGCCGGGAGCAGGCGCCCCTTTTGCTGCGGAGGCGTGGGACTCCGCTTCGGATATGTGCGGAGCATTGTTCGGATATGTGCGGAGCATTGTTCGGATCTGGGGCTTGACAGGCGGTCCGCGCCGGCGTATGATGACAGTTGTACAATTTAATCAGGTAAAAGTTCTTCAGGGTCGGGTGCAAGTCCCAACCGGTGGTATAGCCCACGAGCCGCAAGGCATGATTCGGTGATGCCCGTCAGATCTCAGATCGGCGGGAAATTCCGAAGCCGACAGTACAGTCTGGATGAAAGAAGAAAGCCATATCGTACGGAGCGTCGGGTCCGCGCTCCGTGCCAGAGCGGATGGGAAAGCCCGGAAGAATCTTCTTCCGGGCTTTTTGCGGCGGATGCGGGAGGAAATGCTGTTTCCCCTGCCGTGTTTTGCGGAAAGCCCGGAGGAGGCAAAATCCGTGCCATCCCCCGCCAAAAGAACTTTTCCGCACAGATTTGTTGCCGCAAAGCGGCGGAAAGAGGGAAAAAATGAAGGAACTGATTCAATCCGTATCTGAAAACCTGGTATTCGTCCTGCAGTTTCTGGGACTGATACTCCTGATGTTTCTGATCGCGTGGGCCGTGGAAAAGGCGGTGAAGAGGAAAAACGGCGATCGGGAACGCATTCTGGCCACCCGGAAAATCGTGGTCACGGGCGTGTTTTCCGCCATGGCCGCGGTGCTGATGGTGCTGGAATTCCCGGTGCCTTTCGCGCCTCCTTTTTACGGGCTTGACTTTTCGGAGATCCCCGCGCTGATCGGCGCTTTTGCCTATGGGCCAGTGGCGGGCGTGATGATCGAATTCCTGAAAATCCTCATCAAGCTGGTGATGAAGCCCTCCTCCACGGCATTCGTGGGAGAGCTGGCGAATTTCGTCGTAAGCTGCATGCTGGTGCTGCCCGCTTCCATCCTGTATCTGGTGAAAAAAAGCCGCCGTCAGGCCATTCTCGGCGCTGCGGCCGGAACGCTTCTGATGACCGTCTTCGGGACGGCGTTCAATGCGGTCTATCTGCTGCCCAAATTCGCGCAGATGTACGGGATGCCCCTGGAGGCCATCATTGAAATGGGCGCGGCCATCCATCCTTCCATTCACAGCGTGACGGCGCTGGCCGTCATGTGCGTGGCGCCGCTGAATCTGCTGAAGGGCTCCCTGGTTTCTCTGGTGACGGTCCTGGTCTACAAAAAGCTCAGCCCGGTGCTGAAGGCGGCGCGCTGAGGGGCGGAAACGGAGCGGAAGCGGCGTGTTTGGGAGAAAGCCGGCGCAGCGGTGGAAAAGCTGCACCGATGAAGGAAAAAATGCACGACGCGGAAGAAATTTATATTTTTTTTATGAGGATGACATGGATTTCTTTAGAAATATGAAGTAGAATGGTACAAAAATCAGGTCCCGGCGCTGTGCGGAAAATGCAGCGGCGTATTGCCGAAACGGTACGGGAGGAAGGAATGCGGCCATGGGCGCGTTGGTGGAGGTGCGGGATATCTGCAAGATCTACAATCCCGGCGAGAACGAGGTGCGGGCGCTGGATCATGTGAACGTATCCATTGCGGAAAATGAATTTGTGGCGATCATCGGACATTCGGGCTCCGGCAAATCCACGCTGATGAATCTGCTGGGCTGTCTGGACGTGCCCACCAGCGGCTCCTATTTTCTGCACGGCCGGGACGTTTCCGGGCTGCGCGACGACGAGCTTTCGGACATCCGGAATCAGGAGATCGGCTTCATCTTTCAGGGGTTTAATCTGATTCCCAATCTGTCGGCGGAGGAAAACGTGGAGCTTCCGCTCATTTACCGGGGTGTGGGAAAGCGGGAGCGGCGCGAGCTGGCCCGGGCCGCCCTGAAAAAGGTGGGGCTGGAATCGCGGGTGGGACATAAGCCCGCGGAGATGTCCGGCGGACAGCAGCAGCGGGTCGCCATCGCCAGGGCCATCGCCCAGGCGCCGCCGGTAATTCTGGCGGATGAGCCCACCGGGAATCTGGACAGCGTTTCCAGCGGGGAGATCCTGGAGATTTTGAAAAAGCTTCACCGGGCCGGGCACACGGTCATTCTGATCACCCATGACAATGAGATCGCGGCGCAGGCGGAGCGGATCATCCGCATCCGGGACGGAAGGATCGAGGCGGATTACCGACAGCAGGCCGCGGATGGGCGCGGCGGGGATGATCGGGGCGGGGCACCGACAGGAGGAACGAGAGGATGAGCGGAGAGAAAACGGTACGGGAGTCGGGGCGCTGGACGAAGCGGGCGGCCCGTCAGGAAAAACGCGAGGAGCGAGCAGCCCGGAAGGAAGCGAAAAGGGAAGCGCGCGGGGCGAAGAAGGCCGCGGGAGGCCGCAGGGGAAAGAAGAAATATGTTTTTCTCCTTCTGGCTGCTGCTGCCGCCGCGGCGCTGTTTTTTTCTTTCAGGACGGCGAGGCAGTCCGTTCCCGTTTCCGTAATCTGTACGCAGGCCCGTACAGGCGATCTGGAGGAAATCGTTTCGGTCAGCGGAAAGGTGGAGAGCGCGCAGAATATGACCGTCTTTTCGCCGGTGAACGCCAAAATCGCGGAGGTCCTGGCGGAGGCGGGGGACGCGGTAAAAAAAGGGGATCTGCTGGTGCGCTTTGACACGCAGGAGCTGGAGCGCGCCCTGGAAAAAGCGCAGCTTAGCGCGGTGCAGGCACAGAGCAGCTATCAGAGCGCCATGCAGGACAGTGAGGAAAAACAGAACACCTATGCGGACGCGTCCTATGGATTGGATGAACTGAAGCAAATGAAGGAAAACCAGGAGCAATACGTACAGGGCCTGAAATACAAACGGGAGGACGATATCGCCGCGAGGAAAAAGGATCTGTACGAATGGGATAAAAAGCTGCAGGAGGAGCTCAACTATCAGAATCGGGAGCTGGCGAAAGCCCTTCCGGGAAGCGAGAAGGAGGAAGAGATCCAGGATATCGTTGAGAACATCACGGCGCAGCGCAGCGATGTCCAGAATGAAATGAATAACTTGGACAGCGAGGAGAACATCAAACAGATGCAGCGTCTGATCGACGCTGAAGAGAAGAAGCTCAGCGATATGACCGAGGAGATCCAGCGGCGGGAGTCGGAGCAGAATTCTTCCGAGGGCGGAATTTTGAATGCGTACGCCAAAAAGGAGCGGGAGGCATCCGCACAGTCCGCGCAGCTTTCGGTGGAGGAGAGCGAACAGGAGCTGGCGCTGGCAGAGGCGGGGGTCGTCGCCCCCTTCGACGGAATCGTGACGGAGGTGACGGCGGTGCAGGGCGCGGCCGCCGCGGAGGGCGCGCAGCTTCTGACCGTCGCCGGGAATCGGGATATACAGGTTTCCGTGGAGCTGGGACGCTATGATCTGGAGAAGGTGCGCGAGGGACAGGCGGCGGATATCGAGATCGCCGGCGCGTCCTATTCCGGCACGGTGAAGAAGATCGACCGGATGGCGCAGAACAATCCGCAGAACGCCGCCGTGGTGTATGCGCAGATCGCCGTAGAGAATCCGGACGACGGCGTTTTCCTGGGCGTGGAGGGGAAGGCGGATATCCATACGGCCAGCGCGCAGGGGGCCGTTCTGGTCCCCTATGAGGCCGTGAACACGGACCGGGACGGAGATTTCTGCTATCTGGTGAAGGAGGGCGTCATTTATAAGCAGCGCATTGTGACGGGCATATCGGGTGATGCCGATGTAGAGGTGACAGAGGGCATTTCAGAGAATGACACGATCGTCATTTCAACGGATATCGCGCTGGAGGAGGGAATGCAGGTCACGCCTGTGATGCAGTGAGCCAAAGGAGCAGCAGTCTATGTCGCAGTTTACGGAATATCTGAAGATCGCGCTGATGAACATAAGGAGCAATAAGGGCAGATCCTTTCTGACCATGCTGGGAATCATCATCGGCATTTCCTCCGTCATCATGATCATTTCCGTGGGCAACGGGATCAAGGCGGAGGTGAACGGAGAGCTCAACCAGATGGCCGGGGGCCAGGTGGCGATCTATACGGACAACAGCAGAAGCGGGACGGCGGTTTATTTTACGGAGGAAGATTTCGAGGCCATTGAAAACGAGGTGGACCATGTGATCGGCGTGACGCCCACCTGGACGGTTTACGGTTCCACCAGCACGAGAAAGGGGAGCGTGGATCTCTACATCACCTGCGGGACCGCCGGCATGGAGTTCTACAGCAGCGATCCCATCGTGCAGGGCCGGTATTTTTCCGAGAGCGACTATTACGGGGCCAGGCGGGTCTGCGTGATCCCGGAGAGCGCGGCCAGACAGCTCTTCGGCAACACGGATGTGCTGGGCATGACCATCAATGTGGATATTTACGGCGTTTCCGAGGATTTTACCATCGTGGGAATCCGAAAGGACAGCGCTTCCAACCTGATCAATATGATGAACGGCAATATGCTGACGATGGAAATTCCGCTTTCCGTGCTGGAGGCTTTCGGCTATTATATCGATGACTTCGATATGTTCTATATCATCGGGGAAGCGAACGAGTATGGCAGCCAGATCGCCCATGACAGCGTAGCGCTGCTGGAACGGCGGCACAAGGTGAAGGGGGAAGGCGTCATTCTGGTGGAGAGCTTCAACGATGCGCTGGAGCAGGTCAATTCGGTGCTGGGCTACATCACGATATTTGTGGTGCTGGTAGCTGCAATCTCTCTGCTGGTGGGCGGTATCGGCGTCATGAACATCATGCTGGTGTCCGTAACGGAGCGGACGCGCGAGATCGGCATCCGCAAGGCGCTGGGGGCGCGAACCTCCTCGATCCTCGTTCAGTTCCTGTCGGAGTCCGCGATCATCACCCTGCTGGGCGGTCTGATCGGCATTACGCTGGGCGTGCTGGGCGCTATGGCGGTCTGCTCCGCCATCGGGTTCACGGCGCAGGTGAAGCTGTCCACGGTGCTGGGCGCGTCGCTGTTTTCCTCCTCCGTCGGCATCTTTTTCGGCATCTATCCCGCGCGCAAGGCCGCGAGGCTGAGCCCCATCGAGGCGCTGCGGCACGAGTAGACGGCAGACGGCAGACGCAGAAAAGCCCACAGACACCGGAAGCCGCAGAACGCGGCTGGACGGGAGGGGCCGGCGCACATAGGCGTTTCCCGGACACGCTCCCGCTCGGATAAACGCATAGCGGTACCAGGCTCGAAAAGACCTCGCCAGGTACCGATGCGTTTATAACGGTCCGGGGAAATCGCCTATGTGCGCCGGCCCCTCCCGTCCAGCCGCGTTCTGCGGCTTCCGGTGTCTGTGGGTTTTCTGGCCTCTGCTGTTCCTGCGCGGATCTCACATGCGCGCCTGAACTGTGGCGGCGATCCGCTTCATGTCGTCCAGGCAGGCGGAGAAAAACATCCGGAAGGACTGGCAGAAGTAATTCTCGTAACAGCCCAGGGCCGGATTCCAGTCCCGGTGTCTCTGACAGCCGCCCTTGCAGAGGAAGAAAAACGGGCACTGGCGGCAGGCGTCGGGGAGCTGTCGGGAGCGTTCGAGGAAGCCGATCTGACGGCGGCGGTCCTCCAGGTCCGGCAGGCGGCATTCGTTGAGATTGCCCAGACGGTATTCGTCCAGCATGTAAAAATCGCAGGGATAAACGCTGCCGTCCGCTTCCACCGCATACTGTACGCTGCAGACGCCCCGCTGGTCGCAGGCCTCCGGCACAAAGCCCAGCAGGATGACGATGTAGTTTTCAAAGGTGCGGATATAGGGCTGCCGGCCCTTTTGAAAATCCGCGCTCCATAAGCGGAACAGTCTGATCAGAAAGTCTCCGTATTCTTCGGGCAGCAGGGCGAAACGGCTCTGCCCCCGCGCTTCTTCCAGCGGATCCAGACAGGCGATATACTGCTGCCAGACCCAGCCGCGGCGCGCATAGTCCGCGTAGATCGCTTCGATGTTCTTTGCCACATCCCGGTTCACCACGGTCAGGATATTGTAATCCACCTGATGAGCGTCCAGCAGTTTTATGTTTTCCACCACCCGGTCATAGGTGCCCATACCGGCCCGGTCACGGCGGTGGGCGTCGTGGCATTCCTTTGTGCCGTCCACGGAGACACCGAGCAGGAAGTCGTTTTCATGGAAAAAACGGCACCAGTCATCGTCCAGAAGCAGGCCGTTGGTCTGCAGGGCGTTCTGGATCCGGACCCGGTTTCGATTGTATTTTTTCTGATAGAAAATCGCCTTTTCAAAAAAATCCAGCCCGCGCAGCGTGGGCTCCCCGCCCTGAAAGGCATAGGTCGCGCTGCCGTCGGCGCGCAGCAGCGTGCGGCGGATGACGTTTTCCAGCGTTTTTTCGGACATGAAGCCGTAGGAGGCCTGGCCGCGCTTTTCCGTTTCATCGCGGTAAAAGCAGTATTCACAGGCCATGTTGCACATCCCGGAGGCGGGCTTGAGCATGAGAGTGATGGGCAGCATGGGGCATCTCCTTTCCGCGCGGACGTCCCTGATGCGTCTGGAACAGCTCTATCTCATATAAGAAAGGGTTTCGGAAACAAATTTTCGGACAAAACCGGCTGCGTGTCAAAAAGGGCTTTTAATTTGGGGCTCAGCTTCTGAGGAAGTTCCGCCGCAGCCTGCTTTTCATCGGTACGGACATCGGTGTTGCGCTATATGTATTATAATCATTTGCTGCCGCTCGTGCAATGATTTATGTACGGAAGAGGCAGAAGCAGGAGAATTCGCGGATCGGTTTGATAAAGATTGAAAAAAATGCGGGACTAAGATAATATAGTGGTATCAGGCGGCGCGGCAGGACGGATACAGGCGCGCCGCGGGATTGGACAGGGCCGCCGGAAGCGGCAAAAGGAGGTATTTATGGACGAAAGGATCTGGGCGGAGCAGGTATCGGAGAAGATCAAACGGAAGATGAGAACGGTGGCGGAGCGCAGCCGGGACAAGATCCCTTATACCACGGTGGACGGCGTGTTCGACGACTGGCGGAAAAAGGACATCTGCTGGTGGACCAACGGGTTCTGGGGCGGCATGATGTGGCAGCTTTATCACGCCACCGGGGATGCGTTCTATAAAGAGGCGGCACAGGACAACGAGGCCTGGCTGGACGAGAATCTGATGTGCAGCAGGGGGATGGATCACGACAGCGGCTTCAAGTGGCTGCCCACGGCGGTGGCGGATTACCGCGTGACGGGGAATCCCGATTCCAGGAACAGAGGGCTGCTGGCCGCGAACGATCTGGCCGGGCGGTTCAATCCCGTGGGGCGCTTCATCCGCGCGTGGAATGACGGCGGAGAGGGCGGAAAGGCCGGATGGGCCATCATCGACTGTCTGATGAACCTGCCGCTTTTATATTGGGCCTGGGAGGAGATCAACGATCCCCGTTTCCTGCACATCGCGACGATGCATGCGGACACGGCGGAGCGGTATTTCCTGCGCCGCGACGGGTCGGTGAATCATATCGTGGAGTTCAATCCCATGACGGGCGAATATGTCCAGTCCTTCGGCGGACAGGGCGTGGCGGTCGGCTCTTCCTGGACCAGGGGACAGGCCTGGGCGCTGTACGGCTTTACACTGAGCTATCTGCACACGAAGCAGGAGCGGTATCTGGAGGATGCCAAGCGGGTGGCTCATTATTTCATCGCCAACATTTCGGAGAGCGGACTGATCCCGGTGGATTTCCGGCAGCCCATCGACTGCACCTGGGAGGATTCCACGGCGGCGGCCATCGCAGCCTGCGGTCTTTTGGAGATCGAAAAGTGCGTGGACGCATGTGAAAAGCATGTGTTCCATGATGCCGCTATCCGTCTGCTGACGGCGCTGGAGGAGAAGCGCTGCTGCTGGTCTCCGGACTGCGACAATCTGCTGGAAAAATGCACGGCGGCTTACCACGATGCGAAGCACGAATTCTCCATCATTTACGGGGATTATTTCTTCATCGAGGCGGTCTGGAAGCTCACCGGGCAGGAACTGTTCATCTGGTAAATGAGGGTTGACACGATGAAATTTGAACCGAAAACGCTGAATTTTGAACAAAGTCCCTACACCGGGATGACCAGGCAGAGCTGGATCGAGGCAGGGACCTATCTGCTGGAAGGGATCTTCCGGAATATAAAAGATTTCAGGGACCCGGTGGTGATGCCCCGGCAGGATACGAAGGTAACCTATCCCCATTCCGCGGACGCGGTCTGGGAGCAGAAGGCGGAGTATTTCGAAGGGCTGGCCCGCTCCTTTTTCATCGCGGCACCGCTGATCCATATCGATCCCGAGCTGGAGGTCTGCGGCTATCGGATCCGCGATTATTATAAGTCCCATGTGCTGAGGGCCTGTACCAAAGGCGATCCGGTATCGGTGGGCAGCTATGAAGAGCTGCAGGAGATGTCGGGGGACGGGGAGAGGACCTTTCAGCAGACGGTGGAAACCTGTGCGCTGGTGATCTGCCTGTGGATCTGCCGGGAAGAGATCTGGGACACTTATAAAAAAGAAGAAAAGGATGTGATCGCCGCGTTCCTGTCAGGGTTCGCCCATGGGAACACGGTGCCTCAGAACTGGCGGCTGTTCAATATGCTGGATATGGCCTTCCTGCATATGGAAGGATATCCGACAGATGAAGAGATCATGCTGGAGCATGCGCAGTCGATCGTGAACTATTACGCGGGGGACGGCTGGTATCGGGACGGCCATTCCTTCGATTATTATTCCTGCTGGGCCTTCAACGTGTACGGCCCGATCTGGAATCTCTGGTACGGCTATGAACACGCACCGTATCTGGCCGCGCAGATCGAAGCGCATTCCAACCGGCTCATGGAGACCTATGCGGACTTTTTTGACCGGGACGGCTTCACCAATATGTGGGGCAGGAGCAACATCTACCGCAACGCCGCCACCAGCGCCTTTGACGGGAACCTGTTGCTGCGCCGTCCGACGGCGGATCCGGGGCTGGCGAGGCGCATTTCCTCCGGTTCTCTTCTGCAGTTTCTGACCAGGGAGGATTTCCTGTATCAGGGCGTGCCCACGCTGGGCTTTTACGGGCAGTTCATGCCGCTGGTGCAGGGGTATTCCTGCGCGGAGTCCCCGTTCTGGCTGGGAAAGGCGTTTCTGTGCCTGCATCTTCCGGCCGACCATCCCTTCTGGACGGCCCGGGAGAACAACGGGAGCTGGGAGGCGCTGGAAAAAGAGCAGGTGAAAGAAACCGTGCTGGATGGTCCGGCACTCTGTTTTACAAATCATCAGGCCAACGGAAGCACCGTGCTGCGCACCGGCAAGGTGGTGAAGACGCCCGGGGACGTTCACGGGATGTGGAATTATTCCAAGCTCTGTTATCATACGAAATATCCGTGGGAGGCAACGCCCACGGGAGAGACGGAGCGTCCTGTGCCCGGTCCTTCGGCGGGCAGGGCGGATTCCGCTGTCCCTGCGGCGGTTTCTCCCGTGTCTGTTCCTGCGGGCAGTGTGGAATCTCAGCAGTATGTCCTTTTGGATCGGACCGCGAACAATTATGAATGCTGCAATGTGACCTTCTGGCAGGGCGCGAAGGACGGCGTGCTCTACCGCCGCCAGTTTTTCCGCTACAGGCTGGAGGCGGAGTGCCACTGGATGCACGCTCTGAATCTGGCGGATTTTCCCGTGCCCTATGGGATCCTGCGGGCGGACCGGCTGCGGCTTTTCCGGCGTCCCGTGGAGCTGACGCTGGGGGCTTACGGTTTCCCGGACAACGGGACGGAGATCATCAAAAAGGAGTGCGTGACCGGATGGGGGACGGCGAAGGCCGTCATCCTGAAGGGGCACGATTCCCAGGGACGGGAAAAGCAACTGGCCATGACGGTCTTTGCGGGCTGGGAAGAGCTGGCCGTGACCGCCAGCCGGGGAACCAACCCGGATTCCGCTCGTTCGCTGGTGGTGTACGCGAAGGGCGCGTGGCAGAAGCGCTACGGCTGTAAGCCCGGCCTTCTGATCTCGCAGGTCATCACGAAGGAAAGCCTGGCCGATTTCACGGAGGATGAGCTGTTTCCGATCCGTTCCATCACCTATACGGATCCGGAGGGGCTTGGCATCTATGGCCCGGTGGAGATCGCGCTGAAGAGCGGGGAGCGGCGGATTATCGATTTCGACAGCATGGAAGGACGGCTTATGCTGTAGAAGAGGACCGCGGCCGCCCGGAATCTTTCAGGGAACGCCCCTGCCCAAAGCGCACCGCCCGGCGCCGGGATATATTCCATTTTCCCGGGCCGTAGAAAAACGCCGGCACTTAA